>DYKX01000051.1:14987-18504 GCA_020722375.1 Anaerolinea thermophila
CGCCGCCTCACCACGGACCCCGAGCGGGGCGGCGCGTGGCAGGCCACCAACCTGGCTGACATGGCGCGCCCCATCACCAAGTACAGCGCGGTCGTCCGCCAGCCTGAGCGATTGCCCGAGATGGTGCGCGCCGCGTTTCGGTCCGCGCTGACCGGGCGGATGGGTCCCGCGTTCCTCGCCATCCCCGATGAACTGCTGGGAATCAAAGTGGACGCGGACAAGTTGCCCGTCTATCCCGCCGCGAACTATCGGATGACGAGCATGGGCGCGGGCGACCCCGCCTGGATCGAGGCCGCCGCGGAGTTGTTGGCGAATGCGAAGCGTCCGTTTTTGCATGCGGGGACGGGCGTGTTGTGGGCCGACGCGTCGGCGGAGTTCATCGCGCTGGGTGATCACCTCGCGGCGGGGATGGGCACCAGCCTGAACTCGCGCGGCGTCGTGCCAGAAGATCATCCGCGTTACTTTTTCGCGTTCGACATGCAGGCCACGTCGCTGGCGCGCAACGAAGCGGACGTGGTTCTCGTGGTCGGTTCGCGACTGGGCGAATATGACGGCTGGGGATCGCCGCCAGCGTGGGGCGAGCCGTCGAAACAGAAGACCATTCAAATTGATTCCGACGCGAATTCCATCGGGTTGAATCGGCCAGTGGACGTGGGCATCGTCGCAGACGCGAAGTCCGCATTGGCCGCGCTGCTCGAACGAGTCAAAGCGAAATGCGCGGCGCGCTCCGAAATGCCCGACCTGCCGCGCTACCGCGAGTTGACGCAACAGACGATGGCGCAGGGATTCCAATTCCTGATGGCGCAACCGACGCAGGGTGTGAACCCGGGGCAGATGGTTTTCAACGCGCGCAGTTTCTTCCCGCGCAACGCGGTGACGGTTCTCGACGGCGGCAACACCACGTTGTGGGGCGTGGCGTTCAACCAGATTTACGAACCGAACAGTTTTCTCTATTCGGTGAAGATGGGCTATCTCGGAACAGGCGTGCCGTTTGCGATCGGCGCAAAACTCGCCGCGCCCGAACGACCCGTCTATTGCATCACGGGCGACGGCGCCCTCGGCTTCAACATCATGGAGATGGAAACCGCCCTGCGCGAAAACGCGCCGATCGTTGTGCTAGTGGCAGTTGACGCGGGCTGGGGCATGGAACGCAGCGCGCACAACTTCCAGGGCATCGCGCCCGAAAACTACATCGGCACCGAGATGAGCGGCGAGGTGCGTTACGACCTGATGGCGCAGGCGCTGGGTTGCTACGGTGAAAAAGTGGACGCGGTGGAACAACTCCCCGCCGCGCTCCAACGCGCAGTGGACTCGGGCAAGCCCGCGCTGATCCATGTTACGGTTGACCCGACCATCAACGCCGACCCGCCGGGGTATAAGCAGTTTCGGTATGTGAGGACGCTGTAGAGTTGGCGGGATGCCATCCCGCTCCACAAAAATCAATGGCCGACTCTGAAAACGGGGTCGGCCAAAAATTTTCTTACAAAACTCCTATCGTCAAAGTGCGGGCGCAGATTTAAAATTCCGCCCGAAACAAAAAGCGTTCCATTTTGCAGGAGGCAGCCATGACGGAAGCAACATCCACCTACACGTTCAAGGCCGAGACCAAACAACTTCTCAACATTTTGATTCATTCGCTCTACAAAGACCGCGAAGTGTTTTTGCGCGAACTGCTCTCGAACGCGTCGGACGCGCTGAACCGTCTGCGCTTCGAGATGGTGACCAACCAGAACGTGCTCGACCCGCAAGCCGAACTTGCCATCCGCATCCACGCGGACCAGGAGGCGCGTACGCTCACGATCGAAGACTCAGGCATCGGGATGACGCGCGAGGAGGTCGTTGACCATCTCGGCACCATCGCGCAATCTGGCGCGCGGCGCTTTTTGGAGGCGGCCAAAGAAAAGCATCTCGACGCGTCGGGGATGATCGGGCAGTTTGGCGTGGGCTTCTATTCGGTATTCATGGTGGCCGAGTGGGTACGCGTCACGTCACGTTCGTTCCGCCCCGACGCCGAAGCGGTGACCTGGTATGCCACGGGCGAGGATAACTATCAGGTCGGCGCGGCCGACCGAACCGTCCGCGGGACGCGGGTGGAGGTCAAACTCAAAGAGGACGCGTCCGAATTTGCGGACGAGTATCGCATCAAGAACATCATCCACAAACATTCGGACTACATCGGTTTCCCCATTTACGTGGGCGAGGGCAAGGAGGCAGTCAACAAGCAGACGTCGTTGTGGCGCACACCAAAGAAGGATGTGACCGAGGAACAGTACAAGGAATTTTACAAACAGACCACGCTCGATTTTGAAGACCCGTTGCTGCACACGCACCTGGTCACCGACGCGCCGGTGCAGTTGTACGCGCTGTTGTACATCCCTGCCAGGGCCGAGCGCGGCATTTTCGCCCTGCGGAAGGATGACGGGCTGAAACTGTACTCACGCAACATTTTGATTGACGACTACAACAAAGACCTGCTGCCCGAGTATCTGCGTTTCGTGCAGGGCGTGGTGGACTCGGAAGACCTGCCGCTCAACGTCTCGCGCGAGACGGTGCAGTCGAGCGGACTGATGCCGAAGTTGAAGAAGGTGCTGACCAACCAGGTGATGCGCGAGCTGGAGAATCTGGCGAAGAACGACGCCGAAAAATACCTGGCCTTCTGGAAGGAATTTGGCGGATACCTGAAGCAGGGTGTGGCGATAAACCCCGTCGAGGGCGAGAGCATCTATCCGCTTCTGCGCTTCAAGACCAACTTGAAACCTGAGGAGTGGTCGTCGCTCGAAGATTACGTGACGCGCATGAAGCCCGAGCAGAAGGAAATCTACTACATCGTGGGCGAAGACCCGAAGTCCGTGCTGAGAAGTCCGCATCTGGACGCGTTCCACTCGCAAGGGACGGAGGTGCTCCTGCTGACCGAACCGATGGACTCGTTCATGCTGATGGGCTTGCGCAAGTACAAGGATCACGAATTGAAGAACGTGGCGCAGGCCGAAGCGCCGAAGACCGCCCCCAAGGACGAACCCGAAGCCGAGAAGATCCCCGAAGCGGATTTCACCTCGCTGGTGGAACGCTTCAAGCAGGTGCTCGGCGAGCGCGTGACGGACGTCCGCGCGAGCAACCGCCTGGTGCAGTCTGTGGCGCGCCTCGCCGATGCGGACGCGAACGCCAACCCCGAGTTACAGCGCGTCTACAAGTATCTCGGCAAGGAGTATGAAATTCCGAAGAAAGTGTTGGAATTGAACGCGTCGCACCCCATCTTGAAGAACCTGCTGAAACTGGATTCAGGCTCCGAGTTGCAGACCGCCATCATCGAGCAGATCTATGACAGCGCCCTGCTGGTGGAGGGATTGCATCCCGACCCGTCGAGCATCGCCCCGAGGGTGGAGCAGATCATCGAGGCGGCGTTGGAGAGGAATGTGAAAAACTAAATGCCCCCACCCTCCTCCCCCAAATGCAACATGAATTTTGGGCTCATGTGTAGAATCTGTGCGACAACGTGACAGTCACTTCCGAAGTGACT
>DYKX01000209.1 GCA_020722375.1 Anaerolinea thermophila
CAATTACCAATTACCAATCACCAATTACCAATCACTGATAACTGATCACTGAACACTGATGACTGACTTACCTCCCGCCCGTCTCCTCGCCATCGAAACCTCCTGCGATGAAACCGCCGCGGCCGTGATCGAAGATGGCCGCGCCCTCGTTTCCTCCGTCGTCGCCTCGCAAATGGAACTCCACGCGCACTACGGCGGCGTCTATCCCGAAGTGGCCTCGCGCCAGCATGTGCTGTCCATTGTGCCAGTCGTCGAGCAGGCGTTGGCGCAGGCGCACATCACCCTCGCGGACGTGGACGCTATCGCCGTCACGCGCGGGCCTGGGCTGGCTGGGTCGCTTGTCGTTGGCGTGAACGCGGCCAAGGGTCTCGCGCTCGGCGCGGGGATTCCGCTCGTCGGCGTGAATCATCTCGAAGGTCACATCTACTCCGCGTGGGTGTACGACGCGGGCGAAGTCCCGCCTCCCGAACCGCAGTTTCCGCTCCTCGCGTTGCTCGTCTCTGGTGGACATACCGAACTGAACCTGATGACCGACCACCTGACCTACAAACGCCTCGGTTCCACGCTGGACGACGCGGCGGGTGAGGCCTTCGACAAGGTCGCGCGGCTGCTGGGACTCTCGTACCCGGGCGGCCCGTCCATCCAAAAAGCCGCAGAGGAGGGCGACCCGACCCGCTTCAAATTCCCGCGCGCCCGCCTCGAAGGGACGTGGGATTTCTCGTTCAGCGGAATCAAGACCGCCGTCCTGTATGAAGGGAGGAATTTCGAAAAGGCTGGAAAGCATCTCCCCGTGGCAGACATGGCCGCGAGTTTCCAGGCCGCGGTTGTGGACGTGCTCTTCGGCAAGACGTTGGCCGCGGCGCGGGAGTTTGGCGCAAAGGAAATTTTGGTGGCGGGCGGCGTTTCGGCCAATCGGGCATTGCGACAGGCGTTCAAATCGCAGACCGAATTTCCCGTCCACATTCCGCGCATCGCCCTTTGCACTGACAATGCCGCCATGATCGGCGCGGCGGGCTACTTCCGCTACGCGCTCGGACACGTTAGCGAAATGGACATGGACGTGCAGCCGACGTGGCCGCTGTCGTAGGAAAGTACACACGTATACAAGTAGACACGTACACAAGTGAGGAAAAGGTTAAGAGTCTTTCCTTATCCCCGCTCAATTTGCCAATCCCGAAGGGATGTAATGATTGTAGATTCGAGGATATTTCGATTCCCAACCCCGAAGGGGTGTCAGAAGATTTTCTAATTATGCCATCCCTTCGGGATTACAGATCGTGCCTGGTAGATTTTAGAATCCTGCCATTCCTTCGGGATTTTGCAAAACTTATTTTGGCATTTTCTTCAAATACTCGACCACCATCTTCATCGCCTGCTGTGCGGACTGCTCCTTGTTCTCCCGCCGATTCCCCTTCCAATAAAACACTTCCGCCGATTCGCCTTCGGGCGTCACCAACCCAATCCAGGTGGTGCCGACGGGTTTTTCGGGCAGGCCGCCGCCAGGTCCCGCGATGCCGCTGACCGAGATGGCGATGTCCGCGCTGAGGGCTGTGTGCGCGCCGCGTGCCATCTCCAACACCGTCTCGCGGCTGACCGCGCCGTATTTGTGGAGTGTGTCCCACGAGACGCCGAGACACGCGACCTTGGCCTCGTACGCGTACGCCACGAATCCGCCGAGGAAGTATTCGGAGGAACCAGGCACATCAGTAATTCGATCTGCGATCAATCCACCTGTGCAGGATTCGGCGGTGGCGAGCTTCAGTCCGCGGGCGCGGAGGAGTTGTCCGAGTACAAATTCGAGGGGGTGTTCCAAATTTCGCTCCAAAGTCAGGGTGGCTGGATTATAACTGCTGGAATCAAAAACCTCTCCACAATCGCTGTGAAGAGGTTTCCATGGAAACGGATGGTTAATAGATCAAGCTCTGATTGATGGTGCTGAACACATCGCCGATCATTGGGCCGAGAAGCATCATAACGCCGACAACCAGACAGCCGCACAGGAGTCCGATGACAATGCCGGGTAAGAACACCGATCCAATTGCTTCGCCCCAGCCGAAGTTGTTGACAGCCTTGGTGGCCGTTACCATCAATACAAGGGAGTAAATTCCAAGTCCGATGCTGACGATGGAAAAACACAGTCCGATGAAGGGAATGAGGGAAAACAGGGAAATTACACCCGAAATGAGCGTCAGGGGTGCAGTGAAGGCCGCAAACACATAGATCAACTGGCTATATGTGCCCGTGCCCTTGAACAGTTTTGCCACCCACTGGATGATGGCGATTTCAAGCGCATAGACTAACACACCGATGACTGCACCGATGGGAGCGCCGCAGATCACGGCGATCAAAGAACTGCCAAGCGCGTTTCCCAAACTGCCGCCATATAGATTGGAGGTGGAGACAAAAACCACCAACATGACAACAAAAAACGTGAGGATGTAAGAAATCGCCAGCCATAGATAGGCTTTATTAGGGCTGGCATCGGGTGAAGTGGCAATCTCCGAATACGCTTGCTCGTTGGGCTTGGTTAATGCTTTGATCCAAACCTTGTAAAATGGCTCAGGGGCAGGGGGCGTACTATCAAACACGGGGGTATTGGTGGGTTCGTTCATGGCATTCTCCTTTTGTTTTATTGTATACAGCCTTTGTGATAAGTCAAGTGCGGATTTTCGCTGTGCTAAAATATCGCTCATGGAAATTTCCGACCGCATCGAAGGCATCCTTTCCACCCTGCCTGCGAAGCCTGGCTGTTACCTGATGAAGAACGCCGAGGGGACGATCATCTACGTGGGCAAGG
>DYKX01000210.1 GCA_020722375.1 Anaerolinea thermophila
GCGTCATCACCCAACTCGGAGTCTACGGCTTCGACGCGGGATCCAAACGTCTGATCCTGCTCAGCCTCCACCCAGGTGTCACAGTAGAGGATGTCCAGGCTAACAGCGATTTCGAGATTCTAATCGCGGACGAACTGTCCATCACCGAACCTCCGAGCGTGGAGGAGCAGCGCATCCTGCGCGAGATCGATCCGAATGGGGTGGTGCTGGGAAAGTAGGCGCTTGCCGTTCTTCTGTAAAACGCAAATCGCCCCATCCAAATGGACAGGGCGATTTGCGTTTCACATCACCTGCGCCGCGAGCGCGGGGCGAAATTTATACACATCTCCCAGATATGCACCGCGCGCGGGTTATTTCTATTCAAATTTGATCTTCATCCTCATCCACATCCCCGAAAAACTCAGTCGGAGGGACGAATGGCGGCTCGTTGGGGTCGCGTCTCGGCGGCGTGGATGGCGGCGGAATGTTGCGGGTGAATTTGTGCGTGGCAATGATGTGGTCGAGCATTTCATTCGTCCCATCCTCGTCCCGATGACGCTCCAGCCGCTGGATCTGTTTCTTCGCCCAATCGGGAAGTTCACCAGGCTGACCATCATCGGTATCCAAGAAACTCCAGTCCACGAGTGTCGCTACGGGGTTGGATGGTTCGGGCGGGAGCGCGGTCTCGAACAACTTTGCCAGTTGCGGGTCAATGCTCGGACGGTAGGGTGCGATGCGCTTTTTTTGATTCTCGTTGCGCGTCAGGCGGATAATATCCTTCGTCTTCGGCGCGGCTGGGTCGATCATATCCATCATGCGGTCGTAGCGCGAGCCGTCGCCCGCGGGGGGAAGCCACGGGATGCGATGGGCGTTGTCGCGCCACCAGATGACCTCGGCCAGCAGGCGTCGCGCCTTCTCATCGTTATAACGCGAGCAGAGTTCGCCCAAGGCTTCAGCCGCATCCGCAAAGAAACCCAGGTCGGCATATTGCCACCCGATCCAGTGTAAGGTTGCTCGCGGGTCTTGTGCTTTTTGGATGGCGTCTGCAAAGATCGTCCAGGCGTAGTCGGTGCATTCCTCATCGCCGAGACAGTACGCGCCGAGCAGTTCCATCTTGCCATCGTGGAGAATCGGGCGCACGTCTTTCGGGCCGCCACGCTCCATCATAGCTTCATACTTCCCGTCCCAGCGGCTCATGAACCGAAACGAGAGCGCCAGCCTGCGCCGTTGTTGCCACGGACGATCATCCCATTCATCAATATTCTGTTGAAGCGCAACACGGTTATCGTAGATCGTCCACTCATCGCAGAAAAGTTCGTAGACGAGGTCACTGGCTTCCTGACAATCGGGGAAGAGTGCCAGAATATCGAAGCACAGCGCCGCAGCGTCAGGTTGTCCGCAGTACCACTGCCCGATGTCACGGGCGCGGGCAAGGGTTTGGTAAACGTAATTGGGGTAGGTGTTCATTAAAACAGACTCGGCTGGCTGGGTTCGGCGGGCAGACTCGCCGCTTTTATTTTCATCCACTCGGGCAGTTTCACGGGCGGCTCTTTGAACGGATGCGGGAACGGCAGCGCGCCTTTTTGTAAAAGCAATTTGTTTCCCTCGGGCATGTGCGCGTGTTCCAACACGAACACGGGAACCCATTTATTCTTGAGCGTTTCGGTTGCGCCTGCCCACGTGCCGCCCGTCTCCGCGTCGGAGGCGACCACGATGGCGTAATCGGCGAGGCAGTAGATGAGACGATTGCGTCCCATCGCCGCGCCGACGGAGAATCCCGCGCTGGGACTGTACGGCGTGACGAGACAGAGATCGCCGCGACTCAGCGCCTCCTTCTGGACCTTGACCTGCTTCTCCAAACTATCCGCCAGCACACTGACAGCGGTTCCCCGCGCTTCGAGCGCAGACTCCATGCTGAGCGTGTCCACCCCTCTCGCACCGCCTGAGTACAACACTTGCCCTGAGAGTCCGCAGGCGTTGCCAACAAATCTGGCACATTCCTGTCCTGCCTCATCCAAGTGACGTGAACCGACCACGGCAATTCCAGGCTGGCCGAGCAATGCTTTTTCTCCTGCATAGAACAACACAGCGGGAGCGGAGTCTTTTAGACGTGAGCGATATTTTTCAGGGTAGTCTGAGTCGGCGCGGGTGAGGGGGAAGATGCCGAGGGAGGCGAGACGGGAAAGGTTGGATTGGATATTGCGGGAGAGGAGCTCCGTAATGCGTATTGCGTATTGCGTATCGAGGTCGAGACGGGCTTGAATATCTTCCGCCGAGAATTTCATTAAGTCGGAGGGTCGGAGCGAGGCGGCTTGCATCTTCCGCACGAGGGGATTCCATTCGCGCAGGGTCAGCGGTTTGACGGAGTCGTCGTCCAATCCGAGTTGGGAGCAGAGCAGGAGGAGGGTGAGGGAGTCGGGGGAAGGTGTCAAGTTTCAAATTCCAGGTTTCAGGTGTCGGAGTGAATGGTGCGGGTCAGAGTTAGAACGTTGACGTTTGCCGCGCCATGTTTGCGAAGCAAGCGGGTGCTTTCCTCGAGGGTCGCGCCTGAGTTGAAGAGGTCATCTACAAGCAGGACTTGTTTGCCATTTATATCACTATTCAACGCGAACGCGCCTGCCACGTTATCGCGTTTTTGCGGGAGGGTCTGCATTTCTTTTTGCGGCTGGGTCTGGCGTGTTTTGATGACGCAGGTTTGCAAGGGTTACGCCAGAAGAAAAAGCCAATGTCAATCTACATCCGCACAAGTTGTTTCCTGAATGGAATTACACCATTCGACCAAATCCAAATTGATTAACTTATTTTTGGACAAATCCT
>DYKX01000052.1:0-12110 GCA_020722375.1 Anaerolinea thermophila
CTCTTCGACCACGCCATGCAGGAACGCATGAAAACGGAAGCGCCGCTGGCAGCACGCATGCGTCCGCGCACGCTGGACGAATTCGTGGGACAGGAACACATCGTGGGCGAGGGCAAACTTCTGCGCCGCGCCATCGAAGCCGACCGCCTATTTTCATCCATTATCCTCTTTGGCCCGCCAGGTTCGGGTAAAACTACTTTGGCGCAAGTCATTGCCAATACCACCAAGAGTCACTTCGTCACCATCTCGGCCATCCTGGCGGGCAAGGCCGACTTGCGCGTCATCATCGAAGAAGCGCTCGAACGCCGCCGCCTGCACAACGTCCGCACGATCCTTTTCGTGGACGAAGTCCATCGCTGGAACAAAGCCCAGCAGGACGCGCTCCTCCCCCACGTCGAGAGCGGCGCAATCACCCTCATCGGCGCAACCACTGAAAATCCCTACTTCGAAGTCATCAAGGCGCTGATCTCGCGCTCGCGCGTTTTCCAACTGCGAAATTTGAATCAGGAGGAGACGGGCATCCTGCTTGACCGCGCCCTCGCGGACGTGGAGCGCGGCTACGGGACGAAACGCATCCTCCTGGACCCCGAGGCGCGCGCCCATTTAACCGAGGTTGCCGGCGGCGACGCGCGCAACGCCCTCAACGCGCTCGAACTGGCAGTCGAATCCACCGCACCCGATGCGGACGGCGTTATCCACATCACGCTGGACGTGGCGCAGGAATCCATCCAGCGCCGCGCGGTGCTTTACGACAAGGACGGCGACGCCCACTACGACACGATCAGCGCCTTCATCAAATCTGTGCGCGGCTCCGACCCCGACGCGGCGCTCTACTGGCTCGCCAAGATGATCTACGCGGGCGAGGACCCGCGCTTCATCCTCCGCCGATTAATTATCCTCGCGGGCGAAGACATCGGTCTCGCCGACCCGATGGGACTGGTAGTGACGGCTTCAGCCGTCCATGCGTTCGATTACATCGGCCTGCCCGAGGGCATCTACCCCATCGTCGAAGCGACGTTGTATCTTGCCACCGCGCCCAAATCCAACAGCGCGGGCGCGTACTTCAAGGCAATGAAAAAGATCGAAGAAGAGGGACAAGTCTCCGTGCCGCGCCACCTGATGGACGGGAATCGCGACGCGGCCGCCATGGGTCACGGCAAGGATTACGTCTATCCGCACGAATTCGAGGGACATTTCACCCCACAGCAATATTTACCGAAGCGCCTGCTTGGGACATATTTCTACAAACCTTCCAGCGAAGGATACGAGTCACAGGTCACCGCGCGGCTGGAGATGTGGCGCGAGGCGCAGAGGAAGGCGCTGGGAATCGAAAAACGCGAGGATGTGCCCGCGTTGAGCGAAGAACAGATCAAAGAAATGAAACGAATGATAAAATAACGGGGGCGATATTTCACAACTTGCTCGTATAGAAAACGCCGCACATCAAAACAAATCAACAGGAAACCAACAATTACATGAACTCCAGGATCAGTTATCGTCCCGATATTGACGGGTTAAGAGCCATCGCTGTACTGAGTGTCGTTTTCTATCATGCAGGATTCAACATCTTCTCCGGCGGTTACGTCGGAGTGGATGTTTTCTTTGTTATTTCCGGTTATCTGATCACAACAATCATCGCCAGAGAAATCGAAGCAGGTGAATTCTCCCTCGTCCGGTTCTACGAGCGCAGAATCCGCCGAATCTTTCCCGCTTTATACGTGGTCATTCCGTTGGTTCTGCTTGCCGCCTCCATCTTTTACTCAGCCAATAATTTTGCCCAAACAAGTCAGGGTGCAATGGCGGCAACACTGTTTATGTCCAATGTGTTGTTTTGGACCGAATCAGGATATTTCGCTGCACCAACTACGCTAAAACCCCTGTTGCACACATGGTCGCTTGCCGTCGAAGAACAATTCTACATTGTGTTCCCCTTGCTGATGTTATTGATCATGCGATACGTAAAGAAGTGGTA
Organism: Anaerolinea thermophila; assembly: GCA_020722375.1. Classification (GTDB taxonomy): domain Bacteria; phylum Chloroflexota; class Anaerolineae; order Anaerolineales; family Villigracilaceae; genus Denitrolinea. The sequence continues at coordinate 1,973 of DYKX01000052.1, forward strand.
TAAGCCGGTTCTGGGCGCGTTCGCGTTGACGTCTTTCCTCCTCAACATCTATTACACAAAGGAAGATCCCAGCGCTGCATTCTATTTCTTCCACCTGCGCGCATGGGAGTTGCTCGTCGGTGGTTTACTGGCTATCAATATTGTCCCTATAAGCACCAACCGCGTGATCCGCAACCTGTGCTCTCTTGGAGGACTGGCCGGCATCCTGGTCAGTGTCTTCCTCTACACCAAAAACACTGCATTCCCTGGGGCAAGTGCTCTTTTGCCCACCTTGGGAACAGCCCTAATTATCTTTAGCGGGATCAATGGCGATTCCTTTGTGGGGAAGATACTCAGCCTGCCGCCCCTCGTTTTTGTTGGAAAAATTTCTTACTCACTGTACCTCTGGCACTGGCCTATCATATCGTTTGGAAAGTATTGCGTAATTCAAGAACCAACGATAATGGAACAGATCATTTGGGTGGCCGCATCCATTGCCCTGGCGGCCTTGTCATGGCAATTCGTTGAAAGGCCATTCCGTTCAAAATCGTTCCTGGTAAAGCCCAAAATTTTTATGGCCGCCGGAAGCATGATGCTTCTGACCTTTGCAGCTGCAGGTGTCATTGATCTTAACCATGGAATGCCAGGCTTTCTCAACAACAATGAGTTGGTGACATCAGCCGAAGCGGAACCGCTGCAGCAACAAGCAGAGTGCGTCAATGATGTTTTCGACTCCATTGGGTCAACATTCTGCAGAGTGGGGGAAAAAACATCCGCCCGCACCTTCCTCGTGTGGGGCGATTCTCATGCTGCCGCCCTTAACGCGGCTGTGGGCGCCTCTGCAAAAAAATATGGTGAGGCGGGATATTTGATCGCCGACAATATGTGTCCACCATTACTTGACGCGAATCGTTCAGAAGAGAGTTCCAGGAAAATTCCTTGTGGCGCATTCAACAACATGGTGGTCAAATATCTTAAAGGTAACCCAACAATAAAGACCGTCATCCTGGCCGGCAGGTGGACGTTATCTGCTGAGGGCACAAGATACAAAGGCGAGGAAGGCCCGGATATAACCCTTATAGATCAGCAAGCGGCTGCGCCAGGCGCTGCCAACGAAGAGATCTTTGAGAACGGAATTGACAGGACAATCAAAACATTAATTCAACTAAACCGTAAGATTGTTATTGTTCTACCCATACCGGAGATAGGGTACGATGTGCCATCATCCTATTTCATCGCGCTCCGAACAGGCCGGGATATCAACAAAATGATTGCACCGACATTGGAGGAATATCTTCAGAGAAACCGTTTCGTTATTGACTTAATGGATGGAATTCAAAACCGCTATCATGTGCAACTCCTGGATCCAACCCAGGCACTTTGCAGCCAGGATACATGCAAAATTGTTGTTGATGGAAATCTCCTTTACGCGGACTCGCATCATTTATCAACATTTGGTTCCTTGTACATATCGAACATCTTTGATCCGCTTTTTGAAGAATTGTCTCAATCGCCATCAAATTAACATTCGTTGGAAAGATAAAAACCATGCCACTATTGTTATTGATGTGTCATGGTGAAAACGACCGCTTGCAGACAAAGAGAAAAATCAAATGAAATTGGCCTATCGAGAGGACATTGACGGACTGAGAGCGATCGCCGTTCTGGCTGTCGTGTTTTTTCATGCGGGCGTCAGTCTCGTTTCCGGCGGTTATGTTGGGGTGGACATTTTCTTTGTGATATCTGGATACCTGATCACAACGATCGTCCTTCGGGAAGCCGACGCGCACGAATTCTCGTTTGTCAAATTCTATGAGCGGCGGATTCGACGCATTTTTCCCGCCCTCTTTACAGTCCTGCCGGTGACCGTGATACTAAGCATCCTGTTATTCAGTCCACATGAATTTCTGGAATTCAGCAAAAGCCTGATGGCGGCCACGTTTTTCGCTGCCAATATTTTCTTTTGGGCACAATCCGGCTATTTCGAAGGACCATCCGAACTCAAGCCGCTTTTGCATACCTGGTCGCTGGCTGTCGAGGAACAGTTCTACATCGTTTATCCACTGGTGTTTGTTTTTCTCGTCCGTCGTTTCCAATTCAGGCTAGGCGTCATTCTCCTGGGCATTGCCTTGGCCTCATTCACCTGGGACATGTACAGCCTGGGTCACGATCCCACCGGCGCATTTTACTTGACCCACCTGCGCATTTGGGAATTATTGATCGGCGGCCTGTTGGCTGTAAAGGTCATCCCGACAATTGTTCATCCCCGCCTCGGCAACCTACTTGGCGCAGCAGGATTGCTCCTGACGATTGTCCCCATTTTTCTATATACCAAGGACACATCGTTCCCCGGCTTTGCTGCCGCAGTTCCCACCCTGGGCGCTGCCCTGATCATATACAGCGGCATGGAAAAGAAAACGGCCATCAGACGCATCCTTGGTTTTGGGCCTCTCGTTTTTATCGGGCAGATTTCCTATTCGCTCTACCTGTGGCATTGGCCTCTCATCATCTTCGCCAAATATTACGCGATCGTGAAACTGACGCCACTACAACTATCCGCGGTGTTGCTGGTAATTTTCATCCTGTCCGTTCTTTCCTGGAAATTCGTGGAAAAGCCATTCCGTCAAAGGACCATTCTCAAAAATCGTAAAATTTTCCCTTATGCCGCGGGCGTCATGGCATTGGCGCTCTCCGTGGGAGCGGTGATTTTTTGGAACCAGGGGTTTCCCCAACGGTTATCCACCCTGCAGGCAGATTTGGATCCCAATGCAGACGTTCAATGGGAAAAATGGGGAAAATGTGAACAGAAGATGTGCGACATTGGGAAAGCCTCAAGCACTCCAACTTTCATGGTATGGGGCGACTCGCACGCACGAGCGCTCCTGCCCGCCATACAGGATTCCTCATCTCGTGCGGGCGCAACAGGGATGGTGGCTTACACGTCTGGATGTGCGCCTCTCCTTGGAATTGACGAGCAAGGACAGGAGCAATGTGACGGATTCAGTGCCAAGGTGATTGGCTATATTCGAAACCACCCCAATCTAGACACAGTCATCCTGGCATCGAGGTGGGCGTTGTACGAGACCGGGGCCCGCTACAAGCAGGAAGATGGGAAACGTGTCGTACTTACCAATGTGCAGGGGAACGACGCGACGGATACCAATGCCACCGTCTTCACACTTGGGCTTACCCAAACTGTCAAGATGCTATCTGGAATGGGACGCAAAGTTGTTATCGTCACACAAGTGCCTGAAGTTGGATATCCGGTCCCATCTGCGTTCCTGGTCGCACAACGCACCGGCAGGAACTTGAATAAATTGATCGCGCCGACATTTCAGGAATATTTACAAAGAAACCAACCGGTCCTTACCATCCTGGACGAACTCAAAAGCCGCTACAATGTACAGTTGGTCAACCCTGCAGCGGTCATGTGCAACAACGATACCTGCCCGGTGGTAGTGGACGGGCACCCTCTTTATTGGGACGATCACCACCTGTCAACATTTGGGTCTTTGCATGTAACGAGTATTTTCGACCCGATTTTCAAGGAGATCGTCCAACCTACTTACACACAATAACAGAATTGGAATCAAAATCATGTCAATGTTATTATTGATCCGTCACGGCGAAAACGACTATATCAAAACTGGAAAAATGGCCGGTCGTCTCTCCGGTGTCCATTTGAATGAACGCGGACGCGAACAAGCGCAGGCGTTGGCAAACGCGCTGGCGGAGGTACCAATCAAGGCCATCTACTCCAGTCCGCTGGAGCGTGCAGTGGAGACTGCTGAACCCATCGCTCGCGTCCGCAAGCTCGAAGTTCGAGTCGAGGCGGGGTTGCTGGAGTCCGATGTCGGTAAATGGCAGGAACGTCCGTGGAAGTCCCTGCAGCGGATGAATGCCTGGAAAATCGTGCAGCAGGCGCCATCCCGTTTCCGTTTTCCCGAGGGCGAGTCGTTTCGTGAGATGCAAACGCGCGTCGTCACGGCGCTCGAAAAAATCGTCAGCCGGTACAAGCCGAAAGACATTATCGCCTGCGTCTTTCACGCCGACCCGATCAAACTGGCGGTGGCACACTTCATCGGCCTGCCGCTCGATCATTTTCAACGGCTGGGATGCGACACAGGCTCGGTCACCGCGTTGTTCATCAGTGAGATGGGGGCCAACCTGATGAAGCTCAATCAGCGCCCACCGTTTGATTTGTAGCGCAAGATTAATCTTGCGTTACCGCCACAATTTCGCCAGTTCGTTGAGCGCGTTGTAATACGGCAAAATGCTGGGGATAAAATGCCGTTCATCTTTCGCGTGCGGACCAATTCCCGACTGCCCCCACACGACGGCCTGCCCGCCTGGAGCGAATCTTGCGCTGGTGCCTGCTAACTTCTTCCCGACTCTCGCTTCGACTCCACCCCCAGCCTGTTTGACCGCTTCGAGCAGCGCTTTCAATGCTGGATTATTCGCGTCGCAGGCCACGCCGTTTTCCATCACATTGAAGCGGACTTCAAGTCCGCGCTCCGCACAATAACGTTCAACGTTCAACCTTAAACCCTGAACGTCATCCTGCGGGATGGGACGAATCTCCACACCGAGTATCCCCTCCCCCGCAGTGACGTTGTACACGCCAGGCGTCCCCACGTTGATGAACGGGAATTTCGCCTGCGATTGCCATCCGTCCGCGGCTTTGAGCCTGAGGTGCTTGGCGAACAGTTCATTCAAGGCCGCACGTGCCGCGATCAGTTTCTCGCTCAGGTCGCCCATCGCCGCCATGCCGCTGTGACCTTTCGCGCCGCGCGCGATCACGTCAAAACGCATGACGCCACGGTTTTCCACGCAAATTTCGCCGAGGAGTTCATTGCCCTTCTCACCCGTGCGCTCGCCTGCGATGAAGAGGGCGGGTCGCAGACCTCCGAGGTTTTGAGAGACCTCGGAGGTCTCAGTCAGCGCCTTCAACACATGCGGCGTGCCCCACGCCTCGGCTTCACCGTTTTCTTCATTCCCCACCAGCAACAAGGCGATATTCGGTAAAGGCTCCTTCCTGGAACCAGAACCCTCTATTTTGGCTACACGCAAAGCATCTTTCATCCAAACCAGATAGGTGGCAACGACGGTTTTCATATCCGCCGCGCCGCGACCCCAGAGGTAATCGCCTTCGATGCGGGGGACGAATTGCGAGTCGTCGGAGTCGGGTTCGACCACGTCGAAGTGGCCTGTCAGCAAGATCGGTAATTGGTAATTGGTGATTGGTAATTGGCGGCTGGTTGGTTTGGGAAATTCCGCATAGACGGCGGGATATTTCCCGTCAAAATATTTCACTTCCATGCCTGCGCTTTTCAGGTAATCGTCAATCAACGATGCGGCGCGGTGGACTTCGTCGAGGCGTTCATTCGGGCAGGCGGTGACGGAGGGGATGCGAATCAGTTGTTGGGCGAGATCGAGGATTTCGGCGGTTTTATCGGGATACGAGATTTCGATGGCGGCTTGGGTGCGCGGACGGAATTGGATGGGGGATGGTTGCGTCCGCTCCACTTCGCTACGGGATGATATATTGCGTACTGCGTCGCGGCTTCTTTGGAGGAATTCGGCTATCTTTGAAGAGTCTGCGCCAAGAGAAACATGTTCGGCGGCGATATGTTCCACGTCGGCTTTGACCTGCGCCTCGCGTTCGTAAAATAATTCTTTCAACACAGTCAATGGCACTTCATCGTTGTTGCCCAATTCCATGTGGAGGCGGGCGCGAATTTTCTCGGCGGTGTTGCGTCCGCCCTCGGACATTTCGACGAGCGGATTCAAGTCGTCCCAGAGGTGGAGGGCTTCGGCCAGCGGCTTGACTTCGTTGAGAGTCCACTTGAGGAAGGCGCGCACGGAGGTGGGCTTGCCCGTCAGCGGATTCTCGATCTCGGCGCGCAGGCCGTGTTTGGCCGCCAGGTTCTCGTTGGCACGCGCGCGGCTGATGTCTTCGCGGTCGTAGCGGAAGGAGCGCGCAAATTTGGGGTCGGAGTAGATGCGGAGGAGGAGGAGATGCTTGAGGGTCAGGTTGGCGATGTCGAGGTCGAGGGGATGACCGCCCTCGTCGGTGCGGACTTCGACGCGTCCCATCGGCAAATTAATACGCGCCATCAGGTTTTGCTTTTCGATTTGCAGAGCCATCTCCTCGGGTGGAGTCGCCTCGCCAACGGCAAACAAGCCGCGGGCGTAGAGAGAGGCGAGCTGGCCGCTTGTCGTGGAGATGATGCGCTCGACGGGTTCGGCAAAACTGCGGGCGCGGACGGGAGTCCAGTTGTTGTTCCCGAAGCGGACGCCGCGTCGGACGAGGTCGTAGGAGATTTGCAGGTAGTCGTCGTAGGAACGGTAGAGGTCGGGCAGGTCAATGGCGGGCGGGTTGGGGAAGGTCAGGTTGCGGATCGAGTCGAACTCGGTGAGGGCGACCACGGCGCGTCCGCCGCGGACTTGTGCCTGCATGGGGGTGGACGCGCTCGTCGCGATGAAGAGCCCCGCGAAGGCGCGCAGGAGGCGCGTGGCGGTGATGTAAAACTCGGACTTGAATTGATCGAGATGCTGGTCGCCGCGCTCGTTGGCGGGCAGGTGCATGAAGTCCCAGGCGAAGAGCGGGTCGGGCAGGGACAGGTTGGTATGGATGCCCGCCGTGGCGAGCGTGTCGCTGTAGAGGTCAACGCATTTTTCGAGATAACGGCGCTTGGCAATCGGCCACTCCCCAGGGATGGAGTTGTGACCGATGGCGGTGAGGAAGAGCAGGTTGCCATGCCAGTAATGCAGGCGCTCGCCGAAGTTGACGCCCGCTCGATGCAAGGCGTTGATGAGCGCGGCTTCCATCAGGCGCGCTTCGTAGATGGCGCCGCGCGGCGTGTAATACGGGCGCGTTGCCCACTCGATCATCCAATGGAAGACTTCGAGTTGGCTGAACTGTTTCTGCCACGCGGGGATGCACTCGGCGCGCAGATAGTCCACGAAGGACTGCTGGCTGGGTCCCGCGCCGACGGTGAGCAATGGACGCAGGTCTTCATCCAGCAGGTTCCATTCCTGCTCGAAGCCGTTGAGTCCGCCTTGCGGTTTTTCTTTGACGGCTTGCTCAACGGCGAGGAGGTATTTGTCGGCAAATTGGGAGGGGTTGTGGGGCATACTTCTCTACTCTGTCACGTCTTCTTCATCCCCAAATGTTGGACGTGGATCAAGTAGAGTTAATGAGTCGCCCACAATGAAAATATCTTTGAGTTCGTTCGTATTGAGGAAATCCAATGCTTCGTCAATGCTGTCAAATTTATACTCACTGACCTCCCCTAAATTTGAACGGAATTCCAAAGTCACGCTTTCGATTTGGCGTTCCGTCGTGTCATCCAAAATCGATAAAATCAGGTCGGTCAAATCATTCTTGATGGTGTTGACCATCTCAATACCGATTTGCGCTTTTTTGCTGTTCGACAACGCGTAGAAAGCTTTCCAGGCTATCGCAGATTTCTGCCTGTCCTTTTCGTCCCAACGGAAATCAACTCCATAATCATCCAATATTTCGCAGATTCGCTCGAATGGGATTATGAAAATATTGATATGGTTACTCTTCATCATTGCAATGGATGATGAACTCCAACTTCCCGCAAGAACAGCAATGGAACTGCGAATGCTGGCATATCGCCGTCGAATGGCAGGATGCGCGCTACAGACCCAGCTGGCTTTATCGCGGTTATGCTTCTTGTATCGGATGTATTTCCACTCGAATAAAATAAGCGGTTGCGTTTGTTCGTTTACAAGAACCGCGTCAATGTTGTAGTCGTTGCCAAAGTTATCGAACATCAACAAGCGCTTCTTGCCTTCAATCGGGCTGGTACTCAAAAAGTGATAGCCATGTTTATTAGCCAAGTTGGTCATCAACTCATTCAACGCGTCTTGCATTTCCGCGCCGATGGCTTCGCCAATTGCGCTACCGTATTGTGATATTTTCTCAGCCATGTTATCCCTTTATCAAAGTTACGATGGATTCTCTTAGTTTGACATCATGCCTAAGCGGATTATCTTTCCACTTTTCACCGCGCGCTCTCAAAACATCAATTTTGTAATCGGCGAATCCTGCACCCAATCCGATTTTTCCAATTAGATCGTCTGTGGGAATATGGACTCCGTACGGAGCAGAATCTCCAAGAACAAAGACGGCTGTTGTGTTGTTTTTCAAGACTCGGTACACTTCTGAAATAATCAGAAACATATCGTTGAAGTAACCCGACACCAAATGGTCGTAACTCTTTTTGCCGCCGCGCGTTAGCCTAATTTCCCCAAGTTGGGCAACTGCCTCTTTCAAGAATCCATATACATCTGGGCAGGATTCCTGCAACCCTTCCGAAAGATCGTATTTGGGATCGTCTCGTAAAATTTGTGTCGTTGCAGACGTAATCAACTTCGTGCGGACATTTTCCGAAATGTCCCCCCAGTTTTTAGCCTCACCCCAAAAATACAACTCCAGGCGGGTGCGGTCGGCATAATCGAAATTGTTTAAATAAGGCGGTGAAGTAAAAACATGGTCGGCGCTCGCGCTTGGAATCAATTCTTGCGTGTACCGCGAGTCGGCATTGAAGATTTTGTGGGAGGAATTTCTGTAGTTTGGATTTGCGTCGTCAACCATCGCCTCAATATCATTTACCATTTTGTTGATCTGGCGCGTAAATTCAACCAAAGCGTTTTTATCAATGGAAGTCGTTTTTTGTTTCTTGGGCGCAATGTAAGGCCAACCAGTGGCGGCAGTCGAAACCTGTCTCAAAATACTGGTGAGACCAACAAAGAAAATATCTTTCGCTTCTTGCGAGAACTTTCCCTCCAAAATAGAGTTGCGGATAAAAAGCAAATCCAGCAATGTTCTTTTTTCATAACATTTCAAAACAAGTTCTGGAAATTCGCCAGTCAAATAAGCATGGAGGTCGTGGCCGTTGAAGTTCCCTTTTCGCTTTTTTACTTGCGTTTCAATCTCTTTCAAAGCAAGCGCTATTTCGGTTCGGCCAATTTCCCAATTCATTTTAGTTCTGGTTATTCTAAAGACAAATGGATGCGCCTCAACGCCATAGGAATTAATGGCGAGTTTCTTCGCAACTAAATTGGTTGTGCCTGAACCCATAAACGGATCGTAAATAACCTGCCCCTCCGTGATGCCGTTTGTCTTTAGGCTTGATTCGACAGCCTTGTAGGAAAAGCCAGCAGGGTAAGTAAACCAATTATGAATCGGCGCGCGTAAACTATCTTTGAATGTTCCCCACTCCTGATTGTCAACGGGCTTTTCGAGTTCGGTATCAAATAATCGTGGTTGCTTTGCTATCATCTCTACGGCTTTCCTTCATCACTGATTTTACCGCAACAATACAGTTATCCCATCGAACTCTCCAACCCCTCCACCAACCTCCTAAACGCGCCTTCCGTCCGTTCGACAGGCGTGGCATACGAGAAGCGGATCCAGTCGCCGCCGAAGGGAGAAAATAGCAGGAAATAGTTTGTGCTAAAATTCGTTTCATAAACAGAACGCTTGAGGAGAGACTATGAACGCTGACGAAAAACTTGCCTGCATTCCACGCTCACTTAATCCAAACGGATTCAATCTGACTTGCTCTTTGCCCTACGGCTTGAATCCTGATCACATTCAACATGCCATGCAGGACTTTATTGATTTTCTGGGTTTTATCAACCAACAACTCAACACCAAAGAAATGCCGCGCTTGGAATCGTTTCTCATGCCCGCGAATTTCAGCAGTATGGTGGGCGAATACATGAATATCACGATTCCCAAATATTGCCCAACGCTGGCGAAGAACCAATATCACAACGGACATCCCGATTTAATTCCCATTGGGGTTTTTGCCAACAATGCCGTTCAACATTCAACCGAAGGAATTGAGATCAAGGGTTCTCGACATCTGGCTGGTTGGCAGGGACATAATCCCGAATCGGTTTGGCTGATGGTTTTCGTGTTCGACAGCAACACATCCAACGACAAGTTGAAAGACATCGCGCCCAAGCCGTTCTCGTTTCAAGCCGTTTATGCGGCAAAACTGACAAAGAAGGATTGGGCATTTTCAGGCCGTTCCGCTACCAGTCGCCGAACAATAACTGCCAGTGTGACGCAAAGGGGCGTTCAAAAGATGAAAGCCAATTGGGTTTATGAAGACTT
>DYKX01000052.1:12210-18494 GCA_020722375.1 Anaerolinea thermophila
GTGTGACGCAAAGGGGCGTTCAAAAGATGAAAGCCAATTGGGTTTATGAAGACTTAGGCGAACGATAATTCCAATTGGGCGTCTTTGACAACAATCGCCGAAAGTTTCTTGATCGCCTGTTTGCTCATTTCGTAATATTCATCCATGCGTTCGACGCCAATGGATGAATACCCAACGGCGTTCGCGGCGGCAATCGTCGAGCCTGATCCCATAAATGGATCCAGGACAATCCCTTCGCCTAGCGGCAATGAACTATAAACGATCTTCCGCAAAAAGGATTGCGGCTTGAGGCTTGGGTGGTCGGCGATTTCTCTTTCCTTTTGCGATGTACGCTCGCTTTCAATCACATCCTCAAACGGATTTCCATCGGGCTTGCGACGCAATCCGCCTGTCTGAAATTCTCGCAGGCAGTCGCTGACTTTCATGCCGTTCAACATCGGCTTGCGGAAAACTCCCCACGGCTCGTAACGACTTCTCGGCATGGAGCAAACATCGGGAAACTCATCTTCCGCGTTTTTTGGCCTGTCGCCGCCGCGCATGGTTCTGACCAGGCGAATAATTTCCCCGCGAAATTCAAATCCCTGCTCACCGATGGCTGAAAAAACAATTTGCGACAAAAAGGCATTGGACGCGATAAAAATGTGTCCGCCTGGGCGAATGATTTTCAAAACCAATTTTGCCCATTCGGAAAAGTAATCCCGCATTTGTTTTCGTTCGCCATTGTTTAGAGCGGTGAAGCGCGGCAAAGGCGAACGCACGTGCCCATCAAATGATGGGGGAATTCGCCAAACCCCGCCATTTCCATTTGTCCGCTTTTCCAATTGCTCTGGCTCGTATTCTTTTACGCCATAAGGCGGATCGGTCACAACCGCATGGATGGAGGACTCTGGAATCAGTTTCATCCATTCAAAGCAATCTGCGCGAACAATCAGCCCGTTTTCTAAAGTAAAAGATTCAAAGCCAGCAGAAAAATCTCTTTTCATTTTTACTTACCTTCAATCGTCTCGCCGATTTTATAAGCGGGGGCTAATTCTCTCACCATCTGCGCCATTTTGCCTTGCTCTTTTAGATTAGTCAAAAGTTGCTCAAAATCCGCCAGGCTCAAGATGATCGCCTGCGGCAAATTGTGTCGTTTAACGATGTAACGCGTGTTGTTTTGTATTACATCGTTCAAAATCAATCCAAAATTATTTTGAACTTCGGTGGAAGCGATGGTTTTTGAAGTAGACATGAAATTCTCCAAATCAGCGATTTTGGATATATTATACAATTCAGCAGTTAGAATTGCAAGAGGAGGATTTGTTTACTTCAGCGAATTCAACCCCTCCACCAACCTCCTGAACGCGCCTTCCGTCCTCTCCACAGGCGTGGCATACGAGAAGCGGATCCAGTCGCCGCCGAAGGGAGAGAAGAACGCGCCAGGGACGATGGCGACGCCGTGATTTTCAGCGAGATATTGGCCGAGCGGTTCGCTGTCCGCCCAGCCCTTGGCCTTGATAAATTCACCGACATCCATAAACGCGTAATAGCCTTTGCCGATGATATGTTGCATTCCACTCTCGGCCAGCAATTTCTTCAAGACGACGCGGCTGGCGTTGGTCGGCTCGATGATGGTCTGGGCGGCTTCGGCAAATCCCATTTCGTAGGCGGCCATCGCTACAGCCAGCGAATAGAACGACGGCATGACGGTATGCGACGCCCGCGCCACGATGAACTTGATGACGCTCTCGTCCGCGATCAGGTGGCAGTTGCGGATGTTCGACGCGCCCAGCGACTTGGTGATCCCATCCAGGAACAGGATGCGCTTGCGCTCCTCGGGCGTGAAGAATTTGAGGAAGGAGTTCAAGTCCATCGGCGACTCGTCGGTCACGTAGTGGTACATCCAATCGAATAGCACAAACGCCACGCCCGCTTCCAACGCGGCCTTGGCGAGCGAGACCTGTTTCTCGACCGCGATGGTCAAGCCAGTGGGGTTGTCGGGATTGGTGATGACGAGGCCCGCGATCTTGCGTCCCTTCGACTCGGCGAATTTGACGCTCGCGCGGATCGCGTCTTCGGAGTACGCCCAACCCTGCGCGGCATCGCCTGGCGTCCACAGCACGTTCGCGCCGACGCCGTACGGTCCCCAGTTGTAGGAGATCCACGGGACGCGCGAGACCATGACCACGTCACCCTGCCGTCCGTGACCGAGCGCCAGCATGGCCTGATATGCCTTGACCAGCGCATCGCGTCCGCCCGCGGTGCCGAGCACGTTCGCGGGTCCCCAACCTGACGAGGAGTCCAGTTTCCAATATTGCTCTACCACTGCGAGACGATATGAATCCGTACCGAAGGGCATATCGTAGGCGGTTCCGTGCTCGATCTGGAGTTGCGCGGCGCGCTCCAAAATAAATTTTGGGACACCTGGCAACGACGCGCCGCCGTCGCCTTGTGAGGCGTCATAAACCTTCGCTCCTGGATTCTTCTCCACGTACACTTTCAACGACTTGTTGATCAGGAACATGCGCGACGGCGGAATATCCGCCATCTGGCGCAGGTGCCCGCTGACGGGGACGAGATTCTTTTCGTCAACGGCGAAGACGGGGGTGGTGTTTGAAATCATGGCGGCTCCTTTTTACCCCCTTCCCGTCCTTCCCCCATTTTCCGCGCACTACAGCGGAAAATGGGGGAAGGTGCCGAAGGCGGATGGGGGTTGGGTGGGGTTTAAAAACGCCCCGAATTGTCGGGGCGTTGGATGGGATTGGATTAGGCCTGCTCCTGCTCGTACAACCGCCAACGTCCCTGCACCTGCCTGGCGAGAGAATTAGTATCGTTGGCGTCAACAATCATCTTGCAAATCATTGGGCGCAATATACCACCGCGGAAGAGGGGAGTCAAGAAAATTGCGGCTTTGCGCCTTGACGTTAAGGTTTTGGTATCTTTGCTTTCGGCTCAATGTTAGATTTGGAATTGCTGCCAAATGTAGGAAGTTTTGGATTCAGACCGCCACAGGTTGGCTAAATGCCTTCGAAAAGATCACCCAAGCGGTTGAAGTTACCATCCACAGGCGGATAGGCGCGCATGTAATCCTCGTGTTCGCCAAAGACCTTCGTGACGAATCCCATCAGCCCGCGGCGCATCCCCACCCCGCCCTGTGAGGCATGACACGCGCCCGCCTCACGTTTGATCTCCGCGACCTCGCGAATATCCAAACGCACATGCACGGGGAAATCCACTTCCGCCAATTCCTTGAGATTGATATCGCCATTGCGTCCCCACTTGCTGGGATCCTTGCCAAAGATCGGCATGATGCGCGTCATCACCTTCAGGAACCAGCGCGGGAAAACCTGAAAGTAGAGTCCGCGCGGCTGGAACGGCGTGCCCGCTTCGGGGTGGAAAGAGGCGTCGTCCGCTTTGTCGAAGGCCAGCACCGTCGCCTGATGAATGTGGATGTGGTCGGGATGTTTGTATCCGCCGATCGGGTCGAAGGTCAGCACAATATCGGGCTTGAGGTCGCGGATCACTTTTACAACGCGTCCCGCCACTTCGTCCACCGAATGATTGATCTGCGCGTCGGGATGCTTGTTATCGTCCGAACCTGGCATGCCCGAATCGCGATAGCCCAGGTAGATGACATCCTTCAAGCCGAGGTGTCCTGCCGCACAATCCAGTTCAGCAGTGCGGAGGGATGCGGTATCTTTGAAATCCTTTAAGCGCTCCTCATCCACCGTGCCCGCTTCGCCGCGCGTGGCACAAGCCAGGTAGGTGTTGTAACCACGCTTGGCGTAAAGCGCGAGCGTGCCGCCGAGTCCAAAAGACTCGTCATCGGGATGGGCAAGAACTGCAAGTAAAGTTTTGGTCATATTTCCTCGTATAATGGACAATTGTAATCGGAATTATGACACCACAACTTCGCCAAATCATACAGGAGACAAAATGAAATTTGAAACGCTCGCTATTCACGCGGGGCAGGACCCCGACCCCAACAACGGCGCGGTGATGACGCCCGTCTATCTCACGTCCACGTACAAACAGGACGGCGTCGGCAAACCGCGCCAGGGCTACGAATATTCGCGCACGCAAAATCCCACGCGCAAGGCTTTGCAGGATTGTCTCGCCGCGCTCGAGGGCGGGGAATACGGATTGGCCTTCGCTTCGGGCCTCGCCGCGACAGACACTGTGCTCCGACTTCTGGATTCGGGCGCGCACGTGCTGGCGGGCAATGACGTCTACGGCGGAACGTTCCGCCTCTTCGACAAAGTGCTCCGCCGCTTCTCCCTCGACTTTACGTTTGCCGACACCACCGATCCCGAATCGGTCGCGGACGCGTTGACTCCGTCCACGCGGCTGGTCTGGCTCGAGACACCGACGAACCCCCTCCTGCGCGTCACCGACATCCGCGCGATGGCGGAGATCGTCCACGCGCATCCGAACCGTCCGCTCCTCGTGGTGGACAACACCTTCGCCACGCCCTATCTCCAGCGTCCGCTCGAACTCGGCGCGGACGTCGTCGTCCACTCGATGACGAAATATCTCGGCGGCCATTCGGACGTGGTCGGCGGCGCGGTGATCGTGAAGGACAAGGAACTGGCCGACAAGTTGTACTTCCTGCAAAACGCGGTCGGCGCGGTGCTGGGACCAATGGACGCGTTCCTCGTCCTGCGCGGCATCAAGACCCTCCCCATCCGCATGGATCGTCACGCGGAGAATGCACTGGCTATTGCAGATTTTCTGGCGAAGCACCCAAAGGTGGAGAGTGTTATCTATCCCTTCCATGAGAGTCATCCACAGTTCACTATCGCCAGGCGACAGATGAAGAGTGGCGGCGGGATGATCTCGTTCCTCGTCAAAGGCGGACGTGAGGCGGCGGTCAGAATGGTCGAAGCCACCCATCTGTTCACGCTGGCCGAATCCCTCGGCGGCGTGGAGTCGCTGATCGAAGTCCCCGCGGCGATGACGCATCTCTCAGTGGCTGGTTCACAATTGGATGTAAATCCCGCGCTGATCAGGTTGTCGGTGGGTGTGGAAAATGTGGATGATCTGCTGGCAGATTTGAAGCAGGCGCTGGAAAAGGCCTGATAAAAATTGACAGCCACTTCCAAAAGTGGCTGTCAATTTTTATTTCACAGCGCGTGGATGGCGGCGAGCGCCACATCGTCATCCTGCATCGCGCCTTGTTGATAATCGAGCAGGGTGGTCAGCAAACTGTCACAGACTTCCTGCGCGGGCAGGCCGCGCAAATCTACAAGGGCCTCCTGAATGCGTTCCAGGCCAAAGGCTTCGCCCGCGGGGTTGCGACAGTCGGTCATGCCGTCGGTGAAGAGCAACAGGGACGAGCCTTTCGCGAGATGGACGCGGCCGATGTCGAGGGTGATGTCCTCCCAGAGGCCGAGCGCCATCCCAGGTCCGTGCGGGAGGCGCTGGACGCCCTCGGAGGCGAGCAGGAGCGGAGGTTCGTGTCCCGCGCGGGCGTAGTCGAAGTTTCCAGTGGCGCAGTCCAGAATTCCATACAGGGCTGTCACAAATTGGATGGATTTCTCCAGCCGCGTGACGTGCTCGTTGGCTTTGCGAAGAACCGCCTCGGCGGTTGGAAGCGAATCGGCTTCGGCCATGATGAGGGCGTGGACGCGCGCCATGAAGATCGCGGACGGGACGCCCTTATCGGCCACGTCGCCGATGAGGACGGCAATTCTATCCTCGCCGACGGGGAACACGTCGTAGAAATCGCCGCCGACCCGACGGGCGGGCGCGATGCGAGCCCCGAAGTCAAAACGGGGGTGGACGGGCAACACGTCTGGCAGGATGCTGATCTGAATTTCCGCGGCCACTTTCAGTTCGCGTTCGAGGCGTTCCTTCTCGATGAGTTGCTCCTGCGCGGCTTTGAGTTCATCGTAGGCTTTTTGCAATTGACGGTTCTTTTCGGTCAGGTCGCGGAACGTGGCGGTGTTGGTGGCGTCCAGCCGCTCGCTGGAGACGCGCACCATCGAATAAGCGAGAACGGGAAAGCGTGTGAGCAGGTCGTCAAACTCGGCGCGGCTCATCACCAGCAACGTGGACGGCATGCGGGCGCGGACGGTGGCCGTGCGCTGTCCGCCGGGCATGATGAGGCTCATCTCACCGAGGTACTGCCCGGGGCCGATGACATTGAGCAATAATTCCTCGGGCTGGCCCGCGGCGCGTAAAATCTCCAGTTCGCCGTTCGTGATAACGTAAAAATGTTCGCCCGCCTCGCCTTCGCGAAAGAGGATATCGCGGGGATGGAGTTCCACCACCTTCAACAAGCGGACAAGGCTTTCGAGTTCGGT
>DYKX01000053.1 GCA_020722375.1 Anaerolinea thermophila
GTACTGAGATTTTATTGTAGTACTTCCACCAAACACGCTTGGATTTCCTGCTCGGTGGGGATTCCATCCAAGCCAACGCGGGTGACGGAGTGTGAGGCGAGCAGGGTGGCGAAACGGGCGGCTTCCCAGGGATCGCGGGTGGTGTAGAGGCGGATGAAAAACGCGGCGGCGAAGATGTCGCCCGCGCCTGTCGCGTCAATTTCGGAGAATTTCGGGGCATTGATGCGGCGTCGGTCGCCGTGCCAGTAAAGCACGCATCCCGCCGCGCCTTCGGTGACGGCCAAAACGCGCGTGTGCATGGCGATGCGTTCCACCTGCTCCATGTCTCCGCCCACGTCTTCGAGACTGATGACCACCGCGCCCGCGGCTTCGAGTGCGAACGAGTCTTCCCACTGCACGGGAAGGATGCGTCCCGATTCGTCCCATGTCCGCATCCAGCCTTGCGCGGTCAGGCCGAGCAAGTCGGGAGAGAATCCCCTCGGGAGCATCGGGCTGACTTCATTGGCGATCGGTCCGATGTGAATAATTCCTGCGCGCCGCCAAATCTCTGGCACGTGGACAAAGTCAATCGGCGTGGCGCGCTGATGCAGAATCTGTTTCCTGCCATCGGCGGAATAGATATTCTCGAAAGTTGTACTGTGTTCGGAGGGGATCGTGATGGTCGGGATGCCGTCCAACGCGGCGAGGGAGATGTCCGCGCCCGCGCTGGTCACGATGCCGACGCGCAAGCCCAGCGCGCGGGCGGTCAATGCGGAGAAGGCCGCGGTCCCGCCGAGGCGCGGTCCCGACGCGGTCAAGTCACGCGCAATGTGTCCGATAACGAGATAGTCCACGGGTTCGAGCGGGACGAGGGAAAGCATGAGGGAATTATACCTGAGGGGGAAAAGAAGTAAGACAAAAGAAGTCGTAATGAAAAAGGCCTCGAGAAAAAACATGAACGGGGGTATCCCGTCCATGTTTGCGATATTCCATGACACCCTTATTTCAGTGCATTCTCAACAAGCTGTAATACCTCGCCAGCCAATTCCAACGCATCTTTCGCATCTTCAATACCTGGCAGGCCATCGGGCAAAGAGCCGGGAAATGCGTCAGGATAGCGTGTCGGAATATAGAACAAATCCATCAGAAGGATGCGGCCTGATAAACCATGCAACAGGTCATTCGGAAGCACATTCAAGAGATCGGACATCTTATGCGTGCGCGGAATGTCTTTGTCTTGCGCGGCGAGCCAGCCTTTCAATGATTTTTCCACACACTGTTGGGAATGAAAACATACCTGATTGTACAGGCGATCCTGCATGGCAAGTTCGGCAACGCGCAAATCCTCGCGGGCAAACTCCAACCAATTGCTACCCTCGCTCATAAAGCAATTTTCCCTTCTTGAGAATTTCCTCGCGCACAAACCGTCTTTCCTGTGAGAGGTGCAGGAATTCGTCAGGCGTATAGATAAACAAGTCCACGCCCACCTTGGGCTGGAGCAGCAACATGGTATCGCGAACGCGTTTTAAAAAAGGCTGATTCGTCTCCTGGACAATAACCAAATCCACATCCGACCATTCCGAAATTTCCGCCTGATTTAATGAGCCAAACAGAATGATCCGTTCAGGACGAAGATTCCCAATCAAAATCGGCAGCCATCGTTTCAATTCGCGCTGCAACGCTTCGCGACGGTTGCGGATTTTCATTGACGGGGTTAAGGTTTTGTTCACTGCCAAACAACTCCATAAATATTGTACCCCAAAAGCAGGCGGGCAATAAAAAATGAACCCGTATTCTTTAAGAAGACGGGTTCTGAAAGTTTATTCCTTCGGCACGATCGTCACCTTGCGGCGCGGCTCTTCGCCCGTGCTTTCGGTGGTGACGGCGGGATGTCCCTGCAATTCCATGTGGACAATGCGGCGCTCGGCGGCGCTCATCGGTTCCATCGCCACGCGGCGTCCCATCTTCAGCGCCTGGTCGGCCATGCGCTGGGCCATCTGCCGCAGTTGTTTTTCGCGGCGGGCGCGGTAGCCTTCCACGTCCACGCTCAACTGCACAAATTCCTGTGCGTCCTTGCCGACCATCAAACTCGCAATGTATTGGAAGGCATTGAGCGTTTCGGCATGCCGCCCGATCAACGCGCTCAGGTCGCGGCCGCGTACATCCACGCGGACCGAGCGGCGGTCGGCGCAGTCGCTTTCATCGAGATGCGCGAACACCTGCGCTTCGAATCCCATGTTGTGCAGTAACCTGGATACGACGGTTTCAGACAGGGCGATGATGGGATCGTGGACCTCGTCCGCCGCGGAGACGGTCTTCGCAACGGGAGCCGCTTCACGGTCCGGACCCGACGCGGGCGCGGGTGACGAGGGAGCGGGCGCGCCATCCGGGCCGTTCACCGTCAACCGTACGCGCACTTGTCGTCCTCCCATCCCAAACAGTCCTTTTGAACCGGCGTCGAGCACTTCCACAGAGACGTCGGCGGCGGTCAGCCCCAGTTGTTCCAATCCCTTTGCGATGGCTTCCTCCACAGTGGGGGCAATGATTTCGAGAGTAGGTCGTTCTTCCATAGGAACCTCGAGACTAACCAGCCGCGGCGGGTTTGTTGCCGCCGGGCAGAAGGTTGCGCCAGTTGGCGCGTCCCATCAGGGCGTATTGTAAAATGCCGAGCAGGTTGCTGGTGATGAAGTAGACTGCCAGTCCCGATGGGAATGTGAGTGCAAACCAACCCAGCAGGAGCGGCATGTAGATACTCATCATGCCGCTCATGGCCGCAGACTGGTCGTTGGGGTTGGTGGTGGGCGGGGTGGTCAGTTTGGTCTGGATGTAGGTGGTGAGGGCCACGATGATGGCAAGGGAGGGGAAGCCATTCGGAAGCCAGGAGATTTCAAACGGCAGGGGGATGCCTTCGGGGAGGCCGAGGTCCATCCACAGGAATTTGCTGTTCAGCGGGATGAGCGCCGACACGTCGAGGAAGGAACCGATGCTGCGGGTGAGTTGCAGGAGCGCCAGCGGGGTGGTCGCCAGGGAACGCGTGATGCTCTGGTAGAGGGCAAAGATGACCGGCAGTTGGATCAACGTGGGCAGACAGGAGGAGAAGGGGTTGATGCCTTTCTCTTTGTAGATGCGCATCTGTTCCTGTGCCAGTTTTTCCTTATCCTTGGCATATTTCTTTTGGATGGCCTGCCAGTCCTTGTCGTTCTGCAGGTCCTGCATCGCTTTGGAACTTTTCAACTGTGCGCCATTGAGCGGCCAAGTTATGACGCGAATGAGGATCGTAAAGAGGATGATGGCCAGGCCAAAATTCTGGCCGACGATGTTGTAGATCCACAAAAGGGTGTTGACAAAAATCGAAACGAAAAAATCCCAGGGTGACATGTTGCCTCTATTTCTGTGTCATCGGGTAATGCCATTCCTCTTTGCCATTGGCGTCCAGTGCGACGAGCAGGTAATCACCCTGGAAGGGGGCAACGAGGAGTTTGTTATCGGCGGCAACGGGCGTGGTGTAAAGTTTGCCGCCAAGTTTTTCCATGCTTTTTGGGTTTTCGCCCGGTGTGAGTGAATAGACGGAGCCATCTTCACTGACAAAGATAATCTGTCCATTCAGGAAGATCGGCGTGGCAAGGATGACGCCATCCGGCTTGAACGAGTCGATGACCTCGCCGGTGGCGGCATCGAGCGCGTAGAAATTACCATCCAGGTCGCCAAAGTAGAGCGTGCCGTCCACGAACAGGGGCCCGCCCCAGATCCACGATTCGACAGGGGCGGTCCAGGCAACGGTTCCGTTGGCAGAATCGATTCCCACCATGGCGGCATCGAAGGAGCCAATGTAAAGTTGTCCATTTCCAAGTGCAGGCGAACCAGGGATGGCGCCACCAAGAACGGTGATTTCGCGCGCTTCGCGTGTTTGCAGATTCGCCACGTACAGGCTTTTATCGAGCGAGGTGAGATAGAGATTTTCCCCATCGCTCACCGGCTGCGCCCAGAACTTTTTCCCGATTTCCACCGTCCAGGCCAATTTGTCATCACCCTGGATGGACATGTCGAAGACGTAGAGGGTCCCGTCCGAGTTGGGCGCGTAGACCATGTCTCCAACGACAAGCGGGCTGGCAACCCAATGATCCCTGGCATCGCTGAACGACCAGGTCTCTTTTCCTGTATCCGGGTCCAGACGGAAGAGGGTGTGGTCCGATCCGCTGGAGCCGATGAGTATCTGTCCATCGGAGGTGAAGACAGGGTTGGAGTAAAAGATCAGTTTGGCGCCGGGCTTTTCGGGGAAACTCCAGAGTTCGTCACCGTCGCTGAGGCGGACAGCATGAACGGTGGAGCCGTTGGTGAGGTAGGCCGCGTTCGCATCGGCGGCCAGACCGGGCCAGGTGGCGGCTGAGGACGTCCCGCCGCAGGCGCTGAGGGCCAGTGTCAGCAGGGTGAGAGCAAGGAATAATAGCAAACGATTGGTCTTCATCGGGGTTTATTTCACTCCTATGGAACGGGGTCGTAACCACCGGGGTTGAACGGATTGCATCGGAGGACGCGCCAGGTTGCCATGGCGGAACCTTTGAGCGCGCCGTATTTATAGATGGCCTGATAACCGTAATGAGAACATGAGGGATAAAAGCGGCAGGTATCGGCGGGCATGGCGCGCGAAATCGTCATCTGGTACAGGCGGATGAATGCCAGCAGGAGGAGGCGCGGCCAGTTACGCGGCGTGTGCGGCAGATCGCGCAGGCGTGGCTCGTTGGGATATTCGCGAGGCAGGTAAAACTCAGGTTGCATCGGGGGAGATCAATAGTCCGGCGCGGCGCAGGAGAGTCTGCAGGGCAGCGCGTGTTTGGTCAAAGGTGGAATGGATCAGGGGAAGGCGGGCGATCAGCAGGATATCGGTACCCGGTGCGAGGTCTGGCAGGAGGCTTTGCATGGCGGCTCGTAACAGACGTTTGGCGCGGTTGCGTCGCACCGCGCATCCGACCGTCCTGCCGGCCGTCACGCCCACGCGCAGGCAGGGTTGTTCGCTGGGCTGGACAATCAAGACAACAAGCGGGTGGGCATAAGACTTGCCAAAACGCCGCACCCGCTTGAAATCGGTTGACCGGGTGAGGCGGAACCTGCGTTGCAAACCGCGCTACCCTTTCATGGAATGTCCGCGATTACCAGCGCGTCTGCTTGACGTGCTCGTTGGCGGTGACGGTCAGTTTGTAGCGTCCCTTGAGGCGGCGGCGCTTGAGCACCTTGCGGCCGTCGGCCGTGGCCATGCGCTGACGAAAGCCATGCACGCGTACGCGGCGGCGGATCTTGGGTTGGTATGTTCGTTTGGTCATGAACGTTCCTCACTGAAGGTATTGCAACTCCCCGGGGGAAGCTGTGGACAGGATAAAGTCCGCGTAAAGGCGGACAGGCAGGGCATTATACCGTAACGACTCCGAATCGGTCAAACGATTTTTAGCGTTTTTCTTCGTCACGCTCGGGATGGGTCTCGGCCGAAAGCAATACCGACAATTGGCGGGCGCTTTCGGGGGTGACGATGGCAAGCACTTCATCCCATTCCTGGAAGGTGGTGGCGCCGCGCGGCAGGGTCACCTGCCCATTGCGAATGATAGCGGCGATGATACATTCCTCGGGCAGGCCCAGGTTGCGCAACTCTATACCAATGGCTTTGGCGCCTTTTTCCACTTTTTCCTCCACCAGTGAGTAACTGCCGCGGCGAATCTTGAGCAGGGTCATCATGTCGCCGAGAGACATTTCCTCCTGGATGAGGTGGGCAAGAACATTGGCCTGGTTGAGAGCCACGTCCACGTGGAAGTTTTCATTGAACAGCCAGGCGTTACGCGGGTTGTTGATGCGCGCGATGGTGCGCGGCACGCCGAACATTTTACGGGCAATGAAGCACAGGCTCAGGTTGGTGGCATCATCGGCGGTGGTGGCGGCCATGGCATGCGCCTGTTGGATGCCGGCCGCTTCCAGCACATCGGGATCGCTGGGATTGCCCTCGTAAATGGACTCGGTGGGGAGTTCCTGGTGAAGATGCGCGAGAATTTCAGGACGTTCCTCCACAATGCGCACTTTATAGTTTTCTGAAAGCAACAAGGCGGCCAGTTGGGCGCCCGTGCGTCCGCCGCCGGCAATTAATACAAACATGTTAAGCCTCCACTCCGAAGCCCAGCCGCGCCCGCAGGGATTTGATACCGTCGAAAGTGGCGCTGACGTGGAGCACATCGCCCGATTCGAACTTGATGTCGGATACAGGCAGGATGGCGCGGCCCGCGCGGGTCAGGGCGACCGGCAGCGTCCCCGCGTTGCCAGGACAAAGTTCGTCCCAGGTACGTCCCGCCCAGGAATCAGGAATGACCAATTCGTAAATTTCCACCTCGCCGTTGCCCGCCGAGAAGACCGCGCGGGAGGAGACGCTGGTCAGCAGTTCCTCCGTCCGTTGCGCGCCCCAGGCGGTGGAACTGACGATTTGCAGGCCGAAGGCCTCCAACATGCCGCGCAGGCGCGGGTCATAGTTGCGGCAAACAATGACCGGCACCTTGTAGATCTTGCGGGCCGCGTGGGCGACGGCCGCGTTGAGCGTATCCGAGTTGGTGACAGCCGCCAGTCCGTCCGCATTTTGGATGCCGGCCCGCTCCAGCACATCCTGGCGCAGGGTCTCGCCCCACACGGTGCGGCCGCGGAACTCGGGGCTGATGCGGTTGAACGAGGCTTCGTTCTGGTCCACGACCACTACCTGGTGGCCGCTTTTGTAGAGACGCAGGGCCAGTTCCGCGCCCACGCGTCCGCAGCCGACGACGATAAAGTTCATTCGTTCTCCTTCCTTTCCGACACCTGGTATGGCACATCAGTGATAACAATGCCGGGTGTGTTGAGCAATTCCTTGCGAAGCATATCAGCCGTGTTCATGTGGAGCGCCATTTCCAGCGAAGAGCCGGCTACGAACTGCGGCACGACGATGGTGATGACTTCATCCGATTGGCGCTGGGCCAGGATCTCGTCAATATACTGAAGCAATGGTTCAACAAACAGGCGATAGGGTGAATCTAAAATCAGCAGGCGCACACCGTCGCCCCAGGTGTTCCATTTCTTCTGGAGTTTTTCCGTCTCCGTCGGGTCAATCGAGACGTGGACGGCGGTCACGTCGTGAGACAGCATACGCGCGTACCGAAGCCCTTCCAGCGTGCCCTGATGCACGCCGCTGATGGGCATGAGGACGCGGTGACGCATCACATGCGGCGCGGGTCCGGTGTAATGGTCGAGGCTGAGACTGCGCGCCACCTTGACATAATGACGGTGGATTATCCAGAAAACTGCCATCAGGCTGGGGGTCAGGATGAGAACGAGCCAGGCACCGTCGCTAAACTTGGTCACAGAGAAGACGATCATTACGATGAATGTACAGACCGCGCCGAATCCGTTGATCAGCATTTTGTGTTGCCAGCTGCTTTCATAGCGAAGAGTGGAACCACGTTCGATCACTTCCTGGCCATCTTTAAGCTTGCCGATTTTCCACCAGCGCAAAGCCATGCCACCCTGGGAGAGGGTAAATGAAAGGAACACACCAATGGCATAAAGCGGAATCAAACGCGTGACACTGGCTTGGAAGATGGCAATGAGCAGAGAGGCAATGACCGCCAGCGCCACAATGCCTCTCGAGAAAACGAGACGACTGCCGCGATACGTTAATTGGCGGGGCAGGAATCCGTCCTTGGCGGCCAACGCACTTAAGCGAGGAAAATCTGCGAAGGCCGTATTGGCGGCCATTACAAGAATAACGGTTGTACCGCCAAGCAGGGCGAGGTACAGCAGACCGCGTCCTTGAAAGATTGTTTCGGCCAACTGTGAAATGACAGTCACACTTTCAGAAGGAACTGCTTCGATCTGATGGGCAAGGAAGGAAATGCCGAGGAACAATGAACCCAGGATGATCGACATCCAGATGAGAGTGATACCTGCGTTCTTGCTGCGCGGTTCTTTGAAAGCCGTAATGCCATTGGAGATGGCTTCCACGCCCGTCAACGCGGTGGTGCCGCTCGCGAAGGCATGGAGAATCAGGAAGGGAGTAATGGCCGAAAGTTCATGAAGCGCTTCGAGTTCAGGGGGATTGGGAACCGTTCCCAGCGACCCAGTCATAAAACGAATCAGCCCCAGGCCGACGGTGATGAACATCATCAGGATGAAGAAATAGGTTGGGATGGCAAACGCCGTGCCCGATTCTTTCACGCCGCGCAGATTCATCAACATTACGAAAAGAACAAATCCAACCGCAATGACCGCGCGATATTCAAAAAGAACAGGATACGCGGAAACGAGCTGCGCCACGCCCGATGAAATGGAAACGGAAACGGTGAGTATGTAATCGGTCAATAAGGCAGCCGCGGCCATAAGCGCGGGAATCTCGCCAAGATTATCGCGTGCGACAATGTACGCACCGCCGCCATCAGGGTAGGCATGGATGGTCTGTTCGTAAGACAGGGTGACAATCGCCAACAGGATGACAATCGCCATCGAAATCGGAAACACGTAGCCGAAAGCCATTGTCCCCGCGGCAGCAAGAATGACAAGGATCTCCTGCGTGGCGTACGCGGTGGATGATAGCGCGTCCGATGCAAAGACCGCCAGACCGACCGCCTTGCCAATGGTCTGGTGGGGAGCATCCGCCGTCGAAAGCGGGCGTCCGATAAACCAGTGGCTCAGCGTCCAACGCGGTTTGTGCGCGGTGGTCCGCCTCATCAATTGATTGGTTTCATTTTGCTCGGGTGCTACCGTACTCATAACAACTCTTTTCTATCAACAGGCAAAATATAAGCCCTCCAACGAACGGGGGCGCGCAGGATTATAGTCCAGATTTAAACTTAGAGTCTATCCAAATATCGGATTGCAGACTTTCAGTCTGCCTGGCCGGGCGGACTCAAGTCCGCGCTCCGAGGTTTTTTCGGATAGGTTCTTAGTGGGAAGGAACGCCTGTGGGCTGCGCCAGTGGAACCAGCAGGAAGAAGGTACTGCCCTTGCCAAGTTCGCTTTCCACCCATACTTTGCCGCCGTGACGCTCTGCAATGGAGCGGACAATGGCCAACCCCAGCCCCGATCCATGCTGGGAACGCGCGTCGCGCTGTTTGCCGCGATAGAACTTTTCGAACAGACGCGGCAGGTCGGATGCGGCGATGCCAATGCCGTTATCCTGTACTTCGAAGACCAATTCGTTCTGCGCGGCGCGCACGCGCAATTTCACCTGTCCCCCGTTCGGTGTGTACTTGATGGCGTTCTCCACCAGGTTGTAGACGCCCTGATGCAACAACGCCTGATCCGCCTCCACGGTGGCAGGGATGTCCCGCGCCGACTCGACCGTCAGTTGAATGTTCTTCTGGCTGGCCTGTAATTGCAAGGCGCCGACGACGCGCTCCACAATATCGTGAATGGGAACCGTCTCCACCTGCAGACCGACGCCGATCTCGATTCGTCCCAGATCGAGCAGGTTGTTCACCAGCCGCGACATGTTTTCCACGCCCGAAACGATCTTGCGGACGTATCCCTGTTGCTGTTCGTTCAACTCGCCCACCATTTCGAGCATGGTGGCATAACCGCGCATCAAGGTCAACGGCGAGCGCAGGTCGTGGCTCACCGTGGCGACAAACTCGGACTTCATCGAATCCAACTCTTTGAAGTGAGTCACATCCCGCAGGATGCAGACGCGGCCGACGGGACGTCCCTCCGCCACCACCGAGGAGGCCGTGGCAAGGAATGTCCGACCGCCGTTGAAGACGATCTCCGCAGACTGCTTCTCGGAAGGCGCGGCCCGCAACAGGTCGAGCAAGGCTTTTTGCTCGATCAATTTCTCCACGTTCTGACCACTGCTCCTGGCAATATCCACGCCCACCACATTGGCCGCGGCGGGATTGGCGAGCAGGAGTCGGTTCTGCGGATCGATCACCAGCACCGGGTCGGGCGTGGAATTGAGGATGGCCTCCAGTTGACGGCGGCTGACTTCCACGTTCAGGAAGAGATGCGCATTTGCCGTGGCCAACGCGGCCTGACCCGCAAGAGTCGTCATGAAACGCGCGTCGGATTCCGAGAAGGTACGCGGCTGGTCGTAAATGGCCCACATCGCGCCGTAGTAGCGGTTTTCGTGACGCAAGGCAACGGCCAGGAGCGAAGCGGGCTGAGGCAGGTTCGGGTCCAGATCGAGCATGCGGGTGCGGGACACATTCGAAAGGACGAGTCGGTCCTGCACCTGAACCTGTCCCAGGATCTGCTCGTCGAGATGGGCGAACTTGTCCGCCGCGGGGCCGAGGCTGAAACGGGAGGGCAATTCGATGGATGTCTTCGGCAGGATGGCGGGCGAAAGCACCACGCGCACCGCGCTGGCGCCGGTGGCCAATACCGCCTCGAACACAGGCTTGACCGCGTCCTGCATCTCCAGGCTGGAGGCAACGCCCTGACTGACGACCAGGAGACGGTTGAGTTCATCGAGGCGCGCCTGCAAACTGACACGCATCTGCTCGAAGGCGCGGCGCAGTTGACCGACCTCGTCCACGCCCTCCACTTTGAGGGGATGGTCCAATTTGCCCTTGGCGATACGGTCGGCTTCCACGGCCAAATTCTGCAGGGAACCGGTGATCGTGCGCAGGCCAAAGCGCAGGGAGAAGAGCGCCACCACAGCCAGCAGGATAATCATGATCGAAAGAGGCATGGCGGTAAGCAATGCCAGTTCCTGTGCCTGCCAGGCGGGGATGGTCAATGCCACGGCCCAGGCGCGCCCCTCCACCGGTTGATAGTAAACGTATTGACGCGTGCCATCGGGGGCAGTGTGGGTTGCGAACGGATTGGACGGGTCGTGCGGCCCATCATAAATGGTATTCACCATGCCGGGATTCGGGTGGTAGAGGATGATGTTGCGGTCATCGATCAACATGCCCTCGCCCTCGGTCCCGGTCATATCTTGCAGGCTGCTGATGAGCGGCTGGGTGAGCGGATTCGTGCCGAGATCAGTGCGGCCGATGAGGACCCGCTGCACCTGCCCGGCGTTGTCCACGATTCCAACCATGAACGAGACGCGGGACGCGCTTTCCCCGGGCTTGATCGGCGGGATGGTGTAAATCTGCACCAGCACGAGGCCTTCGGAGGCGAGGGTGATGCCGGCCTCTTCTTCACGGAACAAACTGAACGTGTCGCGCGAGGCGGAGGGATAGCCTCCCAGCACATTTCGCGAGGAAACGTCCAGAACGATGAACTGGTCAAAATACGGGCTGGATTGCATCCGCTGACCGAGAATCGAAGAAAGTTCGGGGTCGGTGGCTTCCAACAGGCGCGGGTCGGTGGCAAGTTGCACGGCCAGGTTCTGCCCTGTTTCCAGAAAGAACGGCACGCTTTGCGCGGCTGTGTTTGCCATGCTGGTCAGTCGGTCGCGCAACATCTCACGGGCGGCCTGTCCTGCCACCGCCCAGTCGCCAATGAGCAGGGTGAGCAGGAGCAGGGAGATGAAAGTGCCGGTCCCAAACAGGAAGCGGTTTTCGAGACTTTGCTCGGACGGCGACGGTTGGAGAGGCGCGCCGCGTCCCCATGCGGACGGGAAGAAGGCCGCCAGCGCCTGCATGACCAGCCCGGCAAAGAGCGCCTCCCCACCGAAGGCAAGCGCGGCCACACCGGCGTTGCTGAGCGCGTAATCGAGACGGACGGCAACCTGGCCGGGCACCGTCAGGAAGGTGCCGATCACATAGATAAAAACGTGCAGGGGAATCAGCAAAAGCGCGCTGACCAGCGGCTGACGAAGCAGGCCATAGGTCAGGGTTCGGTAACGCTGGCGCACATTGGAGGCGAAGAGAGCCGCCAACAGCATCAAATCAACGATGCTGAAAATGGTGTGCGTGTCCCAGACACCGCGGAAGATGCCCGAGATAAACCCCAGCGCGGCCGCGCCCATCGGCCCAAGCAGACCGGCCGCCAGCATCCACGGCAGGGCGGAGAAGATCATCATGGCCGGGGGAAGCGGTTCCGCCGGGACGCCCGGCGGGGGAAGCGCCGATTCGGATGGCAGGCGGACGCCCAGGAAAAGGTTGGTCAACGGGACGAACAGGAGCAAAAGGAAGAAAATCCCCCACGCGCGAGCCTTGAAGGAAGGCTGTAAACCGCGCCAGCGATAAAGGGCGTACCCGGTCAGGCCGAGGAACAGGAACCAGACCAGCCAGCCCGGCGCCGAAGGCGCCGGCATGTAAAATGTGCCACCCAGGAGTGTGCCAATGAAGTTCATGATAGATTGCTGGGGCGATTATAGCCGTAAATTAAGGGCAGGACGGCCTTACGAGTTCATTTCAGATTTGTAACCCCAAACAGCCCATTACTTCCCTATTCCAAGCTCTTCCACAATTTTGGAAAGTAATCCTTTGCCCTGGTTAAAATGCCGTGTTTATCATTCCAGTTTACCGGCAGGGGTTCGAGGCGAAAAACATTTGATTGCCACAACGCAGTTTCGACCAGCGGATAATATTTCAACTGTCCGCCAGACTCTCCATACCATTCAAACAGCGTTCCGTGTTCGTCCTGCCCGCGCAAACGCCTTCCCGGTGATTCTTTTCCGTTGCTCTCAACCGATGGAAAATCCCATCGCAAGTCAGATGGGTCTGGCAAATCCAATGCGAACTTGAATAGTTGGTAATCGCCTTTGACATTCCATGAGAGCGCCAGATAAAAACTGCGAGACAGGTCTACAACACCTCCCGCTTCCAGGCCAACCGCGTAATGCCACTCATCCTCCTGAAAGATTAATGCTTGAGCGACTTCATATGGTTTGGCCTTGTAATTCTGCTGGTTGATGCCCTTTTGCCTGAGACGTTCCCAGAATGCTCCAGTTGAATTGGATAACTCAAGCGTCACACGCCCCGTACGTTTTGTATCATTCAACGTTCGGCGCATTTTGCAGGAAACACCAAAATGAATGCCTTTGTTCTTGGGATTGGGAATGAGAACATCGAAGATGGACTTGTTCTCCTGTGCAATACCATTAAACGCGAGAGCCACAGAGCGCTCGAAATCGCGCCAACCTGGCAGCGTTTGACCTTCCGACGCAGCCTGTTGACCGCTCCCATCCTGATACGTACTCAGAATCAATCGAAAACGCTCAAATTCCTTTCGGGTTGGGTTTCTATCAACAAATGGAATGCTCACTTGCCCTCCACATCCAGTTCATCTTTTAGGAGTTGATCCGTTGAGACCTTGAAATACCGGGCGACTTTCAACACAAATTCGGCGGTGGGTTTCTTCTTGCCCGCTTCCATTTCGCTGATATAGCCATGCGCGGTCAAACCCAAAGCCGACGCAAGTTCTTTCAGCGTCATTTGCCTTGCTGTTCGTAGTGTCCGAAGTTTTTCGCCAAATCGTTGCATGGAATGATTGACAGAAAATTTAGGATATGATAGAATGTCTCTACTAGAGACATTTAGAAATTATGACAACTTCCTCTTCCACTCACGAAATGATCAACAGCCCATTCAAATGGATTGGTGGAAAGTCGCGCTTGCGAAAGCAGATCATTTCGCTCTTACCGAAACATACCTGCTACGTGGAGCTCTTTTCAGGCGCGGCCTGGGTTTTGTTTGGCAAACCTCCAAGCGATGTAGAAGTTTTGAACGATATTGACCAGGAACTTGTCTCGTTCTTTCGTGTCGTGAAAGAGAAACCTGAAGAACTCATCGCCTCGTTTGAATGGGAACTCGTCTCAAGAGCGGAATTCAAACGTCTGGCAGAATTAGAACCGACTCAACTCACCGACATTCAACGAGCGCATCGCTTTTACTATCTCATCATGGCGGGATGGGGCGGCGAACTAAAATATCCGCGCTTTCAAACCAGTATTTCTGATGGCGGACATGGCAATCGTCTCATCGGCGCATTGGAGACTCTCAAAGAACGCCTTGCTCCTGTGCACAACCGCCTGAAAACCGTGATTATCGAAAACCTTGACTGGCGCGCCTGCCTTGATCGATACGACCGCGCCAACACTGTGATGTACGTTGATCCGCCATATCCCGACAATGGCGCCAACTATTTTCACAACATGCGCGACTGGAAAGAGCATCACGAATTGGCGGAACGACTGCACAAGACAGAATGCAAATGGATTCTCTCCTCGTATAACATTCCAGAAATGCGCGAACTTTATCCCGAAAATTATGTTGTCGCCGTGCAAATGGCATCAGGCATGAAAGCGAAGAAAAACGGGAGTGAACGCGTCATCAACAAGGAAGTTTTGATTACAAATTTCCTTCCCGACAGCACGGCGGTTTCCTATTTCAAGGATCAGGAAGTCCGTCAAATGAGAATGGTTTTGGAAAAAGCGGAATCGTACAAGACATGATTATAGCATGAGGAAAACAAATCCCAGGTGCAATGCCTGGGATTTGTTTATCCAAAGGGTCTTGATTGGATAAACAATCTCACAGAATGGACACATCCTTTGCTCCTCTACTCCCGATACACCCCCCGATATTCCGGCGGCAGGAGACGGGCCAACTGGCGCATGATCTGCTCGGTGCCGTTTTTCAGGTCGGCATGACGGTCGGAGGAGCGGGTGAGGCGGAAGGGCTGTCCGACGGTCATCGTGACCGGGACGCGCGGCCAGCAAAACGGTCCGCGATAGAGGCGGGGAGTCTCGGTCCCGGTCAACGCGATGGGGACGATGGGCACGTCGGCGCGCAGGGCGAGGAAGGCCGCGCCGTCCAGTCCCTGCTCGAGGCCGCCGATGACGCTTTCGCGTCCCTCGGGGGCGATGGTCACGAACCGTCCGCGTTGGAGCGATTCGATGGCGCAGTTCAAGGCTCGGCGGTCGGGCTGTCCGCGATGGAGCCAGATGACACCGTACGCTTCCGCCACGATCCGCAGGGCGGTGATGTCGTACAGGTTGCTGGCGCCCAGCGGATCAATGTCCCACCTGCGAAGTTTGGATAGGATGACCACGATGTCCGCGTCGCCGAGATGATTGAGCACGATCAGCGCGGGACCTTGCGCGGGGAAATTCTCCAGCCCGCGCACCGTCAGGCGGACGCGTGTGGCGACGAGGAAACGCATGAGCACGCGTAACGCGCGCCGCGCCAGTCTGCGCCGCCAATGATATTCCGGGACGCGCGTCAGTTCGGGACGGAATTTTTCCGCAACCGGTTTAGGAGGGAGCGATGGCGGATTCTGCATAGACTCCGCGATACTCTTCAGGCAAAAGCCCAGCTACGTGTCGCATCACCAGGTCGGCGTTGCGCTGGCGCGCCTCGTGACGCGCCGCGCCCTTCTCTGTGATGGGCGGCAGGATGATTGGTTTGCCGATCCGCATTTCGAGATTCGGTTTTTCGCCGCGGCGGGCGCGCTGCCAGAAATCGTCGGTGGTGCCGACCAACCCAACAGGAATCACCGGTACGTGCACAGCCTCCACCATGTAGCCGATGCCCGGCTTGGCGCGCCGCATAGCCGTCACGTGCGAGCGGCCTCCCTCCGGCGCGATCAACAGAGGGCGACCAGATTCGAGCACACGCGTCACCCATTCCAGCAGGGCACGGTCATACTCGCCGCGATGCACGGGAGTCACGCCGTAAGCGCGGAGCAACTGTCCCTGCCCGGGCTTGGCGAACACGTCCGATGCGCCGATGATCTCCAGCGCCTCCGGCCAAAATGCGGCCGCGAACGGCG
The DNA here is from genome assembly GCA_020722375.1 of Anaerolinea thermophila. Classification (GTDB taxonomy): domain Bacteria; phylum Chloroflexota; class Anaerolineae; order Anaerolineales; family Villigracilaceae; genus Denitrolinea. Next base: position 15,640 of record DYKX01000053.1, read on the forward strand.
GATCGAAAAGCGAAACATGATTGATGGCCGCCATGTACGGTTTCCCCAACGGCACGTTCCCGCGCCCCTCGATTTTTACGCGTCCCAAAATATGGAACAATCCGCGAAACACCGCGCGCAAAACGGGGCGGCTGATTCGATATCGCAGAGGGACGCGGTATTCAGCCATTGCACAACTCGCGGACGCGCGCAAACACTTCGTCGGCGGACAACTTGTCCGAATCGAGGATGACCGCGTCCGCCGCGGGACGCAGCGGGGCGACGGCGCGCGTCGAATCGATGCGGTCGCGCTCGCGGACCTTCGCGAGGATCTCCTCGTAATCGGCCTCACCGCCCCGCGTCCGAATCTCATCGAACCGACGGCGGGCGCGCTCCTCCGCCGACGCGTCGAGATAAATCTTCAGATCCGCTTCGGGCAGGACGACCGTGCCGATATCGCGTCCCACCATCACCACGCGGCCGCGCTGACCGATGCGCCGCTGTTGCCGACTCATCTCGCGGCGCACGCCCGCGTAGGCCGAGACAATGGAGACGTTCGCGTCCACTTCGGGGCGACGCGTCTCCCAGGTGATATCGCGTCCCTCGACGATGACATCGCAGGCGCGTCCATCGGACTGGGAGGCGGGCGCGACATCAATGGGCGTTTCCTGTGCGAGACGCGTCACCGCGCCCTCGTCACGGACGTCCACGCCGCGTTGGAGCGCGATCCATGTGACGGCGCGGTACATCACTCCCGTGTCGAAGAAGAGATAGCCGAGTTCATCGGCGAGGCGTTTTCCGATGGTGGATTTCCCCGAGGCGGCGGGGCCGTCTATGGCAATGATGGTAGGTGTCAAGTGTCAAGTTCCAGGTTTCAAGTTTCAGGTTTCAGGTGTCAGGTGTCAGGTGGAGATGCAATCCGTGCGTACGCGTCTGTCTATCTGTTTCACGGTTCTGCCGCATCAACGAACAGGTCGTTGCGAACCCAGAGGACAACGGTCTCTGACGAGGAGGGGAGTTCGCGGAAGGTGAGCCAGCGCAGCCAGAAAGAGGAAAACGAATCCCAGAAGGGAGTCTGCCGCCAGTTGAAATCCTGCCCGCGGTAGGCGGAGACGAGACCGAGACTGTCCTGCGGCGGGGTGACAATCAGTTCGGGCGAGGAGGCGGGGTCGAGGGCGATGACGACCTTCGGGTTGTGGTTTCGGAGCGACCAGAGCAGGGCGGGGGAGTCGATTCCGAAGACAGTGACCGGCAGATCGTCCGCCTGACCCGTGGCCCATTCGGAGATTTCGTCCGCAGTTTGGGAGAGCAAGTCCGCCTGTGCGATGCGCGGCGAGGAGTTCCAGAGTTCGACCGTGTTCGGGGTGCGAAGTCCCGAAGCGCCCCAGGCCGCGCCGAGGGTGTAAATGCCAAAGATGACAGTCACGCCCCAGGCCGCGCCGACGCGGGCGATGCGTCCCGACCAACCATAGCCAACCAATATCACGCTGAGAACAAGCAAGAGCAACGAGCCGAAAAACAAGAAAATTCGGATGGAACCTTGTTGCGATGGGATGGGGGTCAGTGAGAGCGCGATGAGATCCATCCATGCGAAGGCAAGCAGGAGGATGGTGAAGATGAACACGCCGACCGTCTCGAGGCGGTCTTTGCGGACGAGTTCGAGGTGGCGGGAGAGTTCGAACGCGGCGAGAGTCCAGAGGGGAATGAGCATCCAAACAAGGTCGGCAGTTTGACGCGCTGGATAAAAGACCGCCAGCAAAAGCGCGACCAGCATCCACAGGCTGAGACGAATGACGCGGCGGCCTGTGCGCATCCAGCCGCGCACGATGGCAATCAACGCAAGGAGGATGGCGAAGAGTTGGTACACGCCGAGGGCAAGGAACATTCTTTCAGCGGGGATGGCGACAGGCGCGATCCAACCTTTGAAATATTCGGGAAGGGATGCGAGCCACGCGCCGAGTCCCTGCGGGGCGAGGAGCAGGAGGGTGGAGGCGGCGAGGAGGGTGAGGAGGGCGGCAGTGATCAGTGACCAGTAATCAGTAATCAGTAATTGGTAATTGGTAATTGGAGATGCGGGTTGCGAGTTAGGAGTTACATCTTCCTCGGACGTGTTTACCTGTGTACGTGTGTACGCGCCTACTTGTTTACCTGTGTCCGTGTCTACCTGTGTACGTGTGTACGCGCCTACTTGTTTACCTGTGTCCGTGTCTACCTGTGTACCTGTATACGTGTTTACTTGTTTACCTGCGGACGTGAACTGCGAAAGCATCCAGGCGAGGAGGAGGCCGAGGAGTCCCGCCCAGAGCGAGGGGCCAGAAAGAAGCGCAAGAGCAAGGAAGATGCCCGCGCCGCGCGGCTGACGTCGAATCCAAAATCCCGCCGCGAGCAGGGAGAATGTCACCGCGAGGATGGGACTTCCCGCCTGACGCGAGAGGGACACAAAAGCAGGGTCAATTGCAAAGAAAAAAGCGAGAAGGATTGCGGCGCGAGGTTTGAGCCAATCGCGGAAGAGGAATGGGACGAAGACGAGCGCGGTCCCTGCCAGCGCGGGGACAAAACGCGCCAGGAAGTTAAACCCCCCAAAGACAAAGAACAAGATCGCGGTAAGGTTGGTGTATGCAACGTGGGAAGAAAGAGCGGGGCTTCCCCCTTTGACAATGTCCAACGCGTCCAACGCGAGGCGCGCTTCGGAATCCGACAACGGCAATTCGCCGAGGCGAGCGAAGCGCAATCCGAGGGCAAGGAGGAGGGCGAGAGCGTATAAAGTTGTCTCATGGCGGGGGGAGCGGGGGGTCATGGGGACAATTTTAGCA
>DYKX01000054.1:0-2702 GCA_020722375.1 Anaerolinea thermophila
AGGCCCAGGATCAAGCCAGAGACGATGGTCACTTCGTAGGATTCAAAGATGTCCGCGGCCATGCCGGCGCAGTCGCCGACGTTATCGCCGACGAGGTCCGCGACCACCGCGGGATTCCTCGGATCATCCTCAGGGATGCCGGCTTCCACCTTCCCGACCAGGTCCGCGCCGACGTCCGCGGCCTTGGTGAAGATACCGCCGCCCACGCGCATGAACAGGGCCAGGAGCGTGCCGCCGAAGCCGAAGCCCAGCAGGGCGTCTGGTGCGGCGATGCCGAGGATAATGAAGATGACCGTGCCGCCGAGCAGGCCGAGGCCGTCTGTCAACATGCCGGTAATCGTCCCTGCGCGATAGGCGATTCGGAGCGCGTCCCCGAACGAACGTCGGGAAGCGGATGCTACGCGTACGTTTCCTTCCACCGCCATTCTCATGCCGATCTGTCCAACCGCCAGCGAGAACGACGCGCCCATGATGAAGGCTACCGCGCGCGCCAGGCCGATGATCAGGCGGATCTGCTCCGTCGGCATTCCCTCGAAGCGCTCGAGCGCCTCAGGGCTGGGCGGGACGATGTAAACAGAGAAGAACAGGGCAATGGTCAAAATGCCGATGAGCGGCAGAATGGATTTCAACTGCCGACCCAGATAGGCATTGGCGCCGTCGCGGATCGCGCCCCATACTTCTTGCATCTTGGGCGTGCCTTTGTCCTCGCGCAGGATCTGGGAGCGGAGAAATACCGCGTAGGCCAGGCCGAGGATGGCAATGCCAAACACGGCCCAGATCGCGACGATCTCGAACGTATTCAATCCCATGGTAAACATCGAAGGGTTTTCCTCCCGGAAATAAAATTCAGGCGTTGCCGCCCGTTATTAGCACGCCGATTTTACAAGTGGCGGGGGATTGTGTCAAGAAAACAGAACGGCGGTAAATTTCGTTGACGCCCCCCTCTCTCTCGCTTATAATTTCGCCCGCCCGTTGGCAAACCGTACCGCAAGATTCGTCTTGCCCCGGAACGCAACATCAATGTTGCGGTACTGAAAGCGCGGGGACGTGCTGGAACTGGCAGACAGGCATGACTTAGGATCATGTGCCGAAAGGCGTGCGGGTTCAAGTCCCGCCGTCCCCATATAGACTTATCCCTGCCCCTCTCGAAAGGGAGAGGGGGGATATAAATAACAAAGAAGGAATGCAAACTTGAACATCGAAAAGAATATCCGTGATGACCATCAGGTCGAATTGACCGTGGAAGTGGACCCCGAACGCATGGAAGCCATGAAGCGCCGCGCCGCTCGCAAACTCTCGGAACGCGGCAAGATCCCCGGTTTTCGCCCGGGCAAGGCGCCCTACGATATAATCCGCCGCTACTATGGGGATGAACCCATCGTTGAACGGGCAATCGATATGCTGGTGGATGAAATTTATCCCGAAGCGCTGAAACAAGCCGAGGTGGAGCCTGCCGCGCCCGGCGCGCTGGAAAAGGTGGAAAGCATGGACCCGCCAAAGTTCATTTTCCGCGTCCCGCTGGCGCCGACCGTGGATCTGGGTGATTACCTGTCGGTTCGCGTCCCGTACGAGTGGACCGCGCCCGGCGAAGACAAATTGACCGAGGCTCTCGAAGAATTCCGTCAGATGTACGGAACGACTGAGATGGTCGAGCGTGAAGTACAGGAAGGCGATTACGTCCTGCTCGCGATCAAGGGAGAGAAGAAAGACGCGGCCGAAGGCGAAGATCTGTCCGACCTGTCGCGCGAAAGCACGGCAACCGTTGTCCGCCCCGAAGACAAAGAAATAGATAGCGAATGGCCGTACAAAGGTTTTGCACGCCAATTGATTGGCCTGAAAGCCGGTGAAAGCAAGTCGGTTACACACACCTACCCGCAGGATTTCGATGATGAAAAACTGAAGGGGGCGACTGTCACCTTTGAGGCGACCGTCAAAACCGTGCGCGCAGTCACCCTGCCCGAACTTAATGATGATTTCGCCAAAATAGTCGGCAGCCAGTATGAGTCCCTCGATCAACTCAAAGAAGCGTTGAAGAAAGACATCGAGGCGCGCGATCGCGCCAATTATGACGATGAATACTTCACCAAGGTGATCGACAAAATCAAGGAAGGCGCGGCCATCAAGTATCCGCCGCAGGTAGTGGATCATGAAGGCGAGCACGTGCTCGGAGATTTGAGCCAGCGTCTCGCTTCTCAGAACATGGACCTGGAGACCTATTTCAAGGTGCGCAACACCACGCGCGAGAAATTCATCGAAGAGGAAGTGCGTCCTGTTGCAATCAAACGCCTCGAACGCGAACTCATCCTGGACGAGATTGCCCGCAAGCACAACATCCACATTGACGAAGAGTCGCTGGCCCAGGAATTCAACCAGACGTTCAACGAACTGGCCTATCAAGGGGCGGTGGATTTCGAAAAACTGAACAAGAGCAGCAAGGCGGATCAGGCGCGCTTTTCGAGCGCGGTCGCGTCCGAATCCGCCAACCGTCTGCTCATCCGCCGCACGCTGGAAAAGATGAAGTCCATTGCTCTCGGCGAGTGGAAGCCCGAAGACGACGCGCCGAAGGCCCCCGAAGCGGAAGCCAAAGCCGAGGAAGCCGCGCCCGGCCCCGAGGTCAAGGAAGAGGCGAATGATGCGGAGCGCGGAAGCGAATGATGCGGAGCGCGGAAGCGAATGATGCGGAGCGCGGAAGCGAATGATGC
>DYKX01000054.1:2802-18354 GCA_020722375.1 Anaerolinea thermophila
GGAGCGCGGACTTGAGTCCGCTGAGTCGGCAGACTGAAGTCTGCAATCCGTCCTGAGGAAACGTCCACAAATTCGTAACGCGGGATTAACGAAAATCCAACACAACGCGTTTATGATGGCCGAACCTGGAGGTACCCATGATTCCTGATTTCAAAAATATTGTCCCAATGGTGATCGAATCGTCTGGCCGCGGCGAGCGCGCCTACGATATTTACTCGTTACTGCTCAAGGAACGCATCATCTTCCTCGGCACACCGATTGACGACCAGGTCGCCAATGTGATCGTGGCGCAGTTGTTGTTCCTGAACCACGAAGACCCCGATAAGGAAATCCGCATGTACATCAACTCGCCCGGCGGAATCATCTACGCGGGCATGGCGATCTACGATACGATGCGGATCATCTCGAACCCGATCAGCACGACGGCGGTCGGCGTGACCGCTTCCTTCGGGACCGTGCTGCTGGCCGCGGGTACGAAGGGCCGACGCTACGCCCTGCCGCATGCGACCATCCACATGCACCAACCCCTCGGCGGCGCGCAAGGCCAGGCCACTGATATTGCCATCGCGGCCAAACAGATCGTGCGTCAGAAAGAAATCCTGAACGGCATTCTCGCCAATCACACCGGGCAACCGTTGGAAGTGATCGAGCACGACACCGACCGCGATTTTTACATGGACGCCAGGCAGGCCATGGAATATGGTTTGGTGGATCAGGTATTGGAAGTGCCTGAGAAAGTTTCGTAGTTTGGGTGTTGAGCCCGCCGAGAAATCGGCGGGCTTTTTGTAATCTTCTCATCCCTTCGGGATTGGCAACGGTATAATCTCCTCCATGTTGACCAATATCAAATCCCTCATCATTGACATGGACGGCGTGCTGTGGCGCGACGACACTCCCATCGGCGATCTTCCGAAAATTTTTGCGCGCATCCGCGCGCGCGGACTGAAATTTGTCTTTGCGACGAATAACGGGACGCGAACGCCCGGGCAATACGTGGAAAAACTCTCCGCTTTCGGGGTGACCGCCGAACCGTGGCAGGTGATCACCTCTGCGTTGGGCGTGGCGGAAATGCTCAAGCGGCAAATCCCGCATGGCGCGCGGGTCTTTGTCATCGGCGGGGAGGGGGTGAAGATCGCCCTGCGGGAACAGGGATTCGATGTGTTGACCGTCGAAACCGTTGAAAGCGCGCAGGCCTTTGTCATGGGGGTGGACCGTGAGATCAATTTTGCCAAGATGAGCGAGGCCGCGTTGCTCGTGCGGCGCGGCGTCCCATTCTACGCGACCAATCCCGATAAGACGTTTCCCACCCCGCGCGGGGAAATCCCCGGCGCGGGGGCGTGGATCTCGGTCATTACGACCGCGACGGGCATCGAGCCAGTCTATGCGGGGAAGCCGTCTCCTTTCATGATGGAGATGGCGCTCGAACGGTTGGGAACGAAAAAGGAGGAGACTCTGATCGTTGGCGACCGCCTCGAGACGGATATTGCCGCGGGCCAGGCGGTGGGATGCCCGACCGTACTGGCGCTGAGCGGCGTCAGCACGCGGGAGCAGGGGGAGGCCTGGCGGCCGCGACCCGACTTCATCATCCAGGATTTGGAAGCGTTGTTGAAATAAGGGTGGTGGTCTACTTGTAAGTGATGCCAAGATGTGACTTTCGATTTTGGAACGCGAACACTTGCACCGCACTGCGTTCGGTGCAGTGCAGGTGTGGCGCGAATTGGCGAATTTTACGAATAAATCCAGAAGGAATTCGCGGCATCAGCAATTCCAAATCTAAAACCTTTTGCCACGGATTTACACCGATTAGCACGGATTAGAGCAAAACAATCCGTGAACATCCGTGAAATCAGTGGCTGGTTTATTGTTTTTCGGGATTTTGGGCTCCAGATTTGGAATTGCTGTCGCGGCATTCGCACATTTGCGAAATTCGCGTTGAGGATCGTCACTTACTTTGAACCACTACCGAAATAAGAATCCCGAAGTGGAACTTCGTGATTCCCATCAACCCGAATCAAAAAAAGACCTGCCTTTCGGCAGGTCGTGTTTGGATTAAGGTTGTGGGGCTCCAGCAGTTAGAGCTTCAATGGTCTGGGTTGCGTTTGGCGTGGCGGTTGGCCCCGCCCCAACAACTTTGATAACGATTGAAAACGCCGTGCCGAAAAAGCCGTTCTGATCGTCCTGTAGTTTCCACCAACTGGTGTATTCTCCAGGGGCTGTAGGAGCGACAAATTCAATGGTGAGGTCGTAAGTCTCTCCGGGCTGGACAGTCTTCCCAATCGGGGTGGTCACTCCTCCCATTGCTCCGCCGTTTCCCGAACCGATGAATACTGCTTTGAAGGTAGGCGTCCAGACGCAGGTTCCAGTATTTTGAAGCCGCCATACCTTGTCGATATTTTGCCCAGGCGCCACAACTGTATTGTCAGGGAATGTTTCATATCCAGCGAATGCAGAGTTGCACGGATTGGTTGGCACAGCCGCTGTATTCGTTCCCAGTGGAGCAAACGTGGGCGCCAGGGTGTTGGTCGGGACGGGGGTAAGGGTAAAGGTCGCCGTCGGGTTCGCGAAGGCGGTTTGTGTGAGACCCATCGAAAAGGTCGCGATGGCCTGCGCCGCGATCAGGTTGGGGTCAACGGGGGTGGGTGTCGGCTCTTTGGAACTGCCGCCGCACGCGGAGAGAGTCAGCGCGATGGCGACCACCAGAGAGAGCAACATGGTTTTTCGTTTATTCATTACTTCCTCCAATTCGGTTTTGCCTATTATAACGTGTTCGGAAAACGGTTTGTTTCACTGAAATCTACGCCGGAGAGTTGAATTATTACATGGTGTCACATAGCGCGGTTGTACCGTAAAATTCATTTTGTGCCTCGGGGGGCAAGATAAATCTTGCGGTACTGAGGCAAAATCTTCGCGAGCGGAAAGTCGAAAGCCCGCCAAGTCCTGTCCACCGAGTCGGGAATCTCTGACTTGCAGATCCTTGAATGGGTCAACCGCGCGGACCTGTTCCGCGTTCACGGCATCGGTGAGGAATACAGCGACCTGCTCGAACAAGCGGGCGTGGATACGGTTGTGGAACTTTCCAAGCGTAAAGCCGACAATCTGCATGTCGCCATGGACAAAATCAACGCAGAAAAGAATCTCGTCAACCGCATGCCGTCTGTCGGCATGGTGGAAGGCTGGATCAAAGAAGCCAAGGCTTTGCCGCGCGCAGTCGAGTACTCAAGCGGCAGATTATCCGCCGTTATTGGACAGAAGCAATTTCTGTAATTCTTCTTTGTTCGTGACGGGCCGCAGGCAGACAAATCCTTCGCAGACGTACGCGGCAGTCTTCCCGTCCACGAGCGGACGCTCATGGAGAAGTGAGGGTGCATCTTTTTGGATGGGAGGACGAGCCGCGGCAACCACGACGTTCGGGCGGTATTCTGCCCGAATTGCATTTAACAACCCTTGTGCGTCATCCTGCCCATCCTCGCTGACGACGATTGCCACCTGTTTGACCTGCGCCTGCACGAACTCCGCGGCCGAGAGCCAGCGTCCGAACGCGGTGGGGTAGCGGACGGTCAACTCGGCCACCTGACGGAGCGCGGCTTCGGCCAGGTCGCGAAAGTCCCCGCGGCCCGTCAGCGCGGATAGTTTCAGCAGGGCCTCGGTTGCCAGCGCGCTGCCAGAGGGGGTGGCGTTATCCTGCAAATCTTTTGGGTGGATTGGGAGCGTCTCGCCGTCGGTTGGTGTGTCGAAGAATCCGCCCGCTGGATCACGGAAGCGTTGAACCATTTCCTCGGTCAGTTCCAGCGCGGAGGTGAACCACTTGTTGTCGAAATCGGTTTGATAGAGTTCCAGCAGGCCGAGGATCAGTGAAGCGTAATCCTCGAGAAAAACAGCGTTTGTCGTTGTTCCATCCCGCCAGGAACGGCAGAGTTTGCCATCGCGTCGCAAGTGGGTGAGAAGGAAATTGGCGTTGTGCGTAGCCATGTTGTAAAAGGAGTGTGGCCTCAAATCTGCACTTTTCTGTCCTAAACCAAATGGACTTAAGTTCGCGCTCCCAAATACGCGCGACGCTTCCGCGAATGCGGCCAGCATCAGCCCGTTCCACGCGGTGAGTATCTTGTCGTCGGTTGCGGGGCGGACGCGTTGCGCGCGGGCCGCGAGCAGGCGTCGGTGGCAATCGGTCAGTTTTGCCGCGACCGCCTCCTCGGTCAGGTTGAAGCGAGAAGCGAGGGAGGCGTCATCCAGCGCGCGCTGGAGAACCGTCCTGCCTTCCCAATTCCCGCGCTCGGTGATTCCATACGCGACTTCAAAAAAAACACTGCTCTCGAATAACTGTTCTCTAATCTCTTCCTTTTTCCAGACGTAAAACTTTCCCTCCACGCCCTCGGAATCGGCATCGAGCGAGGAGAAGAAACCGCCTTCGGGGTGGGTCAGTTCGCGGGAGACGAATTCGAGCGTCTCCTCCACGATTTGACGGAAGGATGCTTCGCCTGTGACTTGCCAGGCATGCAGGTAGGCGCGGACGAGTTGGGCGTTGTCGTAGAGCATTTTTTCGAAATGCGGGACGCGCCAGAAATTGTCGGTGCTGTAGCGCGAGAAGCCGCCACCAACCACATCGTACATCCCGCCGCGCGCCATGGCTTTGAGCGCGTGGATGGAGGCTTTCAGTCCTCGTTTTTCTTGTGGCAGAAATGTGGAACGCGCCAGCAAAAATTCGATGGTCATCGGCTGTGGGAATTTGGGCGCGGCGCCCCAGCCTCCGTAGCCCCAATCGTACGAGTCGAGAAGGTTCTGTTCTGCCAATCTGAGATGTTCGGATGTGAAACCCGCGCCTGTGTTGGATGTTGATTGGGCTTGAATGTGCTGAACGAGTTGTGCGCCGACGCGGTCGATCTCGTCGCGTTGATTTTTCCACGCGTTCGCGATGGAGGTCAATACGTCGCGGAAGACTGGCAGGTTGTGACGCCGCACGGGCGGGAAGTAGGCGCCTCCGTAAAACGGACGCAGGTCGGGGGTCAGGAAGACCGACATGGGCCAGCCGCCGCTCCCCGTCAACGCGGTGACCGCCTGCATGTAGATTCCGTCCAGGTCGGGACGTTCCTCGCGGTCCACTTTGATGTTGACGAAGAATTCGTTCATCAATGCCGCGGTGGATTCGTCTTCGAAGGACTCGTGCGCCATCACGTGACACCAGTGACAGGCGGCGTATCCGATGCTGAGGAAGATGGGCTTGTCTTCGGCGCGCGCCCTGGCAAGGGCTTCTTCGCCCCATGGATACCAATCCACGGGGTTGTGCGCGTGTTGGAGAAGGTAGGGGGAGGTGGAAGCGGCAAGGCGATTCATTATGGATTGATTATATCCAATTCGGCGGGAGAATCCTCGATTAGAATAGCGGCATGACACTTCCTACCAAAATTGTACTCATCGGCGCAGGCAGCGCCGAATTTGCCGAAAATACGATATCCAGCCTCATGCAGAGCGAGCGTTTGCGTGGAAGCAAAATGGCTCTCGTGGATATCAACCCCGATTCGCTCAAAGTCAATCGCCGCCTCGCCGAACGGCTGAACCGCGAGTGGAACGGCCAGATGACCATTACCGCGCACACCGATTACCGCGACGCGCTGGATGGCGCGCAGTTCGTTGTCAATGCCATCGAAGTCGGCGCGCGCGAAAATCTGTGGAAGCGCGATTTCGAGATCCCGCTCAAGCACGGTGTGCGGCAACCGTACGCGGAGAACGGCGGCCCGGGCGGATTCGCCCACGCGGCGCGCAATGTCGGACCGATTCTGCGGATCGCGCGGGACATGGAGAAGATCTGTCCCGACGCGTGGTTCGTCAACTTCACCAACCCGATGATTCGCATCTGCGACGCGGTTAACCGTCACACAAAAATCAAGGCCGTGGGTCTCTGTCATCAAATCTACGCAGGATACGTGGCCGTTGGCGTCGCGCTCGCGAAGGATTTGGGAATCGAAGTCCCGCCCGAACTGACGGGACTGCATGCCGCCGCGGACCAGCACGCCGCCCAGCAAATCGTCCGCCATCAGATCGTCCCGCGCGTGGATATCCGCGCTGCGGGGTTGAATCATTTCACGTGGATGCTCTCCGTGCATGACCGCGTCACAGGCGAGGACCTCTATCCGCTCTTCCGCAAACGCTTCTTCGAACTGGACCCGAAATTCGAGCCGCTGACGAGGGATGTGTTCGCCGCCTTTGGTCTGTTCCCCGTCCCTGGCGATACGCACCTGTGCGAATACCTGCCGTGGATGAGCGATCCCGTCACGAAGCCCTGGGAAAAATACGACATCAAATTGTACGACTGGGACCTCATGGAAGCCCTGCGCGAATTCAAAGCTGACCGACTCCAAAAAATGGCCGACAGCGAGTTAACTGTCGAAGGCCTGCTCGACGCAGATTCGGAAGGCGCGCTCGAAATGATCGAAAACGTGGCGGGCGGCACGACGCACTATCATCTCGCTGCCAACCTTCCCAACGTCGGGCAGATTGCCAACCTGCCGATGGGCGCGACGGTCGAAACCCCCGTCGTTGTGGACGGCGCGGGCATCCATCCCGTCCACGTTGGCGCGCTGCCTGAACCAATCGCCGAACTCCTCCGCCGCGAGACGACCGCCGCCCAACTCTGCGTGGACGCGGCCGCTGAAGGTTCGCGTGAGAAAGCCCTGCAATGCCTCCTGCTCGATCCTGTCATCACTGACATTGCCACTGCAAAAAACATCCTCGATGATTACCTGACCGAGTATAAAAACTACCTTCCACAGTTTTGGAATTAACGCTCGCCAATCGCACATCGCAAATCGTCCATCGAATGCTCTCTCGACTCTTCCGCCAATCCGACATTCCCCGCGAATACCGCGCCAACTTCCTGCACCTCTACCTCGATATTGGCTGGTTCGGCATTCTCAGCGGCTCCGCGGTCAACTTCCTGACCATCTATGCCGCGCGCCTCGGCGCGTCCGCGCTCCAGATCGGTCTCATCGGCGCGGCCTCGGCGGTGGTCAATCTTCTGATTGCCATTCCCTCTGGCAACTGGGTCGCAAAGCGCAATACAGGCCTGGCCGTTTTCTGGTCGTCGGTTTTTTACCGCCTCGGGTACGCGTTGTGGATTCCGCTCCCGTGGCTCTTCGACGCTCAAGGCCAAATCTGGGCGCTGATCATTGTCACGTTTCTGATGGCCATTCCCCTCACGCCGCTTGGAGTTGGGTTCAACGCGCTCTTTGCAGAGGCCGTCCCCAGCGAGTACCGCGCTCACGTGGCGGGCGTCCGCAATATCGTCCTCTCGGTGGCGTTTATTGCCAGTTCCCTCCTCAGCGGTTACGTTCTGGAATCGGCCGCGTTCCCAGCGGGTTACCAGATCGTCTTTGGGATTGGCTTCATCGGCGCGGCGATGAGCAGTCTGCATCTTTACTTTGTCCGACCATTGGAAAAAGACCGCGCCCCGCTTCCTTCTGACCCTTTGCCTGCCTCTGCCCAGAGAACGGATTCTCCCCGCGGCCTCCTCTCCTCCCTCCGCCTCGACGTGTTACGCGGCCCCTTCGGCAAAGTGGTGGTTGTCATGCTGTTCTTCCACCTCGCGCATTACATTGCCGCTCCGATCTATCCACTCTTCAATGTGAATGTGCTTCGTCTTAGCGACGATAACCTGGGCATTGGGACGGCGCTTTTCTACCTGACAGTTCTCATCGGTTCCACGCAACTCAACCGTGCGGTGGGCCGCATGGGACATCGCCGCGTCACAGGCTGGGGGATGATCGGCATGGCGCTCTATCCATTCATCCTTGGCCTGTCCCAGACGGTGTGGCATTTCTATCTTGTCTCGCTGATTGGTGGATTTACATGGGGACTGGCGGGCGGCGCGTATGCCAATTACCTGCTGGAAGAGATTCCCTCACACGACCGCCCTGCCTATCTTGCATGGTACAACATCGCGCTCAACGCCGCCATTCTCGCCAGTTCATTTTTGGGTCCCCTCATTGCAAATTCCTTTGGACTGGTTGCCGCGCTGATGTTGTTCGCCGTCATGCGGGTGCTGGCAGGCATGACTATTTTGCGGCGCGGTTAAAACAAAACAACCTGGGTGTTTCCAGGCTGCTTTCCTTGGCGGTTCCGACGGGATTCGCATTGGCGAAGCGTAACTTTTTGACCCACTAACGATGATTTAATTTTTGCGCCCTTTTAGGGCGTTTTTTCTTGTGGTGGTTACCGCCGCGTGGGCCGCGGCGGGGTTGGCGCTTGCGCTGACAGTCTACAGCCTGGTATGGCGCAGGCGCGTCAGTTGACTTGCTGTTTTTGTGCGCGCCAGTCCTTGACGATGAACGGGAAATAAAGAAGCAGGCAACACACAACCCCGATGGCCTCCATGTATAGAATGTAGACAGGCCAGTCGGGGAGCAGATCCAACAGGCTGGGCGTGGCGGGACGGCCGTTGATCATCAGATAGTTCGAGCCAATGGCAACATTGACGAAATAGATGACGACCATGTAGATATTCATTCCGACCGCCACTCTCAGCATGGATTTCCACGTCGGACGGAAACCCTCCACAACGGTCATGTAAATGGCGGCGGTGATGATCAGTCCGTGCGAAATGAAGGTCTGGAAGAAGCGGAAGTGGGGGAAGCCGTAAATGCCGAGGTCGGGCGTCATCACAGCCTGAAAAGCGCCTGCAATGCCGAGAAAATACGCGAACTCATAGATGAACTGGTTTTTGGTGACCAGCATGAGCGCTCCAAGCCAGACGAGTACACTGCATAAATGCAGAGGCAGCATGGTCTGGATGGTCCACCTGCCGACCGCGGCATTCCAGACGTGCCAGGCAATCTCGTTGACCCAGAGGATGATCGCCAGCGTCCAGCGGATGCGCGTCTTCGTCTGTTCACTGGCATTCTTGAACGAGGCCAGCCAGAAGTTCAACGCGATCAACGCACCGATCGCACCCAGATGTGCTGCCCCGAGAAATTGAAACTTGGGGCCTGGGTAATCCCCAGCAAAATAGAGTCCCATACCGTCTCTCCTTTGGCGAATGTTATAAAACGTGACAGTCACTTCCGAAGGTGACTGTCACGTTTTATTTTATCAAATCCACCTCAAACTGATGAACACAATCAGCGCGATGATATCCACCGCCCAGATCGTCACGACGGTGAGGAGTTTCTGTCTCATTGTCTTCATGTCGTGTACCCAGAACGCGAACACAAAGAACCATAGGTAGCCGAAGATGAAGATTAGGAACGGCATCGTCCGTCCCCACCACGGCCAATCGAATTACGACCTGCTCATTGTGACGAACACCATCGGCTTGCGCTTGGTCTGTTCGTAGAGATAACTCTTCGCCGCGCTGGCGATGTCTTTTTCGCTATCGAGTCCGCCGCTGTTGACGACCTTCATCACGCGCTTGCGGATTTCGGGGATCAGCCGCTCGGCGTCTTCGGGGGAGAGGAAGCCACGCGTGATCACTTCGGGTTCGTGGAGGAGGCGGCCTTTGATTTTGTCGATGCTGAGGTCAATGATGACGATGCCGTTGCGCGCCAGTTGCTCGCGCTCCTTCATCACATCATGGTCAATGTCGCCGATGGACTCGCCGTGGACGAAGACGTATCCGCCGGGGATGCGCTCGCCGAGGGAGACCTTTCCGCCTCCCAACTCGACCGTCTGGCCGTTCTCTACCACCACAATATTTTCCGCGGGGATGCCGACCTGTTCCGCCAGCCAGGCATGGCGTTTCAACATCCGCAATTCGCCGTGGATGGGCACGAAGTTCTTTGGACGCACCAGGTTGATCAGGAGTTTCTGTTCCTCCTGCGATGCGTGTCCTGAAACGTGAATGGGCGCGATCGCGTCGTAAATGACGTTTGCGCCGAGACGCATCAGCCGGTTGATGGCGCGGCTGACGGTTTCCTCGTTGCCGGGAATCGGATGTGACGAAAGCACCACCGTGTCCCCGCGCTTCACGTCAAATTGGCGGTTCGAGCCGGTCGAAAGCCTGCCAATGATCGAGGACGGTTCGCCCTGCGAGCCGGTGCACATGATGACCACTTTGTTATCGGGCAGGTTGAGCGCCTGCTCGATTGAGACGAGCGTCGAATCGGGGACGGTCAAATAGCCGAGGTTGCGGGCGATCTTGGCGTTTTCCACCATGCTTGTGCCGGCAAACGCCAGTTTGCGTTTGTTTTTGACTGCCGCGTTCGCCACCTGCTGGATGCGCGAGATCAACGAGGCAAATGTGGCCACAATGACGCGCCCGGGCGCATCCGCCATTACCTGTTCGAGTGCGGGACCGATAATGCTTTCGGACTGTGTCCAGCCCGGGCGTTCCGCGTTGGTCGAGTCGCTCAGGAGCAGGTCCACGCCGCGCTGGGAGAATTCCGCCAACTTCGCGTAGTCAGTAGGCCAGCCATCTACAGGCGTATGATCCAACTTGAAGTCGCTCATGTGGATGATGAGTCCTGCGCCGGTTGTGATCGCCAGTCCCACCGCGTCGGGGATCGAGTGCGAGATGTGGAACGTCTCCACCGTGAATTTGCCGATCTGGATTTTCTCGCCCGCCTGAATCCTCCGCAGGTCGGCCTTGCCAGCGTAGCCGTTCCGCGCCAGTTTCCCCTCGATCAGCCCCAGGGTCAGGGGAGTGGCGAAAACGGGAACGGGAATCTGCTCCAGTACGTGACGCACCGCGCCGATATGGTCCTCGTGTCCGTGCGTGATGACGAGTCCGCGCACGCGGTTGGCCTTATCCAGCAGGTAGTCGAAGTCTGGAATGATGTAGTCAATGCCGAGCATGTCGTTCTCAGGGAACATGATGCCCGCATCCACGATGAGAATCTCGCCGCCGTATTCGTAGGCGGTCATGTTCTTGCCGACCTCTCCCAGGCCCCCGAGAGGGATAATCCTCAATTTTTCTTTCTTACTCATTAGATTGTATAACCTCTAGTTTCAAAAATTTTTTATCCGCCATTGGCGGTTAAGTTCCATGCTTTTACACCGCGAAGATTGACATCTTCGCGGTCTTCGTTTCTTCGCGGTAACCGTATGCAATTAAACTTCGCCCCGACCATCGTTCTGCCGGGGTGTTCACGTGCAACATGAGTTGTGCCACACAAAACTGCCAAAGGCAGGGAAATTCAACGTTTTCACGAGTATAGCAGGGCTGGAACGAATTGTCTATGCTTTTGACTGGCGCTTCTGGCGCTCCATCATCAGGTTGAATTCCAGCCGCTTCTGCTCGATTTCCTTTAATAGACGCGCCTGCCGGGTCGGTTCTTTCGTCGTTTCGGCTTCTTCCTTTAACACCGCCATTTCTTGTAACAACTCCGCCTCTTGCGGCAATATCCCCGCGTTCTTCAAAACCGAGTAAGCCACCCGAATTTCCTCGGGCGTGTTGAAATACGCCGAAAGGTCTATGGGTTTGCCTGCGCCGGGCAAATTGTCGAATTCGCCGCGGGCGATGGCGTCCTGGATGATCTGGTCAATGGCTGGCATGGCTCCAATTTTACCCAAAATCATCCGTTTCTACTCCACTTCTTAACCATTTCCTTGTATAACAATTACAAAGGCAACTTCATGCAGACGAAACCCATCCTCATCGGCTTTGCCGCCGCCATCCTTATCCTTGTCGTTGCGGGAGCCTCGTTCTCGGCTGGACTTTACCTCGGCCAGCGCGGTTATGTGGACGCCCTGCAGTCTCAGCCCCAAACTGGAAATCCGCTTCCTTCTGGACCCGCCAACGGACAGCCCAACCCGAACGGACTCAACCCCGTGGGCGGACCTCCTGGCGCGCCGTCCTGGCCGCCCGATTGGATGGGGCGCTTTGTCTCGAAAACAGCCGACACGATTGTGATCGAAGGCCCGCAGAAACAATTCACCATTTCCGTCAACGCCGATACGCGTTACACCGATGAAAACGGGAATGCCATTGACCCTTCCATTTTTCGGGTTGGCGATACGCTGGCCGTCTTCGGCAGGGATGTGACCACACTCATCATGCGCCTGCCTCCGCGGCCGCCCGCGCCGTGAGGAGACATGACAGGTTTTCACAGAGCCACGATCGCCATGCTCCTCGTTCATTCTATGAAGCCCGACAACCACGGCCACAATAAAACCTGTCATGTCTTATCTGCACATGCGTTAGAATCGACGCATGTCCCTTTCCCATGATTTCCTTCACGAACTGAAAAAACGTTTCGCAGGCGACGTCCGTTTGGATGCCGCCTCGCGTGTTCTTTATTCCACCGACGCGTCCATCTACCAGATTGAGCCGCTGGGGGTTGCCATCCCCAAAACGCAGGACGACCTGCACGCCGCGGTGGAACTGGCCGCCAAATACCGCGTCCCCATTTTGCCGCGCGGCGCGGGGACGTCCCTCGCGGGGCAGGCCATCGGCGAAGCGCTCATCCTCGATTGCTCGCGCTGGCTGGATTCCATCGTGGAAATCAACCCGGAAGAACGGACGGCCATCGTGGAGCCTGGCGTCGTTCTTGCGGATCTAAATCGCGCCGTCTCGAAGTACGGTTTGCAATTTGGCCCTGACCCCGCCTCCGCCGAACGCGCCACCATGGGCGGCGTGATCGGCAACAACGCCACAGGCGCTCACTCGATTTTGTATGGGATGACGGCGGATCATCTTTTGTCAGCAGATGTGATTCTTAGTGATGGTTCGCTGGCGACCTTTGGAGAACAAAGTACAGAGAGCAAAGAACAGTTATTGGCAACCAGTCGTCAAGACGAAATGCTGCGTGCCGTGGCCGATATTCGTGCAACGTATGCTGGCGCAATCAAGAAACATTTCCCCAAATCCTGGCGTAACTCGGCTGGTTATCGCCTCAATTATCTTTTGCCCTTCTCTCATTCGACGCCGCCATTCTGGGAAGGTGACTATCCATCCGTTCATCCTTCAGCCTTCAGCCTTCATCCTTCTATATTGGCTGGCTCCGAAGGGACTCTTGCCGTCATCCGCCGCGTTAAGCTGAATCTCGTCCCCAGGCCAAAGCACACGATCCTGGGCGTTCTCGCCTACGACAGCATCGCCGCCGCCTGTGACGATGTGCCGCGCTTGCTGGAATTCCATCCAAGCGCGGTGGAGTTAATTCCGCAGATGATCCTCCGACTGGCGCGCGGCGTGCCAGCGTACGCGCGTCAGATGGGATGGTTGGAGGGCGACCCGTCAGCGATACTTGTGGTCGAATTCAGCGGGGACCGCCCCGAGGTCCTGAAAGATACATTGGGACAAATTGGTCGCGAAGCGCCCTGTAAGGACAATTTGTCCTGCATTGCCGAATCTCCCGAAGACCAGGCGCGCGTCTGGAACGTCCGCAAGGTGGGGCTGGGGATTTTGGATTCGCGTCCGCAGGCCGCGCGTCCCGTGGCGTTCATCGAAGATTGCGCCATCCCCGTCGAGCGGCTGGGAGACTTCGTCCGCGAGGTGGAAAAAATTCTCGCCGCGCACGGGACCGAAGGCGGAATCTACGCGCACGCGTCCGCAGGCTGTCTGCACATCCGTCCCATCTTGAATTTGAAATCAGGCGAAGGCGTCCGCTCGATGCGCCAGGTCGCCGAACAAACTCTCGCGCTCACGTTGAGTCTCGGCGGCTCGATGAGCAGCGAACACGGCGACGGGATCGCGCGCGGCGAGTGGCTGAAGCAGACCTGCGGCGAAGAGGTGACCGATGCCATGCGGCTGCTGAAGCATGCCGCCGACCCGCAAGGAATTTTGAATCCGCACAAGATGTTCGACGCGCCGCCGATGGATTCGCATCTGCGTTACGGCGCGGATTACGCCGCGCAGGCATGGAGTCCCGCGCTGGATTTCCGTCGGAACGGTGGTTTGCAAACGGCCATCGAGCAATGCAACGGGCAGGGTGTTTGCCGCAAGACAACAGGCGTGATGTGTCCGTCGTATCAGGCCACGCGGGAGGAAGCAAACTCCACGAGGGGAAGGGCGAATTTATTGCGGGCGATGATTGCAAGACCGTGGACGGAAGACGTTGGACGGGCAACGGTCAACGATCTATCCTCCGCAGTTTATGATGCCCTCGATCTCTGCCTTGCCTGTAAGGGATGCAAGTCGGAATGCCCCAGCGGCGTGGATATGGCGAAACTCAAGTTCGAGTTCATGCACGAATACTACAAGAAGAATCGCAGGCCGTTGCGCGATTATCTCTTCGGATATTTCCATATCACGGCACGGGCCATGTCCTGGTTCGCGCCGCTCGTTAATTTGATGACAAGTATTCCAGCGTTCAAAAATCTCGCGGCGCGGATCCTAAAAATTACACCGCATCGCCCATTCCCGAAGTTCACGTGGAGACGGGCGCATGTGGCGCGGAATGGTATTCCGCAAACCGACAATTCGGCGGGATGGCATCCCGCTCCACAGGTTGTCTTCTTGTCTGATGCGTTCTCCCGCTATATCGAGCCGCAGGTGGAGCAGGCCGCGTTCGACATCCTCGCCGCGTGTGGATACGAAATCCTCGTCCTGCCGGTGGTTGGGGCGGGGGCGGGGCTGGTGAGCAAATCGTTTTTCGAATCCGCTCAACGTCACGCGCGCAGCGTGCTGGAGGCGCTGAAGCGACTCGATCCCGACGGCGTCCTCCCTGTGGTGGGGATCGAACCGCCTGAAGTCTACTGCCTGAAGAACGACTACGCCGATTTGCTGCCGTCCCGCGCCGAAGAGATCGCTTCGCTCTCCGCCCGCGCCTGGTTGCTGGACGAGTTCCTCGTGCGCTCTGACGCGTTTCAAAAACTACGTGTAGCCAAGATAGAAAGCACATCCACTCTACAAACCGATAAACCAAAAATACAACTACAACCCCATTGCCACCAGCGCGCTGAACCGCCGCACGCGGACGGATTTCCCACGGGCGCGGACGCGACTCTCGCGCTCCTGCAATCGGTTGGTTTCGATGTCGAGATGTCGGATGCGGGCTGCTGCGGCATGGCAGGGACGTTTGGCTACGAGGCCGAGCATTACGAACTCTCGATGAAGGTGGGGGAGAGGCTGTTCAATTCAGAATTCAGAAATCAGAATTCTGAAGTTGTGTGTTCAGGCGCGGCGTGTCGGATGCAGGTTGCACAGGGCGCGGGGGTGGAGGCGCGGCATCCGCTGGAGATAGTCAGTGACCAGTTATCAGTAAGCAGTGTTCAGTAAGGTGTTAGAATCGGTCAAATCACACAAGGAGAATCGTTGCTTTCCATTGATATCAAAGAAAATGACAAAGTGGTAGCCATGCTGCCCGCCGCTGAAAAAGTGTTCAAGACCGGGTCGCGAGGTTACTTTGGGACGGGCAAGATCCAGATCGGCGAGAAGCGCTACCAGGCGCAGGTGCAATTGGTGGAAATCAGCTCCAAACCAAAACCCGAGGAAAAGGCGCTGAAGGATCAGTGATCAGCGATCAGTAATCAGTGAGTGAGATATAGAACAGTTTGGGAGTTTGACCATGCAATTTGATTTTCCCGAATCCGACTGGAAGAAATTGTCCCGCCTGAAACCGCTGGCGCTCGAGCGTTTGTGCGAGCGGATTTTGCTCGAGGCCGAGGATCGCATTGCCCGCACCAAGT
>DYKX01000211.1 GCA_020722375.1 Anaerolinea thermophila
GCACCGGCGCGGCGCTCGGCATTTCGATGGCGGAAGCCGCGTGTAAAATACTAAGTGAAATGGCAACCTTCGGTGAAGCGGGTGTTAGTCAGAAGGAGTGATATGTCATTGCGAGGACGATGCTCTTTCGTCCGAAGCAACCCCCTGGGCAATGATGAGATTGCTTCGTCGCGAAGATCACGCTCCTCGCAATGACATGAAATAATATGATCCCCATCATCGCTGCCTTTCAATTCCTCACCATCTTCCCCACCCTCATCAAACGCATGTTCACCGCGCAAGAGATGGGTCGCGCCGTGGGCTGGTTTCCGCTCGTGGGCGTGGCGCTTGGCTGTGCGCTCTACGGCGTGAACTACGCCGCGCGGTTAATCTTCCCGTCGATGGTCTCCGCCGCGCTGACCCTCTTTGCATGGATCGCATTCACGCGCTTCTTCCACCTCGACGGCTTCATGGACTCGCTCGACGGTCTGTTCGGCGGCTGGACTCCCGAACGACGGCTCGAGATCATGAAAGACTCGCGCATGGGCGCCTTCGGGACGATTGGCGGCGTCCTCGTTTTGTTGACGAAGTTCGCGGCTCTTTCTTCGACGTTGAGCCTGTTCCCGTCCATCATGCTTGCGGCAACGCTGGGACGTTGGGCATCTCCACTGGTCATCTATTTTTTTCCATACGCGCGTGAAGATGGGCTTGGAGCCGACATGAAACATAATGTGACCCTCCGTGAGATCATCATCGCCACCTTGATCGCAGGCGTCACTTCATGGCTCGTCTTCGGCTGGCTGGGATTCGCCTTCATGCTCGGCGAGGCTGTGGTTGCCTTTCTCACCGCCGCCTGCGCCATGCGCCTGCTCCCCGGTCTCACCGGCGACATCTACGGCGCAGTCACTACGTTGGTTGAAATGCTAACGCTCGTCGCCTTCACCGCCATTCATCCTTCATAATTCATCCTTCATCCTTTCCCCATGAAACTCCTCCTCACCCGCCATGGACAAACCGACTGGAACATCGCCTGCCGTTACCAGGGGCACAGCGATACCGCCTTGAATCAAATGGGCATTCATCAGGCAGAGCAACTTGCCAAACGGCTCTCAATAGAAACCATTCATGCCATTTATTCCAGCGACCTATCCCGCGCCATGGATACGGCGAATCGAATTCAAAGCCTGCAAATGACGGCGAAAGCCATCACGACCGACATGCGCTGGCGCGAATTGTCCTTTGGAGATTGGGAAGGCATGACATTTGAAGAAATGTCCGCGCATTCGCCGGAGCTCTTCAACGCGTGGATGAAGGACTCACTCACCGTTTCCGCGCCCAACGGCGAGACACACCGTCAACTGGCAGAACGAGTGCAAGCCGCATTTGATGAAATCAAAGCGAAGCACAAAGACGAAACCGTTCTCATTGTGAGTCATAGCGGTTCGATGCAAACTTTACTCGCCCTCCTCCTCGGCATTGACTTAAGCCGCTACTGGCAATTCCGCGTTTCACAGGCATCCCTTTCCGAAATGACGGTGTATGACGATAGTGTTGTGTTGAATTTGTTTAATGACGTGTCCCATCTCAAAGGAAAATCTGAATGAGCAAGATCACCCTCATCCTCGGCGGCGCGCGCAGCGGAAAATCGTCTCACGCGTTGAGGCTGGCGGCAGAGGCGCAAAAGCCCGTCACCTTCATCGCAACCGCGCAAGCCCTCGATGAGGAGATGGCTGCCCGCATTCACAAACACAAAGCCGAGCGCCCCGCTCACTGGCACACTCTCGAGATTCCGTTCGACATTGCCTCTCATGCAGGGAAGATCCAAACAGAAGTGGTGATTCTGGATTGCATCACACTGCTTGTCGCGAATTTGCTCATGCAATTTGCACAAAATGACCATGTGGAGGAAGCGCCCTTCCTGCAAGCTGCCCAAAAGGAAATCGAAGCGCTTCTTTCCGTGATCCGCGCATCCAACGCCCATTGGATTATCGTCTCGAATGAAGTGGGGCTGGGGCTTGTGCCGCCGTATCGGATGGGACGGGTGTATCGGGATGGATTGGGCTGGACCAACCAACGCCTTGGGCAAGAAGCCGCGCGGGTATTGTTTATGGTGGCGGGCATCCCGATGACAGTCAAAGGATAAAGTATGAATCTCTATTGCGGACATGTCATTGCCCCGCGTTGTGCTCACGGCAGCCTCCGGCGGCGAAGCCCTGGCCTAACAACCCTGGCGTTAGAGAACGCCAGGTACGCAATTTTTTGCGTCTATTCGTAACTACCCACCCTCACCCCCGGCCCCTCTCCCACAGGGAGAGGGGCCGGGGGTGAGGGTGGGTAGGCAGTTATGTCTATTCTCGAAATAGCGAATCCTCTCGTGGTATGTTAGGGCCGACTGCAGGTCGGCGGTACATTGGGTTGCGGCTGGAAGCCGCGCTATGACGAATGTCATCTCATCCTTCCACTTTGTAATTCCTCATCATGCCCGCGTCCTCATGTTCGAGATTGTGGCAGTGATACAGATACATCCCTGTGTAATTCTCGAAGCGGACGAGAACCTGCACGGTCTCACCAGGCATGACCAGGACGGTGTCCTTCCAGCCGTCGTTCACGAAGCCGCCGCTTAATTCCTGGTACGTGGATTCAAATCCGCGCGCAATCTGCCGCTCAAGCGCCTGAAACTGTGCGCCGTGGATATGCATGGGGTGAGGCATGTCCATGTTCATCATGCCCATTCCCATCCCGCCCCCGCCGCCTTCGAGATTGACGAACTCCCAAACTTCCAAGTCGCC
>DYKX01000212.1 GCA_020722375.1 Anaerolinea thermophila
ACACGTAGACAGGTACACAGGTAAACACGTCCACTCGTGACTTGTGTACTTGTGTACCTGTCTACCTCCATCTATGGTATCCTTGCCCCATCCCACTTTGCGGAGCGAACATGTACGTTGCCATCGAAGGAGTCATCGGCGTCGGCAAGACCACACTGGCGCGCCTGTTGCAGACCGCGTTCGACGCGGAGATTTTACTGGAAGTGTTCGAGGAGAATCCGTTCCTCTCCGATTTCTACGCCGATCGTGCGCGTTACGCGTTTCAAACACAGATCTTCTTTTTGCTCTCGCGCTATCATCAACAGCGCCGCGGCGTGACCGAAGCGCTGGCCGCCAAAAAGAATCTGCTTTCGGATTACACCTTTGCCAAGGACGCACTCTTTGCCCGTATCAACCTGCGAGGGGACGAACTGGAAATGTACCACCGCGTCCACGAGGCGCTGGCGGAAAAGATTCCGCTCCCCGACCTGCTGGTGTACCTGCGCGCCGACACCGACGTGCTGATGCAGCGCATCGCCCTGCGCGACCGTCCGTATGAACGCAACATGGAACGCGGCTACATTGACGAGTTGAACCACGCCTACGATGATTTCTTTGCAAGGCCCTACGACCACACGCCCATCCTCATCATTGATACGAACAACATCAACATCGTAACGAACCCCGACGATCTGAAACTGGTCGAGAACAAAATCCGCGAAGCGCTGGGCATCACTCCCTTCCAGCCCAGCCTGCCGATGAAAATCTAGAAGACAGGGCAATCAAAAACCTTTAAACACAAAGGACACAAAGGGACACGAAGGAAGAAAACGCGCTAAAATTTCACACGTATCCTTTTGTGTACTTCGTGTCCTGATATGAAAATAGTACCGCAACATTCATGTTGCTTCTGGCAGGCAAGATAAATCTTGCGGTACTGGTTTTCATCCCCGAAGGGAGGGTGAAACCCTTTCATGGATACTTTGTGTTTAATTTTTTCTTCATCTGGAGCAATCATGCGCGTCACACGAGAGACACTCATCCGCCTGGCCAAAGAGAACGCCAAGACCCGCGCCTTCGATAACAAGGACATCGTCGCCGCCTACCTGATCGGTTCCCTGCTGAACGAAGAACAGGACCCCTTCATCGGCGGGCTGACCGACATCGACCTGGTCCTCGTCACGGCGGGCAAACCGCCGCGCTCGCGCGAGATCGTCAAACTGACGGGCGACTTCCACCTCGACATCACCTACCACGCCCGCGCCGAATACAACCCCGCGCGTGAGTTGCGCGTCAACCCCTGGCTCGGCCCCGAAATCTACAATCCAATGCTCCTCTACGAGCGCGAAAAATTCTTCGACTTCGTGCAGGCTGCGGTGCGGGCGGGCTTCGAGTTCCACGGCCCGGCGCTCACCCTCCAGCGCTGCCGCACGCTGCTCGCCCACGGACGCGGCTGTTGGACCGACCTGCTCGAAGTGAGCGAAATCGGCCCGCGCGAGGTGGCGCATTACCTCAAGGCCGTCTATCACGCCGCGTGTGCGGTGGCGGAACTGAACGGGAATCCCCTCGCCGAGCGGAGACTCCTGCTCGACTTCCCGACGCGCGCCGAACAGGCGGAACGTCCGCAACTGGCGGCGGGTCTCGCGGGACTGTTGGGCGGACTCAGCCTCGAGAGCGGAATCCCATCTGACTGGTTGCCCGCGTGGCAACGGGATTTCCTCGCCGCGGCCCAAAGCGGCAAAGCGGAGGCGCGCATCCACGCCTCGCGCCTCAACTATTATTTCAAGGCCTTCGAAGCCATGCAGGGAATTGCCGCACTCTGGCCCCTGCTTCAAACGTGGACGTTTTCCGCGCTGGCCCTGCCATCCGCCCAACTGAAGGATTGGCAGGCGGCCGTCACGCAACTCGGGTTGACGGGCGATGCCTTCGCAGAGAAGGTGCAGGGATTGGACCAGTTCATTGACGAGGTGGAAATTCTGCTCGATAAGATCGCCTCGGAGAATGGCCTGGAGACTTCGACGAGTATTTAGCAATGGCCAGAGGCTTCCATCTCATCTCTATACGAACCCAGGCCATATTTAGGGCTGTGGAAATCGGGTGGATAATCTCCTAATTTGGGGTTTTGTGGATAACTCGCGAAAAACTGTGGATAAACGCGTTCGGGTGTGGACAAAATGTCCTTCGGAGCGGAGGACGGCCCAAAGTCCGGGAGGAGGCGACCCCCAGATATGGGGGTGAGTCAAGATCGCGTCCAAAATCTGGAAACGCTGATTTTTCGGCTGAATTTGTCCCAGCCTGTCCCAGTTCTTTCCACATTTTGGTGTGCATGGTTTTTCAGGCGGGCAACCCTGTCTATGGGGTGCGTTGAAAATGTTCGCCCATACGTGGCGGATGGAGGGGCTTTTCCCCACTTTCCACACCCCCTGCTGATACGACTAAGAATCAAAACTATACTAATATCCTGCTTGTAATGTATGGCAAAACTCTGTACAATAAAGGTTGAAAGCATCGCCCCTTTCTTCGATGCTGGGAGGCTCCCCATGGATATGATCAAAGTTTCTGCGAACTCCCGTACGTCTGCCGTGGCCGGTGCAATTGCGGGGGTGATCCGCGAACATAAACACGCGGAAGTGCAAGCCATTGGTGCCGGGGCAGTGAACCAGGCTGTGAAGGCGCTGGTGCTGGCGACCGGTTACCTGAAGAACGATGGGATCGAAGTGGTCTGCGTGCCTGAATTCGTGGATGTAGAGATCGAAGACAAGGTGCGCACGGC
>DYKX01000213.1 GCA_020722375.1 Anaerolinea thermophila
GGCGCGGAGGGGCGTTATGGGTTGGGGCCTGGGAAGGGCACCGAAAAATGAGCCACCTGACAGGGGCCGTGGGCCACTGGACCCCGCGTTCCTGCTGTGCAAACGCTGCGGCGTTTGCGCGGCGGGCGGCATCACCTGGCGGTGATGTGTGCTCCCATGGGTGTGTGGAGAATGCGATCGGTGGATAGCGTTGGAGATTCGCTGTCGGCCTCAGAGAGAGAATCTCTCAAAAGATGATGGTTCCCTGCCGATACTTGAAGTGGAAAATCATCGGTTCATCCGACTTTTGGATACTTGCCCTCTGGGATGCCGCTTCGCGGCGGGTTTCCAGACATGCCATGTTTTAGAGGTTTCAACGTGACGATGTGCTGCCAGAGGGGTTTCCAAGGACCGGCAGCTAGACCTTCGCCGAAAAGCCCTCCCGAGGTTTCGGCCTGGATTGGACAAAGTGCGTGTTGAACATGTTTTCGCAGGGACCGAAGTGACTTGAACCGGTGCGAAACCGACCTTTTCGGCGAGGGTCCAGCTAAAGGGGGAATGCCTGTTCCCACGATCGGAAGGCCTTCTCCGGGAAAAGTATCCGGTTTCCCAATGACCCAAAATCATCTCGTGGGGGGTACTTATGCCTGTCCAGAGGTCGCATCGTTATCTCGTCCCGTTGGTCGCCCTGGCGCTTTTTCTCGCCTTCGGCAGCGGCTGCAAGGAGAACGGCAAGGACGTCCCCATCTCGGTCTTGCTGACC
Source organism: Anaerolinea thermophila (assembly GCA_020722375.1). Classification (GTDB taxonomy): domain Bacteria; phylum Chloroflexota; class Anaerolineae; order Anaerolineales; family Villigracilaceae; genus Denitrolinea. Next base: position 743 of record DYKX01000213.1, read on the forward strand.
GGCGCGGCTACCGATGCCTCCCTCTCGCAGTTGCCAACGGCATCCGAGACCTTCCCTTTGGCAGGAACCGTGAAGGGGCAGGGGTCGGGGCAGCTTCTCGGAGGGATCAATGTTGCCATCACCTACAAGGGGTTGACCGTGCAAAATCCAACCCGAACCACGTCCGAAGGAAAGTTCTTCTTCGATGGGGTGGCCCCGGAGTTGTATGATCTCAGTTTCTCCGATCCGGCCAACAAGTTTGACCCGACGAGCCTGATCGTCCGTCTGAACGCGAGTGGAACCACTTCCCCCGCGACCATCGAAGCCCAGATGGCCGAAAAGTCAGGGGGAACCAGCGTTGCCATCGAGGTCCCCGTTCTCGTTCAAGTGACCGACACTGCGGGCGCGAAGCTGGCCAACATCAACCTCGAACTTCAGCGCAAGGACGACTCCACCGGAAATACGTCCAAGTTCGCTTTCTCGTCGAGTCTGGGAGAGTACACGTTTGAAAAGGTCACGCCGGGAAGCTATCGGCTTCTGATCGGCGGCGAAGGGAATCCTCAGTTCAAGAGCCAGATCGTCGATGTCGAGGTTTTCTCCGATGGGCGTGTCAAACCTCCACGCGTTCTCGTTCAGCTTGAGAACACCGAAATCAAGGGCGTAGATCTGCAGGGATTCGTGTATCTAGAAAGTCATGGAAGCCCACTTGGGAACATCAAGGTGGAACTGTTTGAAAAAAACCAGTCGGGGGCATTAGCCAGTCTTCCAAAGCAGGTCACCTACACGACCGGCGACGGGAAGTTCTTTCTTCAGGACGTCCCCCCTAACTCGGATGATACGATCTACATCATTGGCGCGGCCAGAGACGATCCGAAATCCTACCAGCCGGCCAGCGTAGCGGTTCTGGTGAAGCGGACCGGAGAAGTATCTCCGCCAATCCCGATGATAACCGTGTTTCGGAATCTTGGAAGAAGAGAAACATTCTCCCTCGTGGGAAACCTCATTGATGCCTATTCCGGAAAGCCCCTGGACTATGCCAATTGCGAGTTAAAGGGCTGGGGAAAAATCGTTTCCGACAAATTCGGTCAATTTCGATTCGATAACCTTGGAACAGGATCATACGATCTCGAATGCAGCAAATTCGGATACCAGACGTTGATGTCACGCCTACAGATGGATAAGGCGACCGTGGCCACATTCGCCATGCTGGTCGTGCAGGAAACAGACAAAGGCTCAATCGTTGGTCGTTTCACCTTTGAACCAGGAAGCAAAGTGGATTTCACGGATGTGATGGTCAGGGTTTTTCGAACCAACTACGTTCCCAAAGAGTATTTCGACCCTGATGGATATAAGCAGATCGCCTACGTCTGGGAGACGGAGATAGATCCCGTCAAATCGACCTGCATCTCCTCGGAGAGCAGCAAACTTGGGGATCCTCCCAACAGGACCGGGACGTTCAGGATAACGCACCTCCAACCCACGACCGGGACGATGAAATACTATGTGTTCGTGGGCAGTGCGACCGTCGACAACATTACCCAGGTCGCTTCGCAGAGTTTCTATGGGCCGTCCGGTGAGATAGGCAGCATCACCTATCGCACCGAAAACGTCGGGTTGAAAAGGCCCGAGAAGCTGATTTCATGGCGATTGCAGGATGTCACTCAGGGCCAGGCCACCTATCTGTCGAATTTCGAGGAGTAGGTTTCCCGCCCAGATCCGATCGCCAAGCATCGACATAGGTAAACCCTCGCCGAAAAGCCCTCCCGGTCCCGAGCCCCGAATTCAGGAAGTGAGTGTTGGTCGTTGTTCTGGCGGGCGTCGCGCGAATCGGAATCGCGGGAAACGGACCTTTTCGGCGAGGGTCCAGCTAAAGCCAACAGACTATGCACGGAGTGCATACACGCCAGTTTCAGAAAGCTGTTCTGGAACTGGTTCCGGCGACCACTGACACTCCGCTAGGCCACAAAACATTGCCGGCCCACGAACCAGCCCGCCGGGCCGGACGGCGCAGCCGGCCGGCCTGAGGG
>DYKX01000055.1:0-4336 GCA_020722375.1 Anaerolinea thermophila
GAAATACGCAGTACGAAATACGCAGTACGAAATACGCAGCACGCCATAGGTTTCCCATGCCATCAGGAATTCGTCTCCAACGCATTGCGGATCGAATCCGCCAGGAACTCTCGGAGATGCTCGTCCGCGAGATCAGTGACCCGCGCCTCGAGTTCGTCTACGTGACGGACGTGAAGGTGGATCGGGAACTGGCCTACGCGGATGTGTTCGTCTCCGCGGTGGAGGGACGCGAGCGCAGCAAGGAAATTTTGACCGGCCTCGAAAGCGCCAGCGGCTTCATCCGTCGGACCTTGGCCGGGCGCGTGGACCTGCGCGTCTTTCCCCGCCTGCGCTTCCACTGGGATCCCACGCCCGAAAACGCCGACCAGATCGAAAAGAAACTGGCCGAGTTGCGGGCGAAAAAACAGGTTTGAATCAGATAAGTGGCATTTCATTAATGTGCCATTTACAAAAAGGCAGTACAATAAATACGAAAAAGGAGAGATAGCAAAAACGTTACCGTAACGTGGGCTAAAGTAAAAATTTTATGGAAAGTGCGATCATCCAACAAGTTGGGGAGCGTCTCAAGTCGGCGCAGAGTATTCTCATTGCATCTCATGTCCGCCCGGATGGCGACGCCATTGGCGCGTTGCTTGGTTTGGGTTTGGCGTTACAAGACGCGGGAAAGACCGTCCAGATGGTTTTGCAGGACGGGGTGCCGGCGTCCTTCCGTTTTTTGCAAGGATATGAACAAGTCCAGAAAGAACCGAAAGGAGAATGGGACACCTTCATCTCGGTGGATTGTGCCGATTACAAACGTCTCGGCAAACCATTCGAGTCCATCCGCAAGCCCGATATCAACATAGACCATCACATCACCAATGAAAAGTTTGGGACGTTGAATCTCATCGTCGGGGAGGAAGTGGCCACCTCGGCCATTCTCACCGACTGCCTGCCAAAGTGGGGGCTGGAGATTTCCCAACCCATCGCGAACGCCTTGCTGACCGGCATCGTCACCGACACGCTTGGGTTCCGCACCGCCAACACCACGCCCGAATCGCTTCGTCAGGCCGCCCTGTTGATGGAACGCGGCGCGAACCTGCCCGAACTCTACATGCGCTCGCTCGTGCGGAAGTCCTATCCCGCGGCGCGCTACTGGGGCGCGGGACTGTCCAGCCTCGAACGCTCGGACGGTCTCGTCTGGGGTACGCTGACCCTCGCCGACCGAAAGGCCGCGGGCTACGGCGGCAACGATGACGCCGACCTCATCAACATGATCTCCGCCATTGACGGCCCCAAAGTGGGCATGATCTTCGTCGAGCAGAGTGACGGGCACGTCAAGATTTCGTGGCGGGCGCTCGAAGATGGTTACAACGTTGCAAAGGTTGCAAAACACTTCAACGGCGGCGGTCACGCCGCGGCGGCCGGGGCGGATATCCCCGGCAAATTAAGCGAGATCCAGCCTCTCGTCCTGAAAACGACGCGGGAAATGCTGGGTCTTAAGTAATTCTTTCCAAATCGGACAAATTTGGTAGAATATAAACGTGGCTGGCCTCAGTCACCCATTTCCAGGAGGAATAAGTAATGAACAGTCAGGATGTCAAGAACGCCATCTCCGGTGTCCTCGTAGTGGACAAACCTGTGGGTATGACGTCGCACGATGTTGTGGAAGCCATACGGCGTGGGACGGGCATCCGCCGCGCCGGGCACACTGGCACGCTGGACCCGCGCGCTTCGGGCGTTCTGGTCATTCTCGTTGGCCCGGCCGTGCGTCTAAGCGAGTACGTCTCCGCGTCCGACAAGCGCTACCAGGCCATCATCCGCCTCGGCTCCAGCACCGACACGTTCGACGCGGACGGGAAATTCGTCCAGTCGAACCAGCCGGTCAACGTGACCGAGGAGCAGTTCGAAAAGATCCTCAAGAATTTCGAAGGCGAGATCGAGCAGACTCCCCCGCCGTATTCCGCCGTCAAAGTGGGCGGACGCCGCGCCTACGACATGGCACGCCAGGGCGAGGAAGTCGCGTTGGAACCGCGCAAGATCCAGGTGCATCACCTCGAGGTGCTCGAATGGGCGCCGCCCGAGGTGGTGGTGGATGTGCATTGTTCCAGCGGCACCTACGTCCGCTCGCTGGCCAATGATATTGGCGTCCAACTTGGAACGGGCGCGTATCTCGTTGGCTTGCGCCGCACCAAGAGCGGACGCTTCAGCCTGCGCGATGCCACGCCTCTCCGTAAATTGCAGGAAGCCTTCCAGGCGGGCAACTGGTATCAACATCTCATCCCCGCCGCCGAGGCGCTCGCCGATTGGCCCGCCGTGGAACTGAATCCAGATGAGGTCGAGGAAGTCCGCCACGGTCATCGCGTGAAGGCCGCCGCGGGAGCGGAACAGCCCCAACTGGTGCGCGGCGTCAGCGCGGCAGGAGAGTTGATTGCCCTGATGGTCCCCGCCACCGGCGAAGACGGTTCCGCTGAATGGCAGCCCAAAAAGGTGTTCTTCACCAGCGAAGCCAAGGGCGAAGAATAAATCAGTTCAGAACCCCGTTTTCCGCCGAAGGCGAGGAAACGGGGGTTCTGCGTGCAAACATCCCGTGCAACATTACCGATCCCTCGCCGACGTTTCGATCCAAAATGCCTGGCTGACCATTGGTGTTTTTGACGGCATTCATCGCGGTCACCAGGCCATCCTCAAGACACTCGCGGCAGGTGCCCACCAAAACGGCGCGCCTGCCGTTCTGCTTACCTTCGACCCGCATCCCGCCGTCGCCCTCGCGGGACGGGACATTAAACTGCTGACCACGCCCGACGAACGCGCCGCGCTCGCCTCTTCCCTGGACGTGGACGCGGTCATCACCCATCCCTTCGACCGCTCGGTGGCGGACAGTTCCGCGCACGATTTCATGGCCCTCTTGAAGCGGAATCTCGGTTTGAGTCACCTGCTCATTGGCTACGATTTTGCGCTCGGAAAGAACCGCGAAGGCAACGCCCAACGCCTGACCGAACTGGGCCGCGAACTTGGATACACCACCGAAGTCATGGCCGCCGTCAGTGACGAGAGCGGCGTCATTTCGTCCACGGAGATCCGCAAACTCGTCTCGGTGGGAAGCGTGGACGCGGCCGCGCATCTGCTTGGCCGTCCGTACGCGCTTTCGGGTCCCGTCATCCACGGGGATGGACGCGGGCGACGGATCAACATCCCGACCGCGAATATCGCCTACCCTGAATCCAAACTCCTGCCCGCCAACGGAATCTACGCCTGCCGCGTCCGCCTCGGCGCGGACCTGTACACGGCCGCCACCAACATCGGCTACAACCCCACCTTTACGCCCGACAAGCGCACCGTCAACGTGGAGGCGCACATTTTGGATTTCGACCGCGACCTGTACGGGCAGGAAGTGAAACTGGAATTTATCGCCCGCCTGCGCGACGAGATGAAATTCGATTCAGTGGATGCGTTGCTAAAGCAAATCCACGCGGACATCGCGCAGACGCGCAAGATCATCAGTTTGGAATCCAGAAGTTCTACTTCTGGATGAGCATTTCCCAAAGTGGGACTTTTGGATTTCCTCTCCCTCCACTGGTAACAAATTGAGGATTTGAGTTGTCCTCTTGGTATCATTGCCCTTATTGGAAAGCGAGGTTTTTATGTTCCCCACAGATCAAGATCGCCGCAAAGAAGAAGAACGTATCCGCAACGAGGGACGCCTGCCGCCCGGCCAATCGCTGACGTTGAAATTTCCCGTTTTGCATTACGGACCTGTCCCGCCGTTCAACGCCGCCACGTGGGATTTTCGCGTCTGGGGCGAAGTGGAGGAAGAGAAACGCTGGGACTGGAACGAATTCAATCAGTTGCCGCGCGCCAAAATCCAGATGGACATCCACTGTGTGACGCGCTGGAGCAAGTTCGACACGGTTTGGGAGGGCGTCTCGGTGAAGGCTCTCGTGGACGGCGGCCTCATCAAGATCAAGCCGACTGCCACGCATGTGATGCAGCACGCGGAATACGGATTCACCGTCAACCTGCCGCTGGATGTAGTGCTGGCCGATAACTTCCTGCTCGCCACGCACCTGAACGGGGAGCCGATCACGCCCGACCACGGCTATCCGTTACGAGGCGTGGTGGGATTCATCCCCAGCCGCGAGGATCTGGAGACGCCCTACTTCTGGAAGGGCGCCAAGTGGCTGCGCTCGCTGGAGTTCATGCCGCGTGACCGCCTCGGTTTTTGGGAACAGGCGGGTTATCACAACCGCGCGGACGTGTGGAAGGAAGAGAGGATGGGTTAAGAGTCTGGCTGAAAAACCATCGGAGCGCGGACTTGAGTCCGCTCGGCCAGGCAGACTGGAAGTCTGCAATCCGG
>DYKX01000055.1:4436-6131 GCA_020722375.1 Anaerolinea thermophila
TCGGAGCGCGGACTTGAGTCCGCTCGGCCAGGCAGACTGGAAGTCTGCAATCCGGTGTTTGGCCAGGCTTTAAGAAAATCGGACGAGGTGTTGCGCCTCGTCCGATTTTTGTTTTTGGGGATCAGCCCCATCTCCAGGTTGTCCCGTCTTTGCTGTCTTCGATGGTGACGCCCAGTTCCTTCAAGCGGTCGCGGATCAGGTCGGACATGGCCCATTGCTTTTGCCTGCGGGCTTCGGTGCGGACCTCCACCAGCAGGTTGATGAATGGGTCGGCATCGGCGGAGCCTTTTTTATCTTGCAGGCGCAGGCCGAGGACACCCGTCAGTGTGCGGAGCATGTTCTGCGCGGGGAGGAGTTGTGCGTCCGCCGCGCCGTTGTCGCGGGCGGTGTTGATGGCTTTGACCAGTTCGAACAGCGCGGCGACGGCGCCAGCGGTGTTGAAGTCGTTGTCCATCGCCTCGGTGAAGTTGGCGCGGGCCGCGGCGGAGGCGTCGGCGAGGAGTTGGATGGCTTCGGGGTTGAGTCCGCTCGTCCCTTCGGCGGCGCGACCCGCCCGCAGTCCAGATTTGAGGCGCTCGACGTTTTTCTGCGCGGCGTCCAACGTCTCGTCGTTGAACAGGAGCGGGGCGCGGTAGGTCCCGTTGAGGACGAGCATCCGCATCACGTCCGCGTCGCGCTTGGAGAGGAATTCCTTGATGCTGACGATGTTGCCCAGCGACTTGGACATTTTCTCGCCGCCGAGTTGCAGCATCCCGTTGTGCATCCAGTAGCGGGCGAAGGGTTTGCCCGTGTAGGATTCGCTTTGGGCGATCTCGTTTTCGTGGTGGGGGAAGATGAGGTCGTTGCCGCCGCCGTGGATGTCGATCTGTTCGCCGAGTTCGGCCAGGTTCATGGCGGAACATTCGATGTGCCAGCCCGGGCGGCCGCGCCCCCACGGACTCTCCCAGAACGGTTCGCCAGGTTTGACGGCTTTCCACAGGGCGAAGTCCATTGGGTGTTCCTTGGCTTCTTCCACTTCGATGCGCGCGCCTGCCTGCATTTCGTCCAATTTGCGGCTGGAGAGTTTGCCGTAGTCATTGTCTTTGGTGACGCGAAAATAAACATCGCCGTTGGGGGCGGGGTAGGCGTAGCCCTTTTCGATGAGTCCCTGCACCATGGCGATGATCTCTTTCATCGTCTGTGTGGCGCGTGGGGTGGACGTGGCGGGCAGGATGTTGAGGTCGAGCAGGTTCTGGCGGTAGTCGTCAATGTAGCGCTGGGCCAGCGCGAAGGGATCCTCGCCGAGGGCGTTGGCGCGGGCGATGATCTTGTCGTCCACGTCGGTGAAGTTCATGACGTGCTTGACCTTGTAGCCGCGGAACTCGAGGTAGCGGCGGATGATGTCGAATACCAGCGCGGACATGGCGTGACCGACATGCGCGTCGTTGTAGACGGTGACGCCGCAGACGTACATCTTGACCACGCCCGGCTCGAGGGTCTGGAATTCTTCGATTTTGCGGGTGAGGGTGTTGTAGACTCGCAACATGGTGAAACCTTTTCTGCTAGTGATTTGAACGTCCGCCCGAAGGCACATGGCTTAAATGGAACCGCGAAGCATTAGCCGCCAGGACCGATTCCTTTGCGACTATTTTACTTCGCGGTCAAATACATGTGCAATGAAAAATCATTTACCTGTTTACCTGTGTACTTGTGTAC
>DYKX01000055.1:6231-18235 GCA_020722375.1 Anaerolinea thermophila
TGTGTACTTGTGTACCTGTTTACTTTTTCTTCTTCCCGTTCTTGTCTTCTTCCACGCGGGCGAAGATCATGCGTCCGGCCGCGGTTTGCAGGATCTTGGAGACGGTCACTTCACGGTATTCGCCGATGACGTCCTTGCCGTTCTCGACGACGACCATCGTGCCATCGTCCATGTAGCCCACGCCCTGGCCGTACTCCTTGCCTTCCTGGATGACGTTGATGCGCAGGACTTCGCCCGGCAGGACCACGGATTTAACCGCGTTGGTCAACTCGTTGATGTTGAGGATGGTGACGCCCTGTAACTCGGCCACGCGGTTGAGGTTGTAATCGTTGGTCAGGATCGGACATTTGAGTTGGCGCGCCAGTACGACGAGTTTGTCGTCAACTTCGCGCACGCCGTCCACGTCAATGTCGCTGACGCGGGTCATCACGTTGGGAAGTTTTTGCAGTTCGGCAATCGTCTCCATGCCGCGGCGGCCGCGGGCGCGGCGCAATCCGTCGGGAGAATCGGCGATGTATTGCAGTTCGTTCAGCACGAAGCGCGGGATGAGGAGCGTCCCGGGCAGGAAGCCCGTCCTGGCGATGTCGCCCACCCGCCCGTCAATGATGACGCTGGTGTCGAGCAGGATGTTGCGGTTGAGATTCGTCCACGAGGAGGAACTGCCGCCCTCGCCACTGCGTCCACTGAGCGCGCCCAGCAATCCCATGATATCGCCCTGGCGCATCACAAAGAGCGAGACACCGAAGTAGGAGAAGACCAGCACCCCAACGAATGGCAGGATGCTCCCGAAGGGGGCGGGCAGAAGCGAGAGCGGAAAGGCCAGCAGGGCCGCTGTCAGCAGGCCGACAATCAGGCCAATCATTCCTGCGAAGAGCGTTTCCGCGGCCATTCGTCCAAGCGCAGAGCGGAGTGCGCGGGCGGGACGGCTGGTCAGATAGGGGGTTAGCACGAATCCCACCAGCGCGCCGACCAGGCCGAACGTCAGCACATAGATCAACACGTCTGTATTGTAGTCAAGCGCCAGTTCCTGGCCCACATATCCGCCCAGAAATCCAAACACCAGCATCCCCACAACGCGAAGGAAAAATTCCATGCTCATAAGACCTCCAAATAATGAAAAGAATAAGTGCAACTGCATGATAGCACGGCTGTATTCCTTCGTCAATTAGAAAGGGATAAGTCTCAAGTCAGGGGGGAATTTTTGAATTGCCCTCTCTGCCGTTCTGGTTATAATGGGTGTCTATGGCAATCGACCGTTTTGGACGTACCATTCATTATCTCAGAATCAGTCTTACTGACCACTGCAATCTGCGCTGTATCTATTGCATGCCCGAAGACCAGACCTTCCGCCCCAACGCGGAACTGATGCAGGATGACGAAATTCACCTGCTTGTTAAACTCTTCGCGTCGTTGGGATTCGACAAAATCCGACTGACCGGCGGCGAGCCGACCGTGCGCGCCAATATTGTGGACATCGTGCGCGGCATCGCCCATACTGAGGGCATTCGCTCCGTTTCCTTGACGACGAACGGGGTACTTCTCTCCAGGCTGGCGCGTCCCCTTGCCGACGCGGGCCTCCACCGAGTTAACATCTCGATCGACACACTCAACCCCGAAAAGTTCAAGCGCCTGACGCGCTGGGGCAAACTCGAGGATGTGTGGAACGGCATCCTCGCCGCCGAGCAGGCGGGACTGACCCCCATCAAACTCAACGCGGTGGTCGTCCGCGGCTACAACGAAGATGACGTGGTGGACCTCGCCCGCCTCACCGTTGACCATAACTGGCAGATGCGTTTCATCGAGATGATGCCCTTCGCGGGCGTGACGGACGTGCAAACCGGGCAGGTGGTCACCGCGGAGGAGATCAAGGAACGCATCGAAGATTCTCTCGGCGATATGCAGGTCGCCAACAACGGCAAATTGGACGGCGAAGCGCGTCTCTTCAAACTCCCCAACGCAAAAGGCGACGTGGGACTCATCTCCTCCGTCACCGCGCCGTTCTGCTCGGCCTGCACCCGCGCCCGTCTCACAGCGGACGGACGCCTGCGCCTCTGCCTCCTGCGCGAAAAGGAAGTGGACCTGCTCACCCCCTTGCGGGCGGGCGCCACGCTCGATGATCTCCGCCATCTTATCCTCGATGGCGTTTGGGAAAAGCCCTGGGGACACGGGCTGGCGGAAGGCGTCATTCCTCTCAACCGCGTGATGAATGAAATCGGCGGATGAAGTTTCACGTTTCAAGTGTCAGGTTTCAGGTTTTATTCTCTGGCATTTGACTTTCAACTTTCGACAATTGACCCAATATGATCTCACCCAACGGAATTAGATCCATCCTCTTCGACCTCGACGGCACGCTCCGTCTCCACACGCCCAAGGGCAGCGACGTTTTCAATAACTATGCCATCTCGCTCGGCATCCCTCTCCATCCTGAAGACATCACCCGTGCCGCGCGCTGGGAGCATTATTATTTTGCCAATTCGCCAGAGATCAAAGCCGATAACGAAAAATATAGAAACCAAAAGCTCGAGAACGACAGTTTTTGGATCAACTTCGCGCGGCGCAGACTGATTGCCATCGGATGTCCGTCCGCCCAGGCGGCGGAACTTGCCCCGCAATTTTCCGCGCATTTGTCAGAGAACTACAAGCCGCAAGTCCACGTGCCCGAGGGCGCGCCCGCCCTGCTCGCGAATCTCAAAGAGGCTGGTTTTATTCTCGGCATGGTTTCCAACCGCGGCAAACCGTTCGATGCGGAACTCGAAGAACTGGGACTGCGCGAATTCTTCCAATTCACGCTGGCGGCGGGCGAAGTGAATTCCTACAAACCCGACCGCGCCATCTTCGACGAAGCCGTCAAACGCGCGGGGACATCCGCTTCTGAGACGATGTACGTGGGCGACAACTACTTTGCCGATATCGTCGGCTCGCGTCGCGCGGGGCTTCAACCCGTGCTCTACGACCCGATCCGCCTCTTTCCAGACGCGGGATGCCCCGTCGTCACCGCGTTCGATCAAGTGACAGGATTGTTGTAAGGCAAATTGCCACTTTGCCCCCATAATTTATTCCGTCATTGCGAGAGGAGGGCGCCTTTCCCGACGAAGCAATCTCCTGTTCGCCGAGGAGATTGTTTCGCTCCGTTAGTCTCGCTGCGCACGCAAACAACGCTCACTACTCGACCAACTTCGCTTGCAATGACGGATGCTGAAGGAGAAACGCTATGGCCTGGGAACGAAAACTGATGAGAACCGTCCGCGTCCGCAACTCGCAGGCGCGCGGCGTGCTCGCCCGCTTGCTGACATCCATCTCGGAAGCAGGCGGAAATGTAGGCGGGATCGAAATGCTGACCGAGACCTCGCAAAACGTGGTGCGCGACATCACCATCTACGCGGAGGACGAGGCGCACATCGAACGCATCATCGCAGCCATGCGCGCCAACGAAGGGACGAAAATCCTGCAGGTGCGCGACGAGGTGCTGGAGTTGCATCAAAAAGGCAAGATCGCCATCCGCTCGCGCTACCCCATCGACTCGCTGTCCACCCTGCGGCGTGTCTACACCCCAGGCGTGGCGCAGGTTTGCAACAAGATCGCCGCGGACCCGTCCCTCGCGTGGACGTACACCAGCATCAGTCACATGGTCGCCATTGTCACCGACGGGACGGCTGTTTTGGGATTGGGTGACATCGGTCCGCTGGCGGGGATGCCCGTGATGGAAGGCAAGGCCATGTTGATGGAAACGCTCGTGGGGCTTTCGGGCGTTCCGATTCTGTTGAATACCAAAGACCCCGAAGAAATCATTTGCACGGTGAAGGCCATCGCGCCGACCTTCGCCGCCATCCAACTCGAAGATATTTCGGCGCCGCGTTGCTTCGAGATCGAGGAAAAATTGCAGGCCGCGCTCGACATCCCCGTCCTGCACGACGATCAGCACGGGACGGCTGTCGTTTCGACAGCCGCGTTGATGGTGGCCGCGCGCGAGACGGGACGCGACCTCCGCAACGCGCTCATCGGTCAGATCGGACTGGGCGCGGCGGGCAACGCCATCGGGAAGATGTTGATGCGGCTGACGGGGAATCCCGTGCTCGGCGCGGACCTTTCGTCGGAGGCGGTAACGCGCTTCGAGGCCGCGGGCGGACGCGGGTCCAGCCTGACCGAGATCATGGCGAAGGCGGATATCGTCATCGCCACGACGGGCGCGGCAGGACTCATCCGTCCCGAAATGGTGCGCGAGGGGCAGATCATCCTGGCGTTGTCGAATCCCAATGCGGAGATCGCTCCCGAAGTGGCACTGGCGCACGGCGCGGCGTTCGCGGCGGACGGGAAGTCGGTCAACAATGTGCTGGGTTTCCCTGGCATCTTCCGCGGCGCAGTGGACGCGCACGCCCCGCGCATCACCCACGAAATGTTGCTGGCCGCGGCCGAGACGATTGCCGCGCTGACGCCGCCCGGCGAACTGGTGCCGAATCCGCTTGAAAAGAAAGTGCATCACGCCGTGGCGCGTGCCGTGGCCGAAAAGGCCATCGAGCAGGGAATTGCGCGTGCCGATTACGTGCCGTATGTGGATGATTGATTCAAAGATGAGCGATGAAAGATAAAGGATAAAAAACTGAAAGCGAATCAAAAAGGCCTCTTGCAATGCAGGAGGCCTTCATCTTTCATCTTTCTTCTTTCATCCTTTACTTGTTCCCGTTCCCGTTTTTGTGCAGCAATTCTTTCAGCACCGTTCCCATGCGGGTGATGCCTTCGCGGATGGTGTCGGGCGATGAATACGAGAAGTTGATGCGCATGGTGTTCGCGCCGCCGCCGTTGGCGTGGAAGGCCGCGCCGGGGACGAAGGCCACTTTGCGTTCAAGCGCGGCCTTGAGCACTTCGGCTGCGTCCATGCCTTCGGGCATCATGCCCCACAGGAACATGCCGCCCTGTGGACGAGTCCAGCGCATTTCGGGCGGGAACATCTCATCCATCATTTCGAGCATCACGTCGCGGCGTTCCTTGTAGGTGGCGCGGATGACCTTGACGTGCTCATCCAGGAACCCGCCCTTGCCGACCTCGTAGGCCACATACTGGTTGAACGAGGACGTGTGCAAGTCGGCGGCCTGTTTCGTCATCACCAGCTTGCGGATCACCTCCGGCGGGGCGATGACCCAGGCCAGGCGCAGGCCGGGCGCGAGCAGTTTCGAGAAGGTGCTCAGGTAGATGACGTTGCCGCTGTAATGTCCGCCATTGGGGCCGCGATACTGGCTGTCCAGGTAGACGACGGAGGGAAGGTGTTCGCCCTCGTAGCGGAGTTGACCGTACGGATCGTCTTCCACGATCGGGACCCCGTAGCGGTCGGCCATTTCCACCAGTTTTTGTCTGCGCTCGAGGCTCAGGGTGGAGCCGCTTGGGTTCTGGAAGTTCGGCAGCACGTAGATGAACTTGGGCCCCTTGCGCAAGGCCTCCTCCAATTCATCCACGATCATGCCGTGCTCGTCCATGCGGACGGAGATATACTGTGCACCGTAGGCGTTCCACGCCTGGAGCGCGCCGAGGTAGGTGGGTGATTCGACCACGATGTAGTCGCCGCGGTTGATGAAGAGACGCCCGATGAAGTCCAGCGCCTGTTGCGAGCCCGAAGTGATGAGGATGTTGTCGGCGGTCACTTCCACAGCATACCGTGAGGTGTGACGCGCGATCATCTCTCGAAGCGGACGGTATCCCTCTGTGGTGCTGTATTGCAAAGCCTGCGCGCCATGTTCGGCCAGCACTGTGTTGCAGGCCTCCTGGAATTCTTTTACCGGGAAGACTTCCGGTGCGGGCAGCCCCCCCGCGAAGGAAATAATGTCCGGTTGCTCGGTGAGTTTGAGCAGTTCGCGTATTACGGAACTGCCCATCTTTTGCATGCGGTGAGCATAGCGGTATTCCCAGGGTGTTTGCATTCAATCTCCTTTTGTCGTAGCGCAAGATGGCATCTTGCGCTACAGAATATAAAGGCCTGGCAGGTGTACGATTCACCCGTCAGGCCTTTGCTGAGTGTTGGCGTGAAATTGCCAAAAGGTCCAGGATAAGAAACGCTATCTGTATCATAGGCAGATCAATCTTACCGTTTTTTGTGTCCGAGCGCAACCTTAAACCTCCTTACAAATATCACTTCTTTTTTCATGCAATTGGGGGTTTTTTAAAGAAAAAATCCCGGCCCGGGAGCGGGGCGGGATTTCGATGTGGCAGGTTGGATTAGTAGTCTTGACGATGTCCACCACCCCCGCCGCCGCGATTGCCGTAGCCGCCGCGGTTGCCGCCGCGATTGCCATAGCCGCCGCGGTTGCCGCCTTCTTCGCGCGGACGCGCGATGCTGACGCGCAGGTCGCGTCCTCCCATCATATGACCGGTGAACATGCTGATGGCCTTCTGGGCCTCGTCGGCGCTGCTCATTTCAACAAAGGCAAATCCTTTCGAGCGGCCCGTCTCGCGGTCCTTGATGACGGCAACAGAGGTCACCATGCCTGCCTGACCAAAGAGCGTTTTCAGTTCTTCCTCCGTGGCGGAGTAGGGCAGGTTTCCAACATACAGCTTCGATTCCATATTCTCCTCACAGGCCTGACCGGCAGGCCATGATAAATGCAGGCGTTCGATGACCTCGCAAGAGAATCAGCCAAACCCCTGTTGACAACAGTCGAAGTATAACACGCGATGCGTAAAATGAATTCTTTTTCATGCCGCAGACTTGACGGGGTTGCTCAGCAAGCCAAGCCCGTCAATTTCCACCTCCACAGTATCGCCTGCCCTTAATTGGCTTACCCCCGCGGGCGTGCCGGTAAAGATCAGGTCGCCTGGCTCCAGCGTCATCACCGAAGAGATGTAGGCAATCAACATACCCACACTGAAGACCATATCCCGCGTCGATGCCAGTTGGCGCATCTGGCCGTTGACGCGGCAGGTGATCAGCGCATCCGACGGGTCGAAGTCGGTGTCAATCCACGGGCCGAAGGGACAGAAGGTGTCGAAGCCCTTGGCGCGCGTCCACTGGCCATCCGTCTTTTGCAGGTCGCGGGCGGTGACGTCGTTCCCGATGGTGTAGCCCAGAATCAGGTCCCGCGCCGATTCGGCGGTGAGGTTCCGTCCGCGCTTGCCGATGACGACCACCAGTTCCGCTTCATGCTCCACCTGGGCGGACTGCGGCGGAAGGAGGATGGTCTCCCCCGGCGCGATGACCGAGGAGGGGGGCTTGAGGAAAATGAGCGGCACCTTGGGCACTTCATTGCCCAACTCTTTGGCGTGTTCCACATAATTACGCCCCACACAGACGATCTTGCTGGGCGTGGAGGGGGCCAGCAGGCGGACGTCTTTCAGCGGGATGTCCGCCTTGAGCCGTTTGTACGCTCCGAACAGGTCCCCTTCGATCTCGCCGACCTTGTTTTCGTGCAACCAGCCGAAGCGGGGAGTTTGCTCCCCTCGTTGAAAACGTACAAATCGCATGGATACTCCAAGTGGAAGTTGGTTTTGATGGGCACAGTGTAATCCTCAACTTGCCAATCTGCAACCTTCAACTGTATAATAAAAGCACGGGCGCTTAGCTCAGTTGGTTAGAGCACCTCGTTTACACCGAGGGGGTCGGGGGTTCGAGTCCCTCAGCGCCCACAAGAGGCAGGCGAGACGTTCATCACTTCTCGCCTGTTCCATTTTCATTGGCCTCCTTTCTATAAAGGTATGGCCTGTTACGGAGTGGTTGTCGGGGACTGTTCGACAGGAGACTGTCCCATGCCGTTGGGACCGCCATGCCCGCCGCGGCCGAACCCGATCCCAAACATCGGGCCGTCGAGGTAACCCTTGTCGAGGCCTTCGAGCAGCTAGTCGGCCTTATATAGCGAATGTCAAGGAAATATGGGGATATGTGTCATTTCTCACTTGACCTTCCCCCCTTCCCGTTCTACAATTCGATTGGTCTGACAACTTTCAATCAAGGGTGCCTCGCACCCGCCTTGATTGGACAACTCACCCGCAGGATTTGCCTGCTCATTAAAACTCGTCCACCCGTGAGGTGCGACGCGCAATAGGAGACTACCATGTCCGATTTTCTTTTTCGCGGCAAACTTGCCGATCTTGATAAAGACGTTTTCGATCTGACTCAACTCGAGGCGGAGAGGCAAGCCCGCAAGTTGATCCTGATCCCGAGCGAATCAACTGCGCCGATGGCGGTGCGCGAGGCGCTGGCTTCCGCTTTCCAGAATATCTATGCGGAAGGCTACCCCGATGAAGAGTCGCGTTGGATGAGCGAGGAGGAGATTCTCGATTATCCAATGCGACTTGCTCATTACCGTCGCAACGGCGACCCGCGCTATTACAAGGGCGTGGAATATGCCGATGTGGTCGAGGCATTGGCGCGGCGGCGCGCGGCGGAGGCTTTTGCCGCGAACGGATTCACGGCTGACCAGATTTTCGTCAACGTGCAGGCGCTTTCGGGTGCGCCCGCCAACAACGCGGTGTATCAGGCGCTGATTCCGCTGGGCGAGACCATCATGGGACTCAACCTGCTGCATGGCGGTCATCTCTCGCACGGTTCGTCGGTGAATCGCAGCGGCAAGTGGTTCAAGGCGGTGCATTACACCGTGGACGAGAACGAGAAACTCGACTACGACGCCATCCGCGCGCTGGCAATTGAGAACAAACCGAAACTGATCATCGCGGGCTACTCCTCGTATTCGTGGGTTCCCGATTGGAAGAAGTTCCGCGAGATTGCGGACGAGGTTGGCGCGTACTTTTTGGCGGACATTTCGCACATCGGCGGGCTGGTCGCGGCAGGAGTCGTCCCCTCGCCGATTGGAGTTGCTCATGTGGTGATGTCCACCACGCACAAGAGTCTCGACGGTCCGCGCGGGGCAGTGTTGCTAACGACCGACGCGGCGATAGCGAAGAAGATTGACAAGGCGGTGTTCCCTGGCGAGCAGGGCGGGCCGCACGTCAATGTGTTCGCGGCGCTGGCGCTGACCTTCAAACTGGCGCAGACCAAACAGTTCAAGAAACTGCAAGCCCAAACCATCAAGAACGCGCAGGCGATGGCGGATCAATTCGTGTCCCGTGGGCTGCGTGTTCCGTTTGGAGGAACAGACAGTCATCTCGTCAACGTAGACGTGACGACTGTCGTTGGGGAGGATGGCACAAAACTAAGTGGCGACCAGGCCGCGCGTATTCTTGATATTGTTGGCGTGGTTGTGAATCGAAACACGATCCCCGGCGATAAGAATTCGGCCGACCCGAGCGGCATTCGTCTCGGCACGCCGTGGATCACGCAGCGCGGCTTCGACGAAAAGAAGAGCCGTCAATTGGCGGACATCATGGCCGATGTGCTGCTGGCCTGCGCGCCGCATTCGGTGGATACGCCGCACAAGGGGCGCGTGAGAAGAGCGAAACTTGATTTCAAGGTGTTGAATGATGCGAAGTTGCGAGTCAGGAAGTTGGCCGAGAGCGCGGGCATTGATTTCAAGTACAAGAAGAGCGGGTATCCGCATTTCTATTACATTGATGATGCGGGACAATTTGGCAAATTGTCCTACAGTGTGTTCGAGTTGCGCGGCCCGCGCGTGAGGCAGGTGTTGGATTACGCGGTGTCGAGTGATTTGTCCGCGTTGAAGAAGGGACAGAGTCAGGCGACCTCGATCACGACGCCCAAGGGCGGCACGGTGAAGGGTACGCTTGCCAAGGTGGATGACTTCACTTATCAACTGCAAGTCCCCGTTGCGAAGGCGGGAGTGGTCGGCACATGGCTGCGCGACCTCTCGGATGGATATATGTCGTTCCGACTGGATGGCGAGAAAGATTTCTCGGCGGCGAGGATGCCGGGTCCGTTCGTGGTGATGGAGAGCAAGAAGAAACTCAAAGAGGCGGCTGGGAAACCTGTCAGCGAGGAAAAACCCTGGTTTATCGGCGACCCCGCGAAGGGTCAGAAAGAAGCGCTGCCGCCGTTTGTGTGGCAAGAGGTCGAGGGCGAGCTGAAAAAGACTCGGCTGAATCAAGTCCATCGAGACCTCGGCGGCAGGATGGTCCCATTTGCGGGTTGGGAGATGCCTGTGGTGTACACGTCTATTTATGAGGAACATCTGGCGACGAGACAGGCGGCGGGACTGTTCGACGTGAGCCACATGGGCGTGTACGAAGTGAAGGGCGCGGACGCGGCGTCGTTCCTGGATACGATCTGCGCCAACGACTGCGGCGGACTGCGACCTGGCGAGAGTTTGTACAGCCAGTTCCTGACGCCCGACGCGGATGTGATTGACGATACGCTGGTGTACCGCCGCGCCTGGGACAAGTACCTGGTGGTGGTGAACGCCTCGAACGATGACAAGGATCGGACGTGGTTCGAGGCGGTGCGCGACGGCAAGGTGAAGATTGATAACGCCAAGCCGTGGGCGCGGACGTATGGCTACGAGGCCGAGATCCGCAACCTGCGTGACCCGCGCGCTGGCGATGACATGAGAATTGACATTGCGTTACAAGGCCCTCGAAGTCGTGATATCTTGCTCGCCATGGGGGTAGACACGTACACACGTACACAGGTAATGAAACTCAAGCGGACGGAGTTGTGCGACGCGGTGGTTGGCGGGTTCGACCTGATCGTCTCGCGCACGGGTTACACGGGTGAGAAGATGGCCTTCGAGTTGTTCGTCCACCCTGAGCGCGCCGTGGACTTCTGGAATAAGATTTTGGAAGTCGGCGCATCGTTTGGCGTGAAGCCGATCGGTTTGGGCGCGCGCGACTCCCTGCGCACGGAAGCGGGTCTGCCGCTGTACGGCGATGAGATGGGACTGGGCTCGGGCAAACACGGTCACCGCGATCTGGGCGTGGCCGAGGGCGGCTTCGGTTCGTACGTGAAGCCGTACAAGCCGTGGTTCATCGGGCGCGAGGCGTATATCGCACGCGAGAAGGAACGCAAGATGGTGGTGGCGCGCTTCCGCTTCGACGAGCAACGCGTCCGCCCCGCGCACAACGGCGACCCCGTGGTGGACTCGACTGGCCGCACCATCGGTTACGTCACCTCCTGCGCGATTGACAGCGACCGCTTCCTGACGGGTCAGGCATATATCGAGATCGCGTCTGCGAAGGAAGGCACACCGATTGGGATTTATCAGGGAGGGGTGATGGATCGTCCCGCGACGGCGGCGAAGGTGGTGAGTAGGTTCCCAAAGGGGTAATTGGTAAATGGTAATTGGTAATTGGGACGGCTTGGGGGGAGGCCGTCCTTTTGTTTTCCCTTGACATTTTGGATGGTACGAATAAAATTAACTGTAACATTATAAAAGTAAGGTTAATTTTATGCAACAGTCAATTCAAGAGGCGCTTCGGCTTTTCGAAAAGAAAAAAGCAATGCGCTCCACGGAAGTTTTCGCGGAGGGGATTCAGCCGCGCACGTTGTATAAAATGCGCGATGATGGGCTCGTCGTTCAAGAAGGGCGCGGATTGTATCGGCTGGCCGATGCACAAACCTGGAGCGACCCAGACCTTGCGGTTGTCGCCTTGCGGATTCCAAAAGGGGTGATCTGCCTGATTTCGGCTTTGTATTTTCATCACTTGACCACACAGATTCCGCATGAGGTGTATGTGGCATTGCCCAGGGATTCCGAAAAGCCGCGCATACAATATCCCCCGACGCGTTTCTTTTGGATTTCGCCAGAGCCGTTCAAGGCGGGAATCGAAAAGCACAAAATAGATAACGTGGAAGTTAATGTGTATGGCGTCCCCAAAACCATTGCGGACTGCTTCAAGTTTAGAAACAAAACTGGAATGGACGTTGCATTGGAGTCCCTGCGAGAAGGCCTGCGGCAGAAGCGATGTACGCCAGAGGAAATTTTGCGTTTTGCGAGAATTGATCGGGTGGAAAGAGCCATGCTGCCCTATTTGGAGGCGCTGGCATGAAAACAGAAAAGCGCAACCTGCCCGCTTCCATTCATCAACGTTTGTTGAATCGCGCCCATGAAACAGGCCGATCTTTCAACGAACTTTTGCAGTATTACGGCATGGAAAGACTCCTGTACAGGCTTTC
>DYKX01000214.1 GCA_020722375.1 Anaerolinea thermophila
TCCACCCCGGCGTCCATTTTCATGATGGTCACGCCCGTCTCTTCGTCGCCTGCCAGAATCGCGGCTTGAATCGGCGCCGCGCCCCGCCAGCGCGGCAGGAGGGAGGCGTGGACGTTGAGGCAGCCGAAGCGCGGCAAGTCGAGCACGTCGGGTTTTAAGATTTGACCGAAGGCGGCGACAACAATGAGGTCGGGATTCCATTCGCGCAGTTGCTGCATGGCTTCGGGCTGGCGCAGCTTTTCAGGCTGGATGACAGGAATCCCCAATTCGAGCGCGAGTGTTTTTACGGGCGGCATTTTGATCTCGCGGCCGCGCCCCGAGGCGCGATCGGGCTGGGTGACAACACCGACCACCTGGTAGGGATGGGCCTTGCGCCCATCCGCCTTGCGCCCATCCGCCTTGCGCCCATCCGCCTTGCGCCCATCCGCCGCCAACGCGCGCAGGGACGGGAGGGCGAATTCGGGCGAACCCATGAAGACGATGCGGGGGGAATTGCTCATGACTCAATTCTAGCATAAGGAACTGTCAATGAGGAGATTGCTTACCCATCGGGTACGATGTCGTTTCACTCGCAATGACATAGAAATGCTGGCAGGAAAAAATTGGTTGATTTTTACCTGTTTTGGTTGTACAATACTTGAAATTCACCCGTTGATCTAATCAGGAGGCACCTATCATGTCCGAACAACCCATGAACCCGGAGATCACCAGCGACGACAAGCTCTGGGCCGCACTCAGTTACGTTTTTGCGCCGATCGTTGGCATCATTGTCCTGTTGATGGAGGACAAAAAGGCGCGTCCCTTCATCAAATTCCATGCGATCCAGTCCATTGCAGCAAGCGTTGTAGTCTGGATTATTGTAGCCATTATCGCCACTGTAACCCTTGGTATTGGCGGGCTATGCGCGCCATTGGTGTGGCTCGTGTTCCTGTATTGGGCCTACAAATCCTATCAGGGTGAGTATGTCGAAATCCCTGTTGTGACCAATTTTATCAAGAATCAGGGCTGGGCCTAACCCCCTTTCTTGGACGTTTAGAAAAGGCCCGCGTAGCCCGCGGGCCTTTTCTTTGCAACCTCGCTGCGGCTCCTTTCGTTAAGTAGGGCGTCGAAACACTCACAAAGGAGTTCAACATGACCCATGAATCCAACAACTTCGTCCGGCCCGGTATGGTGACGGCCATCGCCATCATGGCCCTGGTCAGCGGCATCGTCAACGTCATCTGGGGCGTGGTGGCTGCCGGGTCGGTGCTGGCGAGCATCGTCTTTGCCTGCCTGGTCCCGTTCGCTGTCTTGCCCACAGTGCTTGGCGTCTTCGAGATCATTTACGCAGCCAAGCTGCTCTATAACCCGCCCCAACCGATCCGGCCCTCGAATACCATTGCCATCCTGGAGATTGCCACCATCCTGTTCGGGAATGTGTTCTCGATGGTGGTCGGCATCCTTGCGCTGGTCTTCTACAACGACCCGCAGGTGAGGGACTATTTCGCCCGCCTGAACGGACTCGCCGCCCCGGCATCCGCTCCCGAAGCATGGGCCCGGCCGCTCGTCCCGGACGCTGCGCTTGATCCCGCTATGGACGAGGCTCCCGCTCCCGAATCCAAACCGCGCCGCCGCAAAGTGGCCGGTGATCCCGATCAGACTGATTAAAACAGGATTTTCATCCTCTTGACTTTCGTCCCTGCTGCTCATAAAATGAAGTTACAATCGAACGGGAACAGGGAAGAGATTCTGAGCGCAGCGAAGAACGCCGAAGGTGCAAACCTGGAAAAAGGCAAACCCAGGTGAAACTCTCAGGCAAAAGGACCCTGTTCCTGAAAACTCTGGAAAGTCTTGTATGAGACACCGACGGTGCAAGGTTAGTTTGGTAGTCTGAGCGACTCATGAACTAATCGAATCTCTCAGGTTGATGACAGAGGACGCGCGTTATTTCAACGTGCGTCCTTTTTGATTCGCCTAATATCATTTCACGAGGAGACCACTTATGAATGCCCCTGCAAACCTGAAATATACCAAATCCGATGAATGGTTCGATCCCGCCAGCGGGAAGATGGGCCTGACCGACTACGCCCAGGGCCAGCTCTCAGACATCGTTTTCGTCGAGATTTTGGTCGAGGCCGGTGATGAGATCGAGACCGGTAAACCCATCGCTTCGGTCGAGTCGGTCAAGGCTTCGGCGGAGATTTATGCCTCGGCCTCTGGCAAGGTCGCCGAAGTCAACGAGGCCCTGGCCGATACCCCCGAAGTGCTTAACAGCGATCCCTACGGCGCAGGCTGGATGATCCGGCTCGAAGGCGGCACACCCGGTGAGGTGATGGACGCGGCCGCGTATGAAGCCTATTGCGCTGAGCGCACGCATTAGTTTAGTAGTTTCATAGTTTCATAGTTTTGTAGTTCCTTCGCGACCTGGTGACTCCCCCAACTATGCAACTATCCAACTAAGAACTAGGCAACTAAAATGACCTACATCCCCCATTCCCCCAAAGAGCGGGAGGCGATGCTGGCGACCATCGGCGTCAAGAGCCTGGACGATCTGTTCGAGGCCGTACCCGCCGCCCACCGCTTCCCCAAACTCGACCTGCCTCCAGCCCTGACCGAGATGGAAGCCGCGGCCGAGCTGGCCGACATCGCCTCCAACAACGAAACCGTGCGCGGCGAACTGATTTCCTTCCTCGGCGCGGGCATGTACAACCACTACATCCCCTCCGTCATTGACCACA
>DYKX01000056.1:0-10714 GCA_020722375.1 Anaerolinea thermophila
GAAGTGACTGTCACGTTGCACACTCTTTACAGATGAGCCGCGGAGTTTTTCTATCCCCTTTTTGCGGCGCAGGAATTCACGGATAAATTTGCTTCATCAATTCACCTGAGGACACGATGGAAAGACAAATCGAGCGGTTGGCAATCTTCAATTCCAGATTTTGGCCTGAGGGGAGGACTGAATCGCCATCGAATCCAAAAAATGTCCAGAAGACTGCCTCAGCCCGATCCGCGTCCAATCGGACCGAGAGGGCGGGTTCCTTCTGCCCGTAGTGACGCGAACGCCAGCCGCGCGTGGAGCGTTCATCCCCGCGCACGAGGGAAAATTTCGCGTCGCCTTCGAGCAGTCCCATCCGAACATAAAAATCGGATTCCCCTTTCAACCGAATTGCGTTTTCTTCAGGCACAACCGAATAGGGAAAATCATTCAACAGCCATTGCAACGAAAAACGATGCAGGCGATCTCCCGAAAGATGATCCACGACCAGCCAGCGATCCTCTTCCAACGAAATCACCAAGCGGATGTGTTTCACGCCGAAGCGGGCATAGCCATTGTGTTCACCCTGCCAAACATGCTCATCGTGTTTCAAGACACGCCCGCGCGCCCACTCGCCCCAGGTGAAGCGGCTGAACCACAGCATCTGGTCGGCGTCGTCCACCGTCACCGTGTTGTGGACGGAGGTGCGCGCCAGGCCGTTCTGCCAGAGTCCCTGCCCGTTGTAGAGATACGTCCCCGCGTCGACGGCGATGTTCTGGCCGCGCATCCACAGATCCACATGGAGTTGGTCGGCGTGCGAGGGACGCTCGCGATAGTCCGCGCAACGGATGAAGGCAACGCTCGACTGTCCGCGCAGGATGTGGACGCCGCCATCGGGAAAGCCTTGACTCATCTGACGCGGCGCCGCGTCTCTCTCCGACCTTAGGGCGGACTCGCCCCACAACCAGAACAGGGACTCATCCCACGCGCCCGCGTCGAAGAGGCTTTTCCCGTGGACGAGACGCCAGCCCATCTGCAACGTCGGACGGTAATCGGTAAAATCGCACGAATCGAGCGGACAGACCAGCGCGCCGTCGTTCGAGCCGTAGACGGGCATCTCGCCGCTTTCGGGTTGGATGAGTTGTGCGAAGAAATCCAGCGAGCGCGAGATGGATTGATAGAGCGCATCCGAGAAACGCGCATCGTTCAATTCGCCCAGGCGCATCGCCAGGAAATAGACGTGCAGGATGAAACGATGGTAATTGAGCGAATACATCGAGTACGCGCCGTCCGCGAAGATGTGCGTGGCGGCTTCGCGTTCGAGGATCTCGCGTCCGATGGCGCGGTAGGTTTCGGCACGTTTCAATTCGGGGAAGAGAGTCCCTGCCAGCCAGAGGCCGAATCCCTCGCTCATGGCGTGATTCCCGCGCGTGGACACGGCGAAGTCAATGTTGCGGTGGACGCGCTCCGTCTGCGCGGCGATGAGTTGGGTGAGGAGCGCACGACGCGTCGGCGTGGAGGAAGGCGCGTCGGAGAACGCGTACAGCCCGAAGGTCCAGGCGAGGAGGCGCAGGGAGGTCTCCTGTCCGCACTTCCAGTTGGGTCCGCGCTGGGGAGGGTTATTCCGCATCCAGTCTTCGACGAGAGTCCAAAAGGCGGCGGGGTAGCGCTCATCCTTGTTGAATGCGTAGGCGCGCATCAACGTGTAGACCTGGCTGAAGCGGCTGGCTTCCCAGATGAATTTGATGTCGTACGCGCCGTAGTCGGGAATCTGCGACCAGTGTTTCGTCGCGTCCACGCGGACGTTGGTGCGCGGGTCGAGATGCCAGTCGGGAGGAAAGCCAATTTGACAGGGTGTGTGTTCAAAGTAGCGCAGTTCGCCCGCCAGGATTTTTTCGGCTTCGTCCACCGCGAGTTGTGGATTCCAGGAGGGATTGTTGGGTAGCGATGGAATCGCGTCGAAGAAGAATTTTGGCGCGCGCTGTCTCCGCCAGGCGAGATATTCTTCGGGAGCGGAGGGCGCATCGGGCTTGAGCCAAACTTTTAGCGGACGGTCATTCCACTCGTAGACGGGGAACTGCCAGCGCAGAATCCCGAGGCGCATCCGCAGGGCGTAGGCGAATCGAAATAATAGCCAGCAGAGGCCGAAGCGTTTGTAGAGGGAGAAGAGTGCGCGGAGTTTGTTGAGCATGATTCACATTAACAGTACCGCGACATTCATGTCGCTGCTGGCAGGCAAAGAGGCAACATGAATGTTGCGGCACTTCATCATCGGTTCCTCCGCGTGGTGTAAATGGACAACCCAACCCAAATCAGCGGCAAGCCGAAAAGGATGAACGGCCCAACAGAAAGGACGCCGCGTCCCCAGGCGAGGGAGAGTCCCGCGCCGAGCAGGGTGAGAAGGACAAACAGCGCGCTGACCGTCGCGGCTTTGACTCCGCTGATGACCAATCGCTGATAGAGATGCGTCCGATGCGCGGCGAAGACGTTTTCGCGGCGTGCCAGGCGGCGGAGGAAGGTGATGCCCGCGTCCATGATGAAGGTCCACAGGATGGCGGTGCCGAACATGAGCGCGTCGCCGCCGCGATGCGCGGATATTAAGGGCAGGATGGCAAACGTGAAACCGAGGAAGGTACTGCCCACGTCGCCCATGAAGATGCGGGCAGGCGGCCAGTTGTGGCCGAGGAATCCGAGGCTGGTCGCGGCCACGGACAGGGCGAGCCAAAGGGGAAATGGATTCTCGAATCCGCCAAACGAGGAGGAGAGAGCCATCCAACCGAGTCCAGCCGCGAACGCCACGCCGCCCGCGAGGCCGTCTATGCCATCCATGAAGTTGTAGGCGTTGATCAGGCCGAGAATCCAGAAGAAGGTGATCGGGATGCCGAACCAGCCGAGATTCCAAATGCCAAAGACGGGAATGGTGACTGAGTCAAAATAGCCCATGCCAAACATGGCAATGGCAATCGCCGCGAACTGAATCGGGAAACGGACTTTGGGCGAGAGCGTACGCACATCGTCCTGCCAGCCGAGGAGGGCGAGGATCATCCCTGAAACGATGTAAGCGAGATTTCCTCGCGTGAAGCCGTTGACGATTCCGTAAATGATGGCAGCCGCGATGACCAGAACGACAATCGCCAACCCGCCGCCGCGCGGCGTGGGGATGGAGTGCAAACTCCGCTCGTTGGGATGGTCGAGGATGGCGCGTTGGATGGCAACGCGTCGAATCCACGCGACGCCGAGGCAGGCGAGGATCATCAGGAGGACGAAAACGATAACAGGGAAAGTCAATTCAAAATCCTACTTCGATTGTGTACATGGACTTAACGCGAATGCCGCGAACAGGCGAATAAATCGAATGGCCTTTATTTCTTCCGCACAATTTGCTCATTCGTGTTATTCGCGTTGAGGTATGTCGCATCAACAAATCCATTTCTTCGGAATTACTTTTTTGCAACACGCTGAAACAGTTCCAACGTCCCGGCAAGTTTGTCACGGCGGTCAAAGTTCTTTACGAGGTAATCGCGCGCCCGCTGTCCCATTTGGCGGAGGCGGACGGGATCGTCCGCGAGTTCGCGGATGACCTGTGCGAGGCGGGCGTCGTCCGCGGGCGGGATGTAGACTCCGCCGCCGCTGGCTTCGATCACATCGCGGATCACGCCGTCAATGACGAGGGCGGTGGCGCGTCCCGCAGCCATGTGGTCGAAGACCTTGTTCGGATAGGTCATGCGGAAGCCTGGGATGTCCTGCAAGATGGCGAGGCAGAGATCGGACGCGGCGACCACAGCGGGCATCTTCGTCTTCGGGACCGCGCCCGCGAAGGTCAGGTTGGGGAGGCGCAGGCGGTCCGCTTCGGCGCGGAGATTGGCGTTCTCCTTCCCGTCACCGAAGAGGACGAAGTGAATCTTCGCGTCGTCACGCAGGCGGTCGGCGGCGCGCAGGATGGTGTAGATGTCGTTGGCCTGTCCCATCGCGCCCGCGTAGAGGACGAGGAATTTGTCGTCGAGGCCGAGTTCGCGGCGGACGGAGGAACCGTCCACTTCGGGTGTGAAGATCGAAATGTCCGCGCCGTAGGGGATGAAGGTGATCTTCCCGGCAGGGATGCCGCGCCCGACGATGTAGGGTTTGTAAGCAGGCGAGTTGACGAGGATGTGCGCGGCGCGCTGGTAGAGAAATTTTTCGATGGCGCGCGAGAAGAAGATGACGATGGGATTTTTGACAACGCCCATGTCAATGCCGAATTGCGGCCAGAGGTCGCGCACTTCAAAGAGGAACGGCTTGCGGAGCAGGAAGGCCGCCATCCACGCCGCAAAGGCCTGAAAGATCGGCGGCGAGGTGCCCATCACAAAATCGGCGTCTTTAACTTTGAGCGAAGCCGCGACCGCGCTGAACATGAAGCCGACGAACGAAACGATGCGCCAGAAATAATTCCGATGCAGAGACGGCAACATGAACGCGCGCAGGACGCGTATGCCGTCAATTTCCTGTTCGGCAATGAAACCGTGATGCTCCACAATGCGCGTGCCCGTTTGATAGTTCACGTCACTGGCAACGATCACCATTTCGTGGCCGCGCTCGCGCATGTATTTTGCCATCTCGAAATGGCGGGTGAAGCCTGGCTCGTCGAAGGAGACAAAGGCCTGATTGACAAGAAGTATTTTCATTGAGAAGCTTTATCCGCAGATTACCCAGATTTCGCAGATTGTCAAAAAATCAGCGCAATCTGCAAAATCTGCGGAGGATAATATCCCCATTATAACGGCGGCAGGTGTCATCCTGAGCCTGTCGAAGGACCGAAGTCCGCGCGGACGAATGAGAACATGACCGCGTCGTGGACTTTTTCGCGGACCGTCATTCGGTCGCGCAGGATGCCCTCGCGGTGCGCGCCGCTCTTCTCGGCGACCTTGATGCTGGCCGCGTTTTCGACGGCGACCACGATCTCCACGCGAAGCAGTCCCAACTGCTCGAAGGCAAATTTCGCCGCAAGACGCGCCGCCCGACTCGCCAGTCCGTTGCCGCGGCGCGAAGAACGGATCCAATAGCCGAGGTTGCAAAAATTGTAGACAGGGTGAATGTGACTCAAACTGGCCGTGCCAAGCATTGTCCCGTCGCGGGCATCGGTGATGGCAAACGCGTAGTAGCGGCCTGTCTCCCACGTCTCGGTGACGACGCGCATGTATTCGGTCACATCCCCGCGTCCGTAGGCGGGAGTCGCCCAAGACATCCACGGGATGAGGTCGTCCAATGATTCGCGCGTCGCGGCGTACAATGCGTCCACATCCCGCGGATGGAAGCGGCGCAGGACGACGACTTTGTCGGTGAGAAGAGGCTGGCTGAACATCGCAAAGAAAAGCCTGCGTTTCCGCAGGCTCTGCATTACATGGTGATGTATTCCCGCAGGTTGTGTTCCACCGCGTAGGCGGCGGCTTCGGCGCGATTGTTCACACCCAGTTTCGAGAGGATGCTGCTAACGTAATTCCGCACCGTCCCCTCGCCGAGGAACAGGTTCTTGGCGATCTCGCGGTTGGTCTTGCCCTCGGACACCAGCAACAAAACATGCTTTTCCTGCTGGCTGAGATGGGCGAAGGCGGAGGCCTCCTCCTCCTTGACCGCGCGGCGGACTTCCTGGAAGACGCGCTGGGTCACGGCTGGATCGAGAAGCGCCTCCCCGCGTCCCACCGCCTCGAGCGCCTTGACCAAATCCTCGCTCCCGATCTGCTTGAGGATGTATCCCGATGCGCCCGCGCGGATGGCCGAGAAAAGCATCTCGTCCTCCGCGTAGGAGGTCAACATGATGACTTTGGTATTGGGGTAGCGGTTGACGATCTCCTCACAGGCTTCGATTCCCGATGTGCCCGGCAGGCGGATGTCCATCACCACCACGTCAGGCTGGAGGGCGGTCACCTGCTCCATGGCCTCGCGAGCCGAACCTGCTTCACCGATAATATCAAATTGTGGATGTCGTTCCAACAGGGATTTCAATCCCAGCCGCACGACCTCATGATCATCCACGAGCAAAATGCGTTGTTTCGCCATTGATTCTCTTCTTCCTCTGGTTAGGACAGAATTTTAGTCGAGGGCGGATTGTCTGACAAGGGCAGGGCTTGCGCAAGGCAGGGCTTGCGCAGACTCTCAATTCAAGGCAAAATGAAGATGATGAAAATCCTGGCGGTGACGGACGAAATCGTCGAGCGCATCTACCCTCTGGCGGCCAACGGTCATTTCGCGGGCGTGGAACTGGTCCTCTCCTGCGGAGACCTGCCCTACCCCTACCTCGAATACCTCGTCACCATGCTGAACGTCCCGCTCTGCTACGTGCCGGGCAACCACGACCCGGCGTTCAACCCGAACCAACTGAACACCCGCGCCGAGGGATGCGAAAACGTGGACGGGCGCGTTGTCTACGCGCAAGGCCTGACCATCGCCGGGCTGGGGGGAAGTCCACGCTACCACCCGCAGGGAGTGAACCAATACTCCCCGTCCGAAATGATGCGACGCGCCTGGCGGCTGGCGCTGTCGCTGCTGTGGAATCGTCCGCGTCTCGGCAATCTCGACATCCTCATCACCCACTCGCCGCCGCTGGGCATCCACGATGAAGACACACAGGCACATCGCGGCCTGCAAGCCATCAACTGGTTGATTCGGTGGGCCAAACCGCGCTATCACCTGCACGGACACGTCCACTTCCAACGCCGCAATCTGACCCCCTCCGTCACCCAACTCGGAGCGACCACCATTATCAACGTATTTCCTTATCAAGTGATCGAGATTCAAAAATGACCGATGAACTCACCTCCCGCGTCCGCGACGATTACCGCCGCGCCCGCACCAAAGCCTTTCTCAACCGCATATGGTCTGTCCTTTCCGGGCGGCCAACCAACCTGCTCTCGTACGATGAAGTCAAAGACAAATTGCACATCGGCGGCCCCATCTACCGCGGCGTGAAGACCGTCCGCCTCGACCAGATCGCGGGCAGTCTCAACCGCTATCACGCCTTCGACCGCGCCTTCCTGCCCACCCAGGATGACACCGCCAGCCGCTGGCAATGGGTGAACCGCGCCTTCTACGAAGATATCAGCCTGCCGCCTGTGGTGCTATACAAAGTCGGGGGCGTGTACTTTGTGGTGGACGGTCATCATCGCGTCTCGGTGGCACGCGAGCAGGGACAGGAGTACATTGATGCCGAAGTGCGCGAATGCTCCACGCGCGTCCACATCACGCCCGAACTCAAACCCGAAGACCTCGAAATCCTGCACGAGAAAGTGCGCTTCCTCGAGCGCACCCGTCTCGACAGCCTCCGTCCAAAAGCAAAGATCCGCCTCACGGTCCCGGACGGATTCGACCGCATGTTGGAGCACATCGCCGTCCACCGCTACTTCATGGGCATTGACCTCCAGCGCGACATCCCCGAAGAGGAGGCCGTGGCGCACTGGTACGACACGGTCTATCTGCCCATCGTCAAAGTGATTCGCGCCAGCAAAATCCTGAAGGAGTTTCCTGGCAAAACGGAAGGCGATCTCTATCTCTGGGCACTCGACCACCAGCACTATCTGGCCGAGCAGGAGGGCCAGCCGCTTCAGCCACCCGAGGAAGCCGCGCAGGATTTCATTGACAAGGTGGAGCCATGACCCGAGGCACGCTGGGCGGAGTCTACGCCGCCGCATTGACCCCGCTAAAGAAAGACGCTTCTTCCCCGGACCTCGAAGCGGTCGCGCCCTACCTGGCCTTTCTCGCCTCTCGAGGCTGTCACGGCGCGCTGATCTTCGGGACAACGGGTGAGGGACCGTCGTTCTCTCCCTCCGAGCGTTGCGCAATTTGGCAAATTGCGCTACAAGTCCGCCAGCAATATCCCAACTTCCGCCTGCTGGCAGGGACGGGGACTCCCAGCCTGACCGAAACCATCGAACTGACGCGCGCCGCCTTCGATCTCGGCTACGACGGAGTCGTCACGCTCCCGCCATACTACTTTCGCAAAGCCACCGACGAGGGACTCTTCCACTGGTTCCGCGAACTCATCCAAAAAGCCGTCCCCGCGGATGGCTATCTCCTCGGCTACCACTTCCCCGGCGTGGCGGGAATCGGATTCTCGCTCGACCTGCTGGCGCGTCTCAAAGAAGCGTTCCCCGTCCAATTCGCGGGCATCAAAGATTCCTCGCACGACGCCGACTTCGCCCGCGCCCTCGGACAAAAATTTGGCTCCGACCTCGCCGTCTTCACCGGCACCGATTCCGATTTCACGCTCGCGCTCGAAAATCACGCGGCAGGCTGCATCACCGCGCCCGCCAATTTAATTTCCCCCGACCTGCGTACTGTCTACGACGCGTTCATATCTGGCAACGATACATCCGCCGCGCAGGAGCGCGTCACGCATCAACGTCATCTGCTCGAAAAATATCCGCCCTTCCCGCCCACGCTCAAGGCGCTCGTCCACACACTGCACGGATTTCCGCGCTGGCCCGTCCGCCCGCCGCTGGTGGAGATGGGGAAAGATGCGGAAGAAAAGTTGATGGATGAACTGCGTGTTGCGTAGTGCGTATTACGTAATACGCAACACGCACTACGCAATAAGATAATCTCATGTCAAATTGGCGACTTCTCTTCACCCCCCCCGCGCGCGGCGCGTGGAACATGGCCGTGGACGAATCGATCCTCGAATCCATCGGACGCGGCGCATCGCTCCCGACCCTGCGGCTGTACGCGTGGACCCCGGCCTGTCTCTCGCTGGGGGTGGCGCAGCCCTTCGCGGACGTGGACAGCGCGCGTCTCCGCGCCCGCGGCTGGGACGTGGTGCGGCGCATCACCGGCGGCCGCGCCATCCTCCACACCGACGAGTTGACCTACTCCGTCATCGGCCCGGCGGAGAATCCCATTCTGGCTGGCTCGGTGCTCGAATCCTATAGCCGACTGGCAAAAGCCCTGCTTCACGCCGTGCAGGAATTGGGCATGTCCGTGGAAATGAAAGAAGGCAAAGCGGATGAAAGCGGCAAGAGCAATCCCGTCTGTTTTGAAGTGCCGTCCACGTATGAAATTACAGTGGACGGGAAGAAGTTGATCGGCTCGGCGCAGGCGCGTCGCAAAGACGGTGTGCTCCAGCATGGCTCGCTTCCCCTCGTCGGCGATCTGACGCGCATCTGTCAGGCGTTGTCCTTCGCGGACGAGTCCGCGCGGGAGGACGCGGCCACGCGTCTCCTCGCGCGCGCGGCGACGGTGGAGTCCGCCCTGGGCCGCGCGGCGGCCTGGGACGACGCGGCCCGCTCCACGGTCCGCGCGTTCGAGGCGGAGTTGGGAATCCACTTCGAGCGCGGGGAGTTATCCAAAGTCGAAATGGCGCGGGCCGATGAACTGGTCCGCGAGAAATATGCTCATCCGAGTTGGACGGAGAGGGTATGAACAGCGTTAAAACCTGACATGTCTCATCCGCGCCGTGGTTAACCGAAGCCATTGCATGGACAAAGGCCACAATCGTCAGACTTTCGCGGAGACATGTCAGGTTTTACTGGAATCGGGTATAAAATAAGGACACAGGAGGAGACCTCCCATGCCCATCACCCCCACTTACATCGTCAATGACCAGCCCACCCCCAAAGTGCGGGGGCAGGCCGACCGCGACGCGCTCGATTTCACCTACTCGCGTCTAAATCACGTATAATCGAAATATGACCGCGCTGAACGTATTTCAAATCCCGCCGGTGAATCAACGCAGGCGCATCCCGATGAAGACCATCCGCGCCATCGCCAAACACATCGCGGAGAAATTCGACCCGGAGCAGATCATCCTGTTCGGCTCGCACGCCTACGGAAAACCGACCGCCTGGAGCGACGTGGACCTGCTGGTGGTGATGGACACGCCGAAGGGGGAGGAGATGAAGAAGATGCTGGAAATCAGGGAATCGCTCCCGTTATTGATGTTTGGTTTGGATATCGTCGTTCGGTCGCGCAAAGTCATCGAGAGGCGCAAGAAATTGGGCGATTGGTTTCTGGTTGACATCACTGAAAAAGGAAAAGTCCTGTATGAACGAAGTGACCGATGAATGGATTCTCAAAGCGGAAGAGGATTTTTTCACCGCGGATGGGATTTTGCATGAACTTGAAATCCCACGGGCTGCCACTGCGTCGTTTCATTGCCAGCAATGCGCGGAAAAATACATCAAGGCCTTTCTGACAGCACGACTGATTCGTTTTGAACGGACACACGTTCTAATGGATTTGCTGAAGTTATGTCTCACGGTTGACAAGGATTTTAAGAGAATCGCCAACGACTTGAATAGTTTGGAAGGTTATGGCGTCGCCATCCGATATCCAGGCACAAGCATTACAATTGAATTGGCCGAAGAAGCCTTCAAAGCGGCGGAACGCGTCCGCAAATTTGTGAGGAAGAAACTGAAACTCAAATAGCGCGGTTTTCTGGATTTGATGAAACCTGACACCTAAATTTTGCCCAAAATACCATACAAGTCATCGCGAGATTGGCTCATGGAACCCTTTTCGTACACGGATTTCACGGATTACGCGGATTCTCACGGATTTTTCTAGATTTTTCCGTGTTTATCCGTGAAATCCGTGTCATCCGTGTACAGGTTTTGAAAGTTCGCGATGAGTTGTAGCCTAATTTGGGCAAAAACAAGGTGACATGTCTCATCCGCGCCGTGATTGACCAGAGCCATGTGCGGACGCAGGTCACGATTTTCAGACTTTCGCGGAAACCTGACATGTCTCATCCGCGCCATGATTATCAAGAGCC
>DYKX01000056.1:10814-18162 GCA_020722375.1 Anaerolinea thermophila
TCAGACTTTCGCGGAAACCTGACATGTCTCATCCGCGCCATGATTATCAAGAGCCATTGCGTGGACATAGGCCACGATCGTCAGACTTTCGCGGAAACCTGACATGTCTCATCCGCGCCATGATTATCAAGAGCCATTGCGTGGACGAAGGCCATAATCGTCAGACTTTCGCGGAGACATGTCAGGTTTTACTGGATTCGGGGATAAAATAGAACCGCAGGAGGAGACCTCCCATGCCCACCACCCCCACTTACATCGTCAATGACCAGCCCACCGACAGGGACGCGCTCGATTTCACGCCATACGTGGAGACGCTGGCGGATATCATCCAAACGGGAAATACGCCGTTGACCATCGGCGTGTTTGGCACGTGGGGATCGGGGAAAACGTCCCTGATGCGAATGGTACGGAAGAATCTTCCCGAAAAGTTCACAACCGTCTGGTTCGACGCGTGGAAGTATGACAAGGAAGAATCCCTGTGGCGGGCGCTTTTGTTGAATGTTCTCTCCACTTTGAAAGAGACCGTCAGCAAGCAGGGCAAACCGACGGAAGAATTTGAAAAACTCCAAGCCTTGCTTTACCGCGACATGGAAGTGGAAAAGGTCGGCGGGGTGACGATTGACCTGGCGAAGTTGGGCGGAGTGACTGCCAAAGGCTTGGCGCAGTTAAGCTTGTCTTTCATCCCAGGCCTTTCCACACTTACAAAATTGGTGGAAGAACTTCAATCCGGCGCGGCGAAAAGCGTGGACGAAGCCACCGCCGCCATCCGCCGCGAGCGGACAAAAATCTACATCGAGCAAATCCAATTCCTGGAGCAATTTCAGGAAAAGTTCAAAGGGCTGATTCAAGAACATGTTTCGCCCAATCGCCTCGTTGTCTTCGTAGACGACCTTGACCGCTGCCTGCCCGAAAAGGCCATCGAAGTTCTCGAAGCCATCAAATTATTTCTCGACGCGGAGAATTGTATTTTCCTGCTTGGCCTCGACCAGGAAGTGATCGCGCGCGGCATCGAGATGAAATACAAGGAACTCGGCGCAAAACAGGACGGCGACGGGCAGGGACACTTCACCATCGAAGGCGTGCGCTATCTCGAAAAGATCATCCAACTACCGTTCCAAATCCCGCCGGTGGAACCAACCGACATGGGCAACTTTGTGGAAGGTCTCAGCGCTGACTGGCCGCACGAGGATTGTCCCAAAGTGTTCGCAGAAGGTTTGGGCGATAACCCGCGCCAGATCAAACGCACGGTCAATACCTTTTTGATGCTCTGGAAACTGGCGCAAAAGCGCGAAGCAAAATTGAAGGGCAAGGTCAAGCCGTTGCGGTTGGCGAAGGTGGTGGCGATCCAAACCGTCTATCCCGATTTGTACAACCTATTGTTGAAAGAAGAACCGCGCTACCTGCGCGAATTGGAGGAATATTACCGAGCCGAAACAACGCAGGAACGAAAAATGGAAAAGGGCGAGGCGGGCGCTCCCCCCTCTCCCAAAGTTGGGAGAGGGGCCGGGGGTGAGGGCAAACTCGAACCGCCTCCCGCCCTCGTGCCATTCCTCTCCCGCCGCGGCGCGTCCGCCGTGCGCCGTATTCTCACTATGCATAGTTTAGGCTTGGAGGACGCCAACTTCGCTGGCCTCCCGCCCGATGAACTGAAACTCTATTTCACCCTCACGCGCCGCGCCGAAGCCCCGCAGCCCGCGCCCGCGCCCGAAGCCGCGCGGCTGGTGTTCGAGCCGCAGTTGGTGAAAATACCGGCGGGGAAATTCTTGATGGGTTCGACAAAAGAACAAGCCGCGCAGGCGATAAAAGACGGCCTCGATAAAAATTGGGCTGAGTTTGAACAACCGCAACACACCGTTGAACTTTCCGAGTATTCCATCGGCAAATACCCGATCACCAATCGGGAATACCAGGCATTCACCAAAGATGCAAAATACAAACCGCCGCAGGGTTGGGATGGCGGCCAGTTCCCTGCCGAAAAAGGCGGGCATCCGGTGGTCAATGTTTCCTGGAACGATGCAAACGAGTATTGCAAATGGTTGAGCGAACAAACCAAAAAGCAATACCGCCTGCCCACCGAGGCCGAATGGGAAAAAGCCGCGCGCTGGCTTCCCCCTCTCCCCTCGGGAGAGGGCCGGGGTGAGGGCCAATCCCTGGTCTATCCGTGGGGAAATGAATTCGACCCAAAGAAAGCCAACACGGATGAAGCGAAGATCAAAGGCACATCCGAAGTCGGCCAATTCTCCCCGCAGGGAGATTCGCCTTACGGTTGCGTGGATATGGCGGGTAATGTTTGGGAATGGTGCAGCGACTGGTTCGATGAGAAAGGGTACAAGAACCGAAAGGATAGCGTAAAAGATCCGCAAGGCGCACAAAAAGGTTCGGCCCGCGTGGTGCGCGGCGGTTCGTGGGTCGACGATCGAAACTGCGCGCGCTGCGCCTTTCGCTTCAGGCTCGAGCCCGATAACTTCTACGTCGATGTCGGTTTTCGTGTGGTTTGCTCCCCATCATTCCCAACTCTGAACTCTGATTCTCTGCGCTCTGAATCTCTGAGTTCGTAGCCCTCTCGCCGAAGGCGAGTCGGTTTTTTTTGAAAAATAGCCCGAAGGGCTTCGTATGTTAGCACGGGTGATTTTATCCCCGTGCGGCTCCCATCCCCGCGCGGACGCGAATTGAAACGGAAAAATGCCCCAGACGCGCAGCGCTCCATTCCGCAGATCGCGACGCTGAAAATGAATCCTGTCCGAGGCGCGGAATCCACGCTGGGGACCCGCCGCCGACGTCAAACGTCGGGGCTATTCCAACAAAGGACTTCGTCCTAAATCTCATCAAAATCAAAACTCCCGCGTTCAGCCAAAAGGCCGACGCGGGAATTTTTTACGCAATATAGCGAAGCATTCCTGTGGGACGCAACAACCCCTATTCCCCAACGATCTTGTTCAACTCAACAAGCGAGCCTTCTTGCAAGTTTTCCAAATCCTCATCGGCAAGTTGTTGTTCAAAGGCGATATCCAACTTTTCCAGTTCGCGCGCCAAGCGCTCTTGATCCAACGATATGAGTTCAGTCATTGCATTTATTTCCCCGGCACGGCCGAAATCAAGGCGCGTAACGCATTATTGACCTGCTCCGACGCGGCAAACACCTTCGCCACGTCGGGGTCAATCACCGCAACAAGAGGCGCGTCTTTCATGCGACTGGCAAAACGATTGGGCTTCGCTTTGCTGTAATCGAAGCGATACTCCGAAGCCATGTCGGAAACTTTATTGGATTTTGTGACAGGCGCTTTTTTCATGGTTTCGTAACGGGAACGATGTTATCGTTCATTCAAAAACTTCTCAATCTCCACACGAACAATTTCCAAATCATGGTCTGGATCGCCGTTCAAACTTGATGCAATAACCGAACCATCCGCCCGATGGAAATGATGCGGGGAATTGGCAAGTTTTGGATGATGCGGCGCGTTGTCCCAGCCCAGAATGCGCTTCTCTCCCTTTGAGAGGGTGTACGAATATTTTCCGAAGGCGGCATTGAAGAAAATATCGAGGAAATAGCCGCCCTTGAGTTCGATGCGCCACCTGGTCGCCAGGTCGTGAACGTTCGTGACATGGGCGCACTCGGCAAGGAAACGGCTTAACGCGCTTTCGAACGTAACAGCCATTCCAGCACGCTCTTCATCAGGCTGGCGCGTTGCAACTCCTCGACAGCGTTGCGCCATTCGATGGAGTCTTCCCAGTCAGGATGCTCCTGTCCCTGCCCCTGAGCGAGGCGGGATTCGAGCGCGTCCAGCGACATTGCATATTTCTTCTGGAAGCGCTCAACCATTGCATCCAAAACCGACTCGCGGCGCGAAAGGTCGCCGCGCAAACGTGTCAGCGCGGAGCGGGTAATATTCTGTGGAAGGGGAAGTGGGGCTTGCATGGGGCGATTATACTCCCATCGCTACTTCTTTTTCTTCGCGGGCGATGTCTTTTTCTTGACAGCCACCTTCTGCTTTCTCTCACCCTCCCCCTTCCCCTTCGGGGACAATGCCACAAACCTCTCCACCGTCCACGCCACGGACAGGCCAGTGATGACCTCGTCCTTCTTCATCTCCACGATGACATCGCCCTTCGTGGCCGCGCGCTTGCGGACAGCGGCCGCGTCCAATCTTGTGGATTTCGGCGCGCCCTTCGCCAGCACAATCGTCGCGACATGATTCGGCTTGCCGCTGACCCCGCCGACGAGCGTGACTTTGTTCGGCAAATCCCAGGCGCGCACGCCCTTGCCGTAACGTCCCTGTGATGGGAAGTCCTTCTCACTGACGCGTTTGGCTTTGCCATCGCTCGCGAGCAGGAAAATCTCGCCTTCCGCAGGCAACACTTCCGCACCGACAACTTCGTCCTTTTCGTCCAACCTGATCCCATTCACGCCCGCGGCGACGAGTCCCATCGGGCGGACATCTTCCTCCTTAAAGCGGATCGCCATGCCCGCGGACGTGAGGAGCAGGATTTCCTTCTTCTTTCCATCCGTCAAACCGACCCAGCCGAGTCGATCCTCTTCGTTGATCTTCACCAGCGTAAATGCCTGCGCGGAGGGGCCAGGCAGTTCAGTGACGAGACTCTTCTTGACCATGCCGAAGCGCGTCATCGTGATGACGCAAGTCTCTTCGGGGAACTCGCTCTTGCGCGCAGGCAACGCGAACATGGCGGCCAGAGCATCGTCTTCATCGAGCGGCGAGACCTTGTAATATGGCGCGCCGTCGCTCAACTTCTCCGCCTCGGGGATGACGTGCAACGCCACCGCCGCGCACTTTCCATTTTCCGCGGCGAGGTAGAGCGTATCCGACGTGGAGGCTTTCACCAGCCAGCGCGGCGCGTCGCGGCCTGAGTGCCTGGGCTGCTTGTCATCGTGCGTGCGCGCGATCAACCCGTCCGCAGTGACGCCCACCCAAACCATCTGGTCGGGCAGGAGGTCGGTCGCGGTCAGCATCCTGGCGGCCTTGCCTTTTTTAAGATTCACGATCTGCGTGCGGCGGCGGTCTGCATACGCGGCCTTCACCTTCAGCAATTCTTCTGCCACCGCGCCGCGCATCAGCTTTGGAGATTTCAACAGCGCCCTCAAATCCTTGATGATCGCCG
Organism: Anaerolinea thermophila; assembly: GCA_020722375.1. Taxonomy (GTDB): domain Bacteria; phylum Chloroflexota; class Anaerolineae; order Anaerolineales; family Villigracilaceae; genus Denitrolinea. The sequence continues at coordinate 15,930 of DYKX01000056.1, forward strand.
ATACTTCCTTGTATTCGGTTTCGATCTTCTTGCGTTCCAGCGCGGCCAGGCGGCGCAACTGCATATCGAGGATGGCGTTGGCCTGCAACTCCGTCAGCTTGTAACGCTGCATCAGTTTGGTGCGCGCCGACTCCACGTCCGCGGCGTTGCGGATGAGGTGGATGATCTCGTCGAGATTCTTCAGCGCGACGAGATATCCCTCCAAAATGTGTTGACGCGCTTCGGCCTTTTCCAGGTCGAACTGGGCGCGTCGCTTGATGACCGTCAGGCGGTGTTCCAAATAGACGCGCAATGCCTGCTTGAGCGTGAGCGTGCGCGGCTCGCCGTCCACGAGCGCCAGCAGGTTGATGCTGAACGTGGTCTGCATCGGCGTGCGTTTGTAGAGTTCGCGCAGGATGGCTTCGGGTTCGGCGTTCTTCGTCAGTTCGAGGACGATGCGCATCCCGCGTCGGTCGGATTCGTCGCGCAGGTCGGAGAGCCCCTCGAAGTGACCATCGCGCGCCAACTCGGCGATGCGCTCGATCAAACTGGACTTGTTGACGGTGTACGGCAACTCGGTGACGATGATGCGGCTCTTCGAGCGCTCCATCTCCTCGACGTGCGCCTTGGCCTGAACCGTGATGCGTCCGCGCCCCGAACCATAGGCGGACTCAATGCCCTCGTCGCCCTTCTCCTCGATAATGATGCCGCCCGTCGGGAAGTCGGGACCCTGCACGAATTCCATCAACTGCTCGACGTCGATGTCATCCAATTTTTCCCAGCGGTCGAGCATGTAGACGCAGGCGTCCACGATCTCGCCAAGGTTGTGCGGCGGGATGGAGGTGGCCATGCCGACGGCGATACCCGTCGCGCCGTTGACCAGCAGGTTCGGAAACGCGGCGGGAAGGACGGACGGTTCGGTCAGGGTGTCGTCGAAGTTGGGGACGAAGTCAACGGTGTTCTTGTTGATATCCGCCAGAATGTCCAGGGCGGGCGCGGCGAGACGCGCCTCCGTGTAACGCATGGCCGCGGGCGGGTCGCCGTCCACCGAGCCGAAGTTGCCCTGGCCGTCCACGAGCATCGTCCGCATCGAGAAATCCTGCGCGAGGCGCGCCATCGCCTCGTACACAGACGAGTCGCCGTGCGGGTGATATTTGCCCAACACCTCGCCGACGATACGAGCGGACTTTTTGTAAGGCGTGTCGGCGCGAATGCCCATGTCGTACATCGCGTACAAGATGCGCCGCTGGACGGGTTTCATGCCATCGCGAGCATCGGGCAATGCGCGCGCAACGATCACGCTCATGGCGTAATCGAGGTAGGCTTGTTGCATCTCGTGGTCAATATCTATTTTGCGGACGAGGCCGAGTTCCATAACAGTCTCCAAGCCCTCACCCCCGTCCCCTCTCCCAATTTCGGGAGAGGAGTGCAGGGGGGAGGGCGAATGTATGTTCTATTGCGGGGGCAATCTTACGGGGAAAGATGCGCGGCGTCAAGTTCCCGCGAAAAATGAGACTTTTGCCGCACTTCCCATTTTTGAGATGTCTATTCTGATTCGCCTGCCTGTTTTAGTATTTGCTGGTAAAGGCGATTGGAAATGAAAAACCCGATTTCGTTTCGTAGGGATTGCATCGCTTCGCTCATGGAATCAATCCGCCCGCGCCGCTTTGCATTCAACAACACGCCGAGAACGCCAACCGTTTTCAAACCCATCGTTCTGGCGCGTTCACGTCCCATATTTTCATCCATCACAACCATTTCGATTCCCAAATCCATTGCCAGGGTGATGGCTTCGGACTCGCCCCTGTCCAATTCGAGAGACAATGCCTGCGCCAATGGCTTGTTTTTGATTTCGAGAACATCAATCCAACCAGCCTTCAATGCTTTTTGAATGGAGGCTGTGCCGTGAAAATCCGTCTCCACTTTAAGTTCGGCAAGCACGGCCTGCGGTATAAAAACTGCCCCAAATTGTTCCTGGAGCAGTTCGAGCAGTCCAATCGCCGACAGGCCGAGGATTGGGGACGTGTCGCTAACGACTGGCATAGGTTAAATCATCCTGCAAATCCTGTTCATCGTAGTGCCTGGGCGTATTTCGTTGGCCGAGCAAAAGCCCAAATTCAATTTTTGTCATACCCGCCAGTTCACACGCTTTGCCGAAAGATAATATGCGTTGCGCGTAGAGGCTGACGGCCAGTTCCACTTGGAGTTGGCGTCGTTGCTGATTGGGAGGCAATCGCATTGCCCGCGTGACAGA
>DYKX01000215.1 GCA_020722375.1 Anaerolinea thermophila
CCGATCTGCACCTCTGCATATTTCGTGATGACCGGTTCCCATGGCATGACGTTCTTTGCCGGGCGGATGGAGGCGCGCAGTTGCTCGCCGCCGTCGCGCATTAGCATCCAGCCGCGCGCGGTGTCCACCGCGACGAGGTCGGGCATGCAATCGGGGAACCAGGCCGCGAGTTTTTCGGTCAACGCGATCTCGTGGATGGTTTCGTCCGCGGTGGCCTTGAAGAACAGCATCCCTTCGCTCGACGGCACACGCATCACGGTTGACCAGTGATAGGCGTGCGGCTGTTCGGTTTCGCCCATGAGTTGAATGGAATTTCGTTTTGCTTCGGCGCGAATCCACTCGTGGGCTTGTTTCTGCCAGGCAGGGTCGTGCCAGCGGAGTTCGGTCTTGTTCGTTATCTTGTGTCCTCGGATAAAAAATAAAAGGCGAAGGTGCCTGATTTTACAACACCTTCGCCTGAAAGAAACGCGATTTTGAACTACTTTGTCTTTGCCAGTTTGATGGTCACATCGGTGGGCAGGGCCAGTTTGGCCTCCACCTCCACCGCTTTGATGATTCCCACCGGCACGGGACAGGCCGCGTGCGTGCAGAACTTGTGTCCCGCCGCGTGGATGGTGGGCATGGCGCGTCGGAACGAGATCTGCTGATAGGGATCGACCTCGGTCAGTTCCGCGGCCATCCTGTTAATGGCCGAACACTCGCTGGTGATGCTGAGCTTGCAGACCTTCCCATCCATCGTCGCTTCGACTGTGGTGCTGAACCCGCAGTTGCCCGCGAAAATTTCTGCAGTTGCCATATTCATTCCGCGATCAGGGGGGTGACGTAGCGTTCCAGCATCTCGCGGCTGATCTGCCCCGTCCACGCCAGGCGGATCGTCCCCGTGCGGTCGATCACGTACGAGTTGGGCAGGCTCTGATTGTTGAACGCCCGTCCCGACAAATGATCGGGGTCCAGCCAGACGGGATAACTGATCTGGAATTGCTCCACAAAAGGAGCCACCTGGTTGGCAGGCTCGCCCGCCTCGATGCCGATAATCACGAATCCATCCGCCGCGTACTCGTTGTAATACGCCACGAGCGTCGGAAGTTCCGCTTTGCAGGGCGGACACCACGTGGCCCAGTTGTTGACCAGCACCACCTTGCCGAGATAATCGGTCAGCGCCTCCGTCCCGCCGTTCAGGTTTTCGAGCGCCAGTTCGGGCGCGGGATAGTTCACCTCGGCGGGGATCGAGGAATATTCCGCAGGAGGCGTTCCACCCGGTTCCTTCGACGGGATGAGGAACAATGCCGCTACGAGCAGGACGAACCCAAGCACGAACGGCCAGGCTGGAATTCTCTGCCGCGCCTTGTATTTGCGGGCGGCTCTTTTTGAAATCGGTTTTGCCATGTTTTCCTGTTAGAGATTATCCGAATCGGATTGCAGACTTCCAGTCTGCCCTGCCGGGCGGACTCAAGTCCGCGCTCCGAGGTTTAGTTCATTGCACGCATAAGTTCCGCCAGCAGATTCTGCTCGGGGACTGCGCCGATGACCATCCCGGCCCCGGCGTTGATCACCGTCTGCGGCACACTCATGACCTGGAAGCGGTTCGCCAGATCGGGGAACTCTGTCGCTTCGACGCCCTCCGCGCGGACCATGCGCGGGTTTTCCATCGCCATCTGATGCGCGAGCAACACGGCCCGCGGACAGTGCGGTCAGGTGGGGGTGACGAAGATTTGCAGGTGCAGGGGTTTTTCCAGTCCCTGCAGGAACGCGCGGGTTTGCGCGCCCAGCCCCGAGTCCCGCCCGGAGACGAGCAGGATGTCGTGGATGAGGGTGCCGAACTCATGCCCGGCGGGGATCCCCGAGAATTGGATTCCCACGTCCGCCACCTCGGTCCCGTTTTTGGCGGCGATGACGATGGCGGGAGCCTTGTCCACGTTGAACTGCGCGGCCGCGTCTGCATTTTCCTGCAGATCGTAGACGGTCAGGCCGAGGTGGTCGTTTATGGCTGCGACCTCCTCCATCAGTTGACGGGCTTCATTGCAGTAATCACAGTTGGTCTTGGAACCAAAGAACAGGATCTGCACCGGTTCCTTGATCTGTGCAAATGCCTGTTTGATCTGTTCCACTACCTGGTCATTGAGAAGTTTTTCCACCGAATCACTCCAAGATGAGAAATTTGAATGCGCTTATTTTCTTTCAATGACTTCCTTGATGCGCTTTGGGTGTGATTTATTACGGACAGTTTGTCACAAAAATAACTTGAAAAGTGTCCATTTGCCACAAAATCGCCCCGGCAGTTTATTGACTCATCTCACTCTGCGTGATATATTTGCGAACTAACGGTTACCAGTAAGTTCGCTTTGGAAGTACGAAGGCAAGGTCGGCTCATGGGAACAACCCGTGGGCCGTTTTGTTTTGCACTCCGTTCGGACAAATTGAGTACCCGATCCATCTTTTCTCTATTTGCAAAAGGAGCAAATACAATGTCTGAACGTATCATCGGCACGGTCAAGTGGTTCAATGGGAGCAAGGGCTACGGCTTCATCTCCCACGAAGGCGGCAAGGACGTGTTCGTCCACTTCTCTGCCATCCAGGGCGACGGCTTCAAGAACCTCAACGAAGGCCAGAAGGTCGAGTTCACGGTCGAGCAGGGTCCCAAGGGCCCGCAGGCTGCGAACGTGGTTATCGTTGCATAATTCTGAACGAACCCATTAAAATCCCCGTGAG
>DYKX01000216.1 GCA_020722375.1 Anaerolinea thermophila
CGCCTCGGGGGGCAAGATAAATCTTGCGGTACTGAGGCAAAATCTTCGCGATTGAGGTAGTTTTCGCGGAGTAATACTTTAACGCGAATAGCGCGAATGAGCGAATGGCGCAAATATCTTTATTCTTCTTTCAAAGGAGGCTCACGAACCGCAGGGAGTTGAGGGGGGAGATAAGCCTTTCCTTTCGTAAGCACCACGCGGCTGGATTGTACCCGCGCCGCGCCAAAATTGATCACAATGGCAAGCTGCAATCCCGTCGCTTTGAGATAAGACAATGCCTGTTGCTTATGAATTGGCAAAATTTGACTGACCGCTTTTATTTCGATGATGACGCGTCCATCTGCAATCTTATCCAGCACAAATTCGCTCAAGGGTTTGCCGTTTTACGTCACCACGACACGTTTCTGACTCTCGACTGTTATGCCATGCAGAGGCAGTTCCCGATCCATCGCCTCATCATAAATTTTTTCGGGATGCCCAGGTCCAAGTTGGTTATGCACGGCAAATGCTGCCTGCATGATCCGATATGACAAATCTTTTTCGATGACATTAATCTCGCTCATTTTCCTCACCCAAATATTATTCGCCCACACCTGCACTTGCGCCAGGTGCAAGTGTTCGCGTCATTCGCGATAAATTTTCCAACAGTACGACATCCTGTTCTTCCAACACGGTGCGTGGGTCGAGGAGGATTTTATCGTTTTCGGTGCGAGCGATGATGGGCGGATTCGATTCACGCAGACGCTTCAGGAATTTATCTGGATTTTTGACAGTCAACGATAATACAAATGTGGACATGGACTCATCTGGCAGACTCCCACCGCCCACAGTGGACTCAGACGGGATGACTTCGCCCTGCCCGAGTGACTCCCTCCACGCCTCCGCCCTGACTTTGGCCGTGCGCGCCGTCATCGAGATCATCTTCCAGACGGGGATTTCGCGCGTCGCCTCGTCGCGGAGATAGTGCAACAGCGTGGCGTTCAGCGCGGCGAGACAGAGTTTATCGGCACGGACGGCGCGCGCCAGCGGATGCTTTTTGATCTTCGCCAGCAGATCCGCCCGCCCGACGATGATTCCTGCCTGCGGCCCGCCGAAGAGTTTATCGCCCGAGAAGCAGACAATGTCCGCGCCCGCGGCGAGGGATTCCCCCACGGTCGGCTCGTGGGCAAGGCCATATTTGGCGGTGTCGAGCAGTGCGCCCGAACCGAGGTCATCCACGAAGGGGACTTCGAACTCGTGCGCGAGACTGGCGATCTTATCCAACTCAGGCTCTTCGGTGAAACCGACAATCTTGAAATTGGAACGATGCGCCCGCAGGACCATCGCCGCGCCATCGGACAGGGCTTCTCTGTAATCGCGCAGGTGGACTTTGTTGGTCGCGCCGACTTCGGCGAGTTTCGCACCCGATTGTTTCATCACATCGGGGACGCGGAACGAGCCGCCGATCTCCACCAGTTGCGAGCGCGAAATGACGACGCGTTTCCCTTTGGCCAGCGCGGACAACACCAGCAACACGGCGCCGGCGTTGTTGTTGACCACCAGCGCGGACTCGGCGCCCGTCAGTTTTTGCAGCAAGGCCTCGGCGTGGACCGTCCGCGAGCCGCGCTTGCCCGTCGCGAGGTCAAACTCGAGGTTGGAGTAGCCGAGCGCGGCGGAGGTCAGCGCGTCCAGCGCGGCGCGGCTGAGGGGGGCGCGTCCGAGATTGGTGTGCAGGATGACGCCTGTCGCATTGATGACGGGCTGGAGCGAGGGACGCGTCCACTCGGCGAGGAGCGCGTCGGCGCGGGAGGTTAGTTCGTCGCGGCTGGGGAGGGAGGTCGAACCGCCTCGGACGGCGGCCCGCGTCTCGTTCAGAGAGAGGCGCAACGCGTCCAGTGTGAGGGGGCGCCCGTAGCGCGTCACCAGGTCCGCGACGGGCGGCGTCTGGAGCAGTTGTTCCACCGAGGGCAGGTCACGCAGGCTGGTCATGTTGCTCCGCTTCGGGCACTTCGGGGACGCGCCAGCGCGCACGCTCGCGCAGTCGCAGGATGGATTCGAAAGCGATCAAACCAAACGCGAGCCCGAGGATGACATAGACGTTGACGAGGCGCGCCAGTTGAAGCCAGGCGAGAGTCGCACCGTAAACGCCCACCCACAGCGCGCGTCGCACCATCACCTGCGGCTCCAGTTTTTCGGAGGAGAAACGCGTGGTCACAAAGTAGATGATTGGGAAGGCGGTGGCGGTGAGGGCCGTGAGCCAGAGCGCGAAAAATCCCCAGCGCGGCCAGATGAAGGGCAGGGTGTAAAAAGTGATGAGGTACAACCCGCCCCAGCCAAGGAGCATCAAAAAGATGGTGGAGAAAATGTAAGGGCGGAAAGTGGGTTTGGGGGACATCGAGGGAATTATACCCGCTGGAGAGGGAGGATGGTTAATGGAGGATGGTTAATGGAAACGACGCCCTTTGGCAAGAGCGTCGTTTCTGGTAGCACTACAGTAAACCGTGGAGTCTCTTTTTCCACAAAGTATCCATGAACGAGGTTCACCCCGAAGCATGAAAATCGAACCACGAAGGCACGGAGTCACGGAGTTTTTTCTCCGTGTTCCCGTGTCTCAGTGGTTTGCACTTAGAGCTTATTTTCATATCAGAATCAGCCACAGACTTCACGGATTAGCACAGATTGGAATTCAAAATCCGTGAAAATCTGTGTAATCTGT
>DYKX01000001.1:0-5142 GCA_020722375.1 Anaerolinea thermophila
AGTCGTCCAGCAAAACGATACGTCCCGCGTATTCAGGATTCCACAAGTCGGCATAAGATGTGGGGGCGGTTGTTACGGCCTCGCTATTGTAGACGATGGAGTCCAGGCCGCCTTCGTAGGGGACGGTGTATTCGTTGCCCGGGTCAAAAGGCTGATTCATGTACTTGGGATCCATGTTGTCGAGGAAGTCCAGTTTGGTCTTGTCCAGTTTCTGGAGCATCCCATTGCGGATCATCAGGCTGATGATGTAGTCCGTCGGCTGAATCAGGTCGTAGGAGGTGCCGCCCGCTTTGAGCTTGGCGTACATTTCCTCATTGGCCGAGTACTCATCGTGGTTGATCTTGACCCCGTAGACCAGTTCGAAGCATTCCTTCCATTCGGCGGGGATGTATTCGGTCCAGACGAAGAGGTTCAACTCCGTGGAGGTGACCTCCATCCTGGTTGCAGGCTCCGGGCAGACGAACCCGGAGGAGGTGACCTTTTGGGTTGTCTCACCGCCAGCGGCGGGGGTTTGACCGCCGCCGCAGGCCGCCAGCAACAGACTCGCCAGCGCCAGCACGGTCAACATCTTGAACAGTTTGTTTCTCATCGCTTCCTCCTTTAGGGAAATGAGATGGGTTTAATAAGCGGGACGGGCAATCTTTCCCGCTTCTTGCCTAGACTTTGCGGTTTTGCAACCGCTGAAGCAAAAGTACTGCCGTAAATACCACCAGCACCCAGATGGTGGAGAGCGCGTTCACCTGCGGGGTGATAATGCGCCGCAGCAAGCCATACACGTAGATGGGCAGGGTCGTTGAGCCTGGCCCGGTGGTAAAGAAAGTGATCACAAAATCATCCAGAGAAAGCGTGAAAGCCAGCAGAGCGCCAGAAAGCACGCCGGGCAGGATCATCGGAAAGGTCACGCGCCAGAAGGTGGTCAGTTCGTTGGCGCCCAAATCCATGGCGGCTTCCTCGAAGGACTTGTCAAAACCCTGCAAACGGGCCTGCACCACCAGCGTCACAAAGGGGATACTGAACGCGATATGCGAGACAATCACCGTCGGCAGGCCCATCGTCAGGCGCGCATCGCCGGTGAGGTTGAGACTGCTGTTCAGGAAGTTAAACACCTGACTGAACAACACAAGGATCCCGATGCCCATCACGATCTCAGGGATGACAATCGGGATGTAAAGCGACAACTGCGAAAAGGACTTGAGGCGGAATTCGTAGCGTTGAAGCGCCAGCGCCGCCAGCGTCCCGATCACCGTGGCGGTGATGGTGGAGATGAACGCAATGGTCAGGGTGTTCTTCGTGGCATTCATCACATCCGCATTGCGGCTCAATTCGCAGAACCAGTGGAACGGTCCGCACGGACTTTGGACGACCGTGCTGCCGTCCATGACCAATGGACCGACTTTGGTAATGAATCCGCCAAAGAATACGTTCGTGCGGGAGGCATTGAACGAGAACAGCATCAACCCGACGATCGGCGCATACAGGAAGAAATAGACCAGGAACGTGGCAATCTTAATGAAGGGGGAACGGCGATAGGGGTTCATCCGATAACTATCTCCTCGCCAAACCCGAATTTTCGCGTGTAGAAATACATCACGATCAGGGTCATGACCATCAGGATGAGCGAAGCGGCGGAACCAAAGGTCGGGTCGCGCGCGTCGAGGAATTGGCGCTGGATCAGGTTCCCGATTAGGATCACTTGCTTGCCGCCCAGCAGGTCCGAGACTACGAAGGTGCCCATCACAGGGATGAAGACCAGCACCGTCCCTGCGACCACGCCCGGCATCGAAAGAGGCAGCGTGACCCGCAGAAAGGTCCGAAACGGATTCGCTCCCAGGTCGGCGGCGGCCTCGTACAGCGAGTTGTCGATCTTTTCGAGCGAGGTATAAATGGGCAGGATCATGAACGGTAAAAACTCATACACCATGCCCACCAGCACCGCACCGGGCGTGTAGAGCATTTCCAGCGGCGTGAAGTTCATCCCCGCCAAACCCGCCAGCCAGCCGAGCACTTCGTTGATCAGACCCTGCGTGCGCAGGAGCATCATCCAGGCGTAGACGCGGATGACGAAGTTCGTCCACAGCGGCACCAGCACCAGGAACAGGAAGGTGTTGCGCTTTTGGGGATGTGCACGGGCAATAAAATAGGCCAGCGGGTACGCCAGCAGGATTACCACAATGGTGGAATTGAACGCCAAAGACAGCGAACGCCAGAGGATTTCGGCATACAACGGGTCGAAACAGGTCGCCTGCCCGTTGGGACAATCGTGGCTGATCCCCAAAATGCGGATGTAATTATGCAGGCTAAAGGTGTAAATGACGTTCCCATCTGCCGAACGCTCGCCAAAACTGATAACGAGGGTCAGGAGCAATGGGATGATCAACAGGCCGACCATAAAGATCAAGGTCGGGGTGATCAACAACGTTCCTTGAGCAGATTTATTCTCGCGTAAACGTTTCAACATGGCGGCTTCCTAATCCCTGGCCAAAACAAGCGTGTTTTCGGGAAACAGCGTGAGCCACACAGACTGTCCGATCGTGTAATAAGCCCTGGGATCCAGGCTGGAGATCTTGTTCTGCTCCCACACTTTCATCTGCAAGCCATTCACATCCACGATGAGATGCGTATCCGACCCGATGTAGACGGAATTGACGATTCGCCCCTCGAAACAATTCTGACTGAGGACGGACTTCTCGGCCAGGCGGATCTTCTCGGGACGGACGGAGATGGCCACGCCGTCCCCAACCGAGACGTTCGCCGAGACCAGTCCCTTCACCTCCGCGTTCAACACAGGCACGAACACCTCCGCCTTGTCTCCCTCAATGGCTTTGACGGTCCCATCCAGGAAATTGGAGGTGCCGATAAAATCAGCCACGAATTTGCAGTTGGGACGCTCGTAGATCTCCACAGGTGCACCAACCTGAAGCACTCTGCCCTTGCTCATCACCGCGATGCGGTCAGACATGGTGAGCGCTTCCTCCTGGTCGTGGGTCACATAAATGAAAGTGATTCCCACCTTCTGCTGGATGGCCTTCAACTCCAGTTGCATTTCCTTGCGGAGTTTCAAATCCAGCGCGCCGAGCGGCTCGTCGAGCAGGAGCACGTTCGGCATCTTGACCAGGGCGCGGGCGAGCGCGACGCGTTGTTGCTGTCCGCCCGAAAGCTGCTTTGGATAACGACGTTCCATGCCCTGCAGTTGCACCATGTCGAGCACGCGTCCAACGCGTGCTTTGATCTCGTTCACAGGCGCTTTTTCCATCTCGAGGCCAAAAGCCACATTTTGGTAGATGGTCATGTGCTGGAAAAGGGCGTAATTTTGAAAGACGGTATTGACGGGCCGCTGGAAGGGAGGTATGTGCCCCTGCGCCTTGCCTTCGATATAGACTTCTCCCCCCGTGGGCCATTCGAACCCTGCCACCATGCGCAGGGAGGTAGTTTTGCCGCATCCCGATGAGCCAAGCATCGAGAAGAATTCTCCGTGCTTGATCTGCATGGTCACATGATCCACCGCATTCAACAGCGTGCCTTCGGGAGTCTTGAAGGTTTTCACCACATCACGCAACTCAACTGCAAATTCGCTTGTCTGGGCCATCTATCTTCTCCGAAAAATGGATTGCGATCTTCTATCGTTACCCGTCATTGCGAGGAGGGCGGTCCTCCCAACGAAGCAATCCCATGGTCGTGAAGGAGATTGCTTCGCAGCGAACGCTCGCAATGACGGCTACTACACAGTAATTGTTTTCAACGTGTCCTCCAAACGATCCAGCAGAATATCCATCTGCTCCCTGGTAATGACAAGCGGCGGTTCGATGCGGATGGTCTGCGCGCTGGTCAACGTCCCAGCAACGAGGACGCCGCGCTTGAACAGCCCCGCGGCCACCTGGTATCCAATCTCCGGCGATTTGAAGTGCATACCGATCAGCAAACCTTTGCCCGTTATTTTCTCATAAATTTGCGGATATTGCACGGCGAATTTCTGCAATTTGGGTATCAGATATTCGCCTTTCTGCGCGGCCTGCTCCCACAGACGCTCGCGCAAGGTAACGTGGATGGATGCAATCGCCGCGGAACATGCCAGCGCGCCGCCGCCCGTCGTCGTCGTGTGCATGAACGGGTTCGGGTACATCATCGGCTTGAAGATTTCCTCGGTAGTGCAGACCGCCGAAACGGGCATCACGCCGCCGCCGAGGGACTTTGCCACGGAGAGGATGTCGGGGACGACGTTCCAGTGTTCGACGCCCCACAGTTTCCCCGTCCGACCCAGACCCGTTTGCACTTCGTCGGCGATGAGCAGCGCGCCGTATCTCTTCGTCGCGGCGCGGATGCGCGGCCAGAAATCGTCGGGCGGGACAATGGCCCCCGCCTCGCCTTGAATGGGCTCAAACAGCACGCCTGCCACGCCAATGCCGACCTTGTCACAGATTTCCAATTGGCGTTCGACCGCCTCCGCATCGCCGAATGGGACGTGGTAGACGGGTCCCGCGTACATCGGTCCCATCGGGGCGCGGTAATCAGATTTTCCCATCATCGAGAGCGAGCCCATTGTCTTGCCGTGGAAGGCTTTGACCGCCACGATGAAGGCGGCCTTGCCCGTGTAGAGTTTCGCGATCTTGATTGCCGCCTCGATGGACTCCGTCCCGCTGGCCGCGAACCAACTGTATTGCAAATTGCCAGGCGTAATGCTTGCGAGCAATTTTGCCAGCACGCCGCGCAACGGGTCGATCAACTCCTGCGAAGGCATGGGCGAGCGCGAGAGTTGCGCCTTCACCGTTTCAATGACATCGGGATGACACCAGCCGAGGTCCATCATCCCGAAGCCGCCGAGGCAGTCGAGGTATTCGCGTCCGAGCACATCCTTGAAGATGGCGCCCGAACCCGTCCACTCCACCGCGGCCCAATCCCCCGCCTCGGTGACGGATTTGCGATACTCCAGCCAGCCGCGGTTGAAATGCTCGGCAAAATTCTGCTTTGATTCGTCAATGATCTGTTTGCCTTCCGCTTCGGTTGGGAAACGATCCATACGGATCAGGTCCATCCAGCGGGAGGAATATTCGAGGGCGTCTTCGTAGTCCATAATAATTCCTTTTTGGAGGGGTGTGAGTAAACAGGTACACAAGTACACAGGTACACAGGTTTCGTGTTTACGTG
>DYKX01000001.1:5242-67260 GCA_020722375.1 Anaerolinea thermophila
TCTACGTGTCTACGTGTGTACCTGTCTACGTGTCTACGTGTGTACCTGTCTACGTGTCTACGTGTGTACCTGTCTACGTTAGAACTTCCTCGACCATTCCTTCGGCCATCTCTCGATGACCACCTTCTTCTGCGTGAAGAACTCGACCGCGTCCATGCTCTGTCCGTGCATATCGCCAAAGAAACTTTCCTTCGCGCCGCTGAACGGGAAGAAAGCCATTGGCGCGGCCACGCCGATATTGATGCCCAAGTTCCCCGCCTCGACCTCGTAGCGGAACTTGCGCGCCGCCGCCCCGCTCGATGTGAACAAACTGGCCTGATTGCCATAAGAATGGCTGTTCGCCAGCGCAATCGCCTCGTCAATCGTATCCACGTGCATCAGCCCCAGCACGGGACCAAACACCTCGGTCTTCCACAACTCGCTCCCTTTTTGGACATCCGCGATGACCGTCGGGCGGACGAACGTGCCTTTCTCGTAGCCCTTGACGACCGTCCCGCGCCCGTCCACGCAGACCTTTGCGCCTCCCTCCGACCCGACACCGATCAACTGCTCGATGCGCGTTTTGCTCGCCTGATTGATGACTGGCCCCATCTGGGTGCCCGCGTCGAGTCCATACCCGACCTTTCGGCTGGACGCGGCGTCACAGATCAACTCGGTAAAATCGTTGCGCGCCGAACCCACCGTCACCGCGAGAGAGACCGCCAGGCAGCGCTGTCCCGCGCACCCGAAGGCTGAATCGGCGATGATGTTCGTCGCCATGTTCATATCCGCATCGGGCAGGATGATGACGGGATTCTTCGCCCCGCCCTGCGCCTGGACGCGCTTCCCGTGTGCCGCAGCGGTGGCGTAGATGTATTTCGCAACAGCCGTCGAGCCGACGAAGGTGACCGCGCGGATGACGGGATGAGTCAGCAGGCCATCCACCGCCTCCTTTGCCCCGTTGACCATGTTGACCACGCCTTTGGGGAATCCCACCTGCTCGATGAGTTTGAAGATGAACTGCATCGTCATCGGCACTTTTTCGGAGGGCTTCACGATATAGGTATTCCCTGCCGCCAGCGCATAGGGCAGAAACCAGAAGGGAATCATGCCTGGGAAATTGAACGGCGCGATGGTGGTGCAAACGCCCAAAGGCTGGCGGATCATCAACTCGTCAATGCCCGCAGCGATGTCCTCCACGAATTCGCCCTTGCCCATGTGCGGCATGCCGCAGGCCACTTCCACGTTTTCGATGGCGCGCACCATTTCGGCTTTGGCTTCGTCGAAGGTTTTGCCGCACTCGTCCGTGATGAGACGCCCGATCTCGTCCATGTTGGATTTCATCAGGTCGCGCAGTTTGAAGAGATATTGCACGCGGTCCTGGACGGGAGTCCGCCGCCAGGAGAGGAACGCGTCCGAAGCCGCGCCCGCCGCGAGGTCCACGTCGGACGCGCCCGAAAGCGGAGTCCGCGCGATGGTCTCGCCTGTGGCGGGGTTGACCACGTCAAAATATTCGCTGACGGCTGGTTTCGTCCATTCGCCGTTGATGTAGTTTAGGATTTCCATAGAGTCTCCAGAGGGTAATTAGCGATGGGTAATTGGAGATTGGTAATTCGTACCGCAACATTTATATTGCCCCTCGTGGCAAGATGAATCTTGCGGTACTCAGACAGTTGTCATTTACTATTTACCAATTACTTGTGTGTCCATCAACTCCGCCAGCCCTTCGTCAATGAGAGTCAGGCCTTCATCGAGTTGTTCTTTGGTGATGGTAAGCGGCGGGACGATGAAGAGGACGTTCTTGAAGCCGAATACGTACACGCCGTTTTGGATGAGGAAGGTTTTGAGCGGGGTGAGGTCGAGGGGTTCTTTGGTTTCGCGGTTCTTCACCAGTTCGAGCGCGGTAAAGAGACCGATGTAACGCGCGTCGCCCACAGACGGATGTTTCTGCTTGAATTCTTCGAGCCGCTGGCCGAGGTACTTCCCCACTTTTTTCGCGTTCTCGAAAATCTTTTCCTCTTCATAAGTCTCGATAGTGGCGAGCGCGGCGGCGCAAGCGAGGGCGTGACCGTTGTAAGTCAGGCCCGCGGACAGCACATGGTCATCGAAATACTTCGCGATCTTCTCGCGGACGATGACCGCGCCGAGCGGGACGTATCCGCTGGTGATGCCCTTCGCAGTGGTGATGATGTCTGGGACAACGTTCCAATTATCCACCGCGAACCACTCGCCCGTGCGGCCCCAGCCCGACATGACCTCGTCCGAGATGAGCAGGATGCCGTACTTGTCGCAGATTTCTCTCATGCGCGGCCAGTAGTCATCGGGCGGGATGATGAGGCCGTTGGTACCCGTCACACCTTCGAGGATGATGGCGGCGATCTGATCGGGACCTTCGTGCTGGATCACCTCTTCGACGTGGCTGATGCACTCGCGGTGACAAGTGTCTTTCGTCCAACCGAAGGGACAGCGATAGCAATACGGGTCAAGGAAGTGGACCACACCGGGCATCGCCGGCTCGACGGGCAGGCGGCGGTAATCGCCCGTCAGGGCAATCGCGCCGTGGGTCGCGCCGTGATAGGAACGATAGCGCGCCAGAATTTTGTGCCGTCCCGTGTAGAAGCGGGCGATTTTTATCGCGTTCTCGTTGGCCTCCGCCCCGCCCAAAGCGAAGAAGGTTTTCTTCAAATCGCCGGGCGTGATCTCGGCCAGTTTCCTGCCGAGCAGGCCGCGCGGTTCGGTGGCCGCGCTGGGAGAGACGAAGGTCAGTTTGGCAGCCTGCTCCTGAATCGCTTTGACAATCTTCGGATGCTGGTGTCCCGCATTCTGGTTCACGAGTTGAGAGGCAAAATCGAGATAGCGTTTGCCGTCCGCGTCGTAGAAGTACACCCCTTCGGCGCGCGTGACGGGGATCGGTTTCAACGCTCCCTGCGCGGACCAGGAGAAGAAGGTGTATTCTTTGTTCAGGTCAATGATTTCCTGGGAGGATAATTTTGTCATGTTGTCTCCATGGGAGGTAAACACGTACACACGTATACAAGTAGACACGTATGTACCTGTGTACCGATTTACTTGTCTACCTGTGTACCTCTTTCGCAATCTCCGCATACACATTCAGTGTCTCGTCAATGTCAGCATCACTGTGTGAGTAGCAGAGGAACCAGGGTTCGCGGGCATCGTTATCGGGCATGACGCCGCGGTCAATGGCTTTGGCGATGAGTTCCTCGTACATTCCCTGATTGCTCCTGGCCCAATCGCGCTGACAGGTGACCGCGTCCACGCCAATGGCGAACGAGAACATGGCAGGGTATCCGCTGAAGACGGCGGGAATGTCGTTGTCTTCGAAGATTTCCTTCAACCCGTCCATGAGACGTTTGCCGCGCTTTTCGATGGACTTGAGAATCGGATTGGTCTGCAACAACTTCAACGTGGCGTACGCGGCCGCGATGCCCGCCTTGTTGTTGGTGTATGTGCCGCCCTGCGCGACGCCGTGACCGATGATGGACATGATCTCGCGCGAGCCGCCGAACGCGGCCACAGGGTAGCCGTTACCGAGGGCTTTCGCGTACGTCGCGAGGTCAGGTTGGATGCCGTAGTATTCCTGTGCGCCGCCGTTCGCGATGCGAAAGCCCGTCTTCACTTCGTCGAGGATGAAGACCGTCCCGTGCTTTTTGGTCTCTTCACGGATGAGTTCGAGGAAGCCAGGCTGGGGCTCGATGCCGCCACAGTTGCCCTGACACGGCTCGGTGATGACCGCCGCGATCTGGTCGCCGTAGGAACGCATGGCGCGCTGGAATCCCTCTGCATCGTTGAACGGCAGGGTGATGATGAATTCGCGCATGGACTTGGGGATGCCCGACGAGGCGGGCACGGGGATGGGGCTGCGCGCGTTGCCGTAGGAGGCCACAGGCGCGTAGGTGGACCAGAGGGTATGGTCGTGGAAGCCGTGATAGTTGCCCTCGAATTTCAGGATGATGTCGCGGCCCGTGTAAGCGCGCGCCACGCGGATGGCGTGCATGGTGGCCTCGGTGCCAGAGCAGGCGAAGCGCACCATCTCGACGGCGGGGCACATGGCCGCGATCATCTCAGCCACTTCCACTTCGAGTTCGCCCGTCATGGCGAAGAGCGAGCCGCGCTGGATCTCCTCGATGACTTTGGCATCCACCTCGTCGTACGCGTGGCCGAGGATGATGGGGCCGAACGCCAGGCGGTAGTCAATGAAGCGGCGGCCGTCCACATCCCAGAGGTGGGCGCCTTTGGCCTTGTCCACGTAGGGAGTGAGGCCGTCGCCCCAATAGCGGAAGTTCGAGTTGACTCCCAGCGGCAGAACTTTCTGCGCGCGCTTTTGAAGGGATTGACTTTTTGGTCCAGCAAGACTCATGATGACTCCAATTCTTTTTTTTACACACAAAGGACACAACGGTCTCAGGAAAATGCAGAGGGCTGGCGACTCTCGTGAGACTCTTTAACGCGAGTTACGCGAATATGCGAATACCGCGAATTTGTTTTATTAATTCATTCGCCAAATTCGCGACATTCGCGTTCCAGGTCAAAACCGTCGCGCAACATTGCTCTGCCGTCGGATGGAATTTTCTTTGTGTACTTCGTGGTTAGATTTTTCATTTCTTGATGACTGTTTCGGGCGCGCGCCATTGATAGACGTCCTTCAGGATGAGCGGCACAATGGACGTGGTGGTGCGCCTCACGCCCGGGACCTGGCGGATGGTCTCCGTCACGAAGCGATAGACCTCGTCCGTATCTTTCGCCACCACCTGAATGCTGATATCGTTCTCGCCGATGGAGCAGGCCACATAGGTGACGTTTTCGTACTCGGCCATTTTCTGCGCCACCTCACGGATGCGGTCCGACTCGACCTCCAGCCAGACGTCCGCTTTGATGGGCAGGCCAAACGCCTCGGGGCGGACCACCGCCGCGATGCGGATGATATCCTCCTCGATCATCCGCTCGATGCGATAGCGCACCGCCCGCTCGGAAACTTCGCCAATCTGCCGCGCGATCTCCGATGCAGACTTGCGCCCATCTTCGAGAAGCAAATTGACAATTTTTAAGTCCGTTTTGTCGATTTCGTACATTGTTTGTCCTTATTATTGCCGAAACGGATACAGTTTACACGGGTTTTGGAGGGAAGTCAAGAAGGGAGATTTAGGCCACGAAGGCTTGTTTTGAGCCTATCGAAACAACGCAAAGAACGCGAAGGGTAATCATACCAGCGAGTGTTGTCCACTCGCTTCGCTCGGGATGCTTCGCGATAGGACATGAGGCCAAAGCCCGCCGCGCCGAGGTCGGTGGTGGAGTCGTTGAACAAAGTCGATTCACTCGCTGGTTTCATCGCCCAAACTCTGCAAGTATTTCAAAAATCTGTCAACAAATAGTGACAACAAACCGAACTGGTCTTCTTCGTGAATTTGAAATCAAATTGCTTTTTTCATTGACGCATCGCAATTCAATGTGTATAATCCATCTTCGGCTAATTTTTGAAATAGGAGCGCGATATGAGCGAGATAATAGAAACAACGTCTGCCGAGACGTTGGCACCCAAAACGAAACTTTCCGGCAAAATTGCGAAGATCACTCTGGCGGGGGCATTGGTGGACGTGGGACAGGAAGTCCCGGGCGTACTCCACATTTCACAGATACAGAAGGACCCCGTCAACAAAGTTGAGGATGTGCTCCAGGTCGGTCAAACCGTTGAGGTCTGGGTTAAGCGCGTTAAGAAAGATCGCATCGAGTTGACGATGATCGAGCCGCTCGGCATGGAATGGAATGAGATCCAGCCTGAGATGGTCGTCAAAGGCAAGGTCGTCCGCCTCGAAACCTACGGCGCGTTCGTGGACTTCGGCGCGGAGCGCCCCGGCATGATCCACGTCAGCGAGTTAACGCGCGGCTACGTCAAGACCCCGAACGAAGTCGTCAAAGAAGGCGACGAAGTCGAAGCGATGGTTCTGGAAGTCAACCGCAAGAAGAAGCAGATCCGTCTTTCCATGAAGGCTCTCATGCCTGAGATCGTGGAAGAGGAAAAGCCCGCTCGCGACCCCAAGAAGGCGCGCGGCAACAAACGCGGCAAGAAACAGGAAGAGTCCTACGAAAAGGTGGACGATACTCCCAGGGAGCCCGAACTGACCGCCATGCAGATCGCCTGGCAGATGGCCATGGACCGCGCCAAGACCAAGAACAAACCTGTGAAGATGAAGAGCGTCAAACCCACCTCCAACGAGCAGGCCGACATCCTCTCCCGCACGCTGGAAAAGCAACTCCCCACTGGTGGGTAACAACTGAAGTCGTTACTACGTGGTTTTTTAAAATTACCGCCCTCGATTTTCTCGAGGGCGGTTTTGATTCTACTGGCTGGCTTCCAACTCCTTGATGAACTTTTCCTTGCTGGCGGTGCGGGCCACCTTGCCGCTGGAAGTCTTGATCACCCACTTCGGTCCCACCACGCGCACGTGACGCACCACAATAGCCGAATTCTTCGAGACATGCATGCGGATCTGGTCCGCGATGCGCTCGTGCTCCGACTCGTCGTCCGTGTCCACCTCGGCGATGATGACCACCTCCTCCGTCCCTTGCGATTCGTCGAAGAGGCCGAAGGCCACCGTCCGTCCGGGATGAACGCCAGGCACCTCACAGGCCAGCGCCTCCAGGTCCTGCGGGTACACGTTCTTGCCGCCGACGATGATCATATCCTTCTTGCGTCCCGCCACAAAGATCTCGCCGTTCACCATGTAGCCGTAATCGCCCGACATGTACCAGCCGCCGGGCAAAAATGCCTTCTTGGTGATATCGGGACGGTTGTAATACTCGTTCAACATGCAGTTCGATTTCAGCACGATCTCGCCGATGTGACGCTCGGGCAGTTCATGGCCCTTGCTGTCCACCACGCGGATGTTGGTGTTCGGGATGGGCTTGCCGCAGGACATCATCTGGATGGCGGGACGCCCGTCGAACGCGGGACGCGCAATTCGGTCGGTCGTGAACGATTCGCGGTCCACGTCCTCGACGTAGGGTAACTTGCTGAGGTCGTTCTGCGTCGCCGCGAAGACGTTTTCGGCCATGCCATAGGAGGTTTGGAGCGTTTCGAGACGCAGGCCATACGACTTGAAGCGCTCGTAAAACATCTCGTGACTCTTGAAGCGCACCGGCTCGGACGTGTTGATGGACGCGCGCCACGAGGAGAGGTCCACGCCCTCCAGGTCGCGGTCGCGGATCTTCTGCGCACAGAAGTTGTAGGCAAAGTTCGGCACCCACGTCAGCGTGCCGCGATAATCGGTGATGGAGCGCAACATGCGCCAGGGAGCGCGCACCCAGTCGAAGGGTGACATCTGCACCACATGGACGCCGCGCAGGATGGGCATCAGGAAGCAGGCAATCAGCCCCATGTCGTGATAGAGCGGGAGCCAGGAGATGATGATATCGTCGCGCGTCAAGCGGATGGCTTCGCCGTAGGCATCCAGGTGGTTGAAGACCGCCCGATGCGAAAGCGCCACACCCTTCTGCAAACCCGTCGAACCTGACGAATGCTGGAGCAGGACAATATCGTGTTCATTGCGCTTCATGCCAGGCAGGGACGAAAAATCGAGGCCATCCACGCGCGGGATTCGGTCCGTGATGAAAACCTCGCGAACGGTATGTCCGCTTTCCGCGACGAGCATCTTCACGTCTGCTTCGAATTCGGGATAGGTGACCACACCCGTCGGTCTGCTGTGAGAAAAGAGGGAAGCGAGATCGGTGCGGTAACGCTCGGGCGAAAGTTTCTCCGTCAGGAAGGGCATCATCGAGGGGATGGCGCCCAGCAGCACCGCGCCCCAGAACGAATAGACCAAATCCTTGCCGTGCTGGAGGATCAGGATGA
Source organism: Anaerolinea thermophila (assembly GCA_020722375.1). Classification (GTDB taxonomy): domain Bacteria; phylum Chloroflexota; class Anaerolineae; order Anaerolineales; family Villigracilaceae; genus Denitrolinea. The sequence goes on from DYKX01000001.1 coordinate 13,089, forward strand.
CCACATCCCCGGGCTTGACTCCCGCCCGCGCGTAGGCCGCGGCGTAATCGTTCGACCGCTCGATCAATTCCCGATACGTGATGTGGAAATCGGGCTGGTTCGGGTGCTGAAGCGTGACCGCCACCCGTTCGGGTTCGCGCTCGTAAAAATCCCGCAGGACATCGGCGAACGTCGTCATTACTTCTGCCTCGCCTGAATGAGATTCGTCAACTGCTCGATGGAATCGAAGGTGTTGGAATTCAGTTCGGAATCCGCAATGCGGACGCCGAAGGTATCCTCGACAAACAGGGCGAGGTCGACCAGGCTGAACGAATCGATCAATCCGCTGGAGATCAATGCGTCGGTCGGCTGGATGACGCGCCTGGGCTGTTTGAGAATTTTCTGGACGATGAAATCCGCGATTGTTTTCTGCATTTCGGTGGGCATGGAACTCTCCTTGCAAGTTTTTTGAAATCAAGAACGGCATTATGCCACAACAAACGATTTTACGGGCAGGAAAATTCCTGCAGAACGGGGGTCAGCAACTCGGCAAAGCGCGCCTCGCCGTCGTTGTCACGATGGGCCATATCGTTGGAAAATTCTGAGGCGGGCAGGGCGTTCCAATAATCGTAATAGGGATAGCCCTGCGCGCTCATCCAATCGGCCAGTGCGAGACGATAGGCATCGTACGCCCAGCGCGGGTAGATATGGTTGTAGCGCAGGTCGCTGTTCTTCCCCGACACGATGTATAGGTGAAGGCGGGAAAAAAGATCACGTAATTGAGGTACTCGGCCAACCCGACGGCGGGCAGGATTCCGCTTTGGCGGTCGCGGATGGCGTGGAGCAGGCGGAAGGCCACGTAGGAATACCCCAGCCAGGCGATGGAGGACGGGATGACGGTGTCAGGCGCGCGTCCGCTTAAATTGGCGAGGAGATTCAGCGTCCGTTCGAAAATCCAGGGCGACTTGAGAAAAATAAAGATTGTCAGCAGGCCGAGTGCGGCGAGAATGAGAAGGAAGCGGTTGTCTTTTTTGAGGAGGGAGAGAACGAAAATCAGGCCGAAAAAGCCCGCCAATCCGAGTGCAACGATTCGAATCGAACCTGCGGACGGAAATTTCAACCAGGGCTGGACGTCGCTGAACGTCACGAAGAGGATCACGCCCGTCAACACGGCCAGCACAGGCCAGTTTTCGCGCAGACTGCGCGACTCTGGCGGCGCGGTGAGGACCCAGGTCAGCGCGGTGATAAAGAGGGTCAGCGTGGGCAGCCAAAACGACAGCGACGGATCGATCTTGACGGCGGGTTGAAGCCAGTAGATCGCCAGCGCGCTGACCGCCGCCAGCGCGAGCGAACGTCCGCGGCGCAGGAAGCCGAGGAGAATGGCGAGGGAGGCCATTGTCAGAATTTGAAGGAGGGTCATCGTCTGGTTTCTGAATTTTTAACGCAAATACCGCGAATGTGCGAATACCACGAATTTTCTTTTTTTTTCATTCGCGAAATTCGCATAGCGCGGTTGTACCGCAAAATTCATTTTGCGCCTCGGGGGGCAAGATAAATCTTGCGGTACTGAGCAGCGGGAGGATCGCATGGCACATGTCCCTAAAAACCCTGGTAAATCCAGTTGGGGGTGGTGTCGGCGGTGAAGACGATCAGCGCGAGGACGATCAGCGCGAGCGCCAGCGCCAGCATATTTTCACGCGAGAAGATGGAGGCAACGAGTTTCTTGAACATTTCTTTTATCACCGTGAACTGGAAAAGTTTTACTTTCGGAGCTGGAATCCCGAAGTAGAACTTCGGGATTCCAGAAATTAATTCTTGCCAGAGTTCGCTTTCAGGTAGGCTTCCATGAACGCGTCCAGGTCGCCATCCAAGACGGCCTGCGCGTTGCCGCGCTCGAAGTCGGTGCGATGATCCTTCACCATCTGATACGGATGCAGCACATACGAGCGGATCTGACTGCCCCATTCCGCCTTGGTGTATTCCCCGCGCAGGACCGCCACCTCCTCCTCTTTCTCCGCCTTCTTGATCTCGAGCAGGCGGGCGCGCAAAATCCGCATGGCAAACTCGCGGTTCTGCGACTGCGAGCGTTCATTCTGACAGGTGACAACGATGCCCGTCGGCAGGTGCGTCAGGCGGATGGCCGTCGAGTTCTTCTGGACGTTCTGTCCGCCCGCGCCCGACGAACGGAACACGTCTATCTTCAATTCGCTCGGGTCGATCTCGACCTCGGGGTCGTCCATGGTGACCTGAGGCAGAATCTCCACGAGCGCGAACGACGTGTGCCGCCGATGCGCCGCGTCGAAAGGAGAGAGTCGCACCAGGCGATGCACGCCCTTTTCGGAACGGAGATACCCGAACGCGTATTTTCCGTTGACGGCGATGGTCACGGATTTAATTCCCGCTTCCTCGCCCTCGGTGCGGTCCAACACTTCGGTTTCGAATCCATGCTTCTCTGCCCAACGCAGGAACATGCGCTCGAGCATGGCGGCCCAATCCTGCGAATCGGTCCCGCCCGCGCCCGCGTGGATGGCAAGGATGGCGTCATCGTCATCATAGCGGCCTGAGAACATGGCATTGAAGAGGCGCTTGTCCACTTCCGCTTCGATGGCCGCGGTCTCCGATTCCAAATCCGCGCGCAGGCTCTCGTCGTCCATGCGCGCAAGTTCGAGCGCGTCGTGGATGCGCGTCCGAAAGGCGCGCCAGTCATCCACCTCCTCGCGAAGTTTGGCGGCCTCGCGGCTGATGCGTTGTGCATTCGTGGAATCGTTCCAGAAATCAGGCGCGCCTATTTGCTTGTCGAGTTCGGTCAGTTGGGATTCTTTCGCGGAAAAGTCAAAGACGCTCCAGGATCTGGGTGATGGCGTCCTGTGCAACAGTGAGACGGTCGATAAGGTCTTGCATGTTTCCTCCAGAGTGGAAGACCTGACATGTCTCATCCGCGCCGTTGCCTGCAAGGCTTCCTGCGCGGACGCGGCTCACGATCATCAACGCCTCGCGGAGACATGTCAGGTCTGTGTTATGTCAATATTCCATCTACAAACGAATCGGGGTCGAAGGGCGTCAGGTCTTCGGGTTTTTCGCCCAGCCCCGCGAACAGAATCGGGATTCCGAGTTCTCGTTGAATCGCGAAGGCCATTCCGCCGCGCGCCGACGAATCGAGCTTGGCAAGGATCACACCCGTCACCTGCACGGCCTCCTTGAACTTGCGCGCTTGCTCGAGCGCGTTCTGTCCTGTGGTCGCGTCCAGCACCAGCCAGACATGATGCGGCGCACCCGTCAGCGCCTTGCCGACTACGCGGTGGACTTTGCGGAGTTCCTCCATCAAATTGAAACGGGTTTGCAGGCGGCCTGCCGTGTCTATCAGGACGACGTCCACACCGCGGGAGAGTCCTGACTGGACGGCGTTGAACGCCACCGCGCCCGGGTCGGACTCCGGCGCGCCCGCCACCACCGGGACGTTGAGGCGGTCCCCCCAAGCCTGGAGTTGGTCCACCGCCGCGGCACGGAAGGTGTCCGCCGCGCCGAAGAGGATGGTTTTCCCCTCGGCGTGGAGGCGCGCTCCCAGTTTCGCGGCGCTGGTGGTCTTGCCCGATCCGTTGACGCCGACGAGCAGAATCACCGTCGGGTGATTGGAAAAGTCGAGTGCGGGCGGGTTGTCGAGGCGGGAGCGGAGTTCATCTTTCAGAGCCGAATTAAGTTCCTCGGAGCGAAGCAGGCCGCGGTCACGCGTGAGGCGTTTGAGTGAGTCTAAAACGCTGACGGTGGTCTCGATCCCCAGATCAGCCTGGATGAGCAAAGTCTCCAGGTCATCCCAGGTTTCAGCGGTGATCTCGGTGGCGCCCAGCAATGTGGCGAGACGCCCAAAGGCGGCTTTGCCGGTTTTGGAGAGGCCCGCGCGCCAACGGGGAAATCCCGCTGCGGGGCGTGATGGGACATCAGTCATGGGGCGTGATTATATCATGGGGGTTTAATGTTTTATGTTATACTCGCTCACTGGTAGCGACCAGACCAGCGGGTCAAATCGCACACATTTTTTTGTTCGAGGTAATCAATGATCGAAGAACCCATTCACGTGACCGATGAGGCTTTTGAAAAAACCGTCCTGCAATCGCAACTCCCTGTGATTGTCGATTTCTGGGCCCCGTGGTGCGGACCCTGTAAAATGGTCGCGCCAATTCTCGAAAAACTGGCGAAGGAAAACGCCGGCAAACTGCTGGTTGCCAAGGTGAACACCGACGAGAATCCCGAGTGGGCAGGGAAATTTGGCATTCAAGGCATTCCGACCATGCTGTTCGTTTCGGGCGGCAAGGTGGTGCATCGCCAGGTGGGCGCGCTTCCCGAGCGAATGTTGCGGGATGTGGTCGCCCAGTTCATGGAAGTTATCACCCAGGCATAACTTCAGGAGGTGTGTATGAGGCGCCGCATTTTCTTCGTGGTTCTGGCTTTGTCTGTCGCTCTTAGCGCGTGCATGCCGGGTCTTTCGCCGATTTCCGCAGGCGATGCACAGGCCACGTCGGTTGCGCTGGCTCGTACACAGGCGGCCCAGACTCTGATGGCGCTCCCCTCCCCGACCATCCAGCCCTCCAACACGCCGCTCCCCACATTCACGAACACGCCCGCCCCCACGGCCACCGACAAGCCGGCCGACACAGCGACCACCGCGCCTGAGACAACTGGAACCGCAAGTCTCTCGGCAACGTCTACAGGGACAGGCAATGTCACGGGCACCGCGCCGTCCGCAACGGTGACGACTTCCACAACGACAGTCACCGCCACGATCACTGGAACCGTGACGGCTACGCGCACGCCCACACCAGGGCCGCTTCTTTGGGGAACCGTCCCGCCGGAGGTGCCGTACGCGTTCATCACGCTGAAGAACCTGACGAACGATATGGTGTACATTTCGTTCCACTGCACATTGCAGAGCGGACTGGTTTCGTACCTGGAGTTTCCCGTCTATTCCACGCTCAAGGTGAAGATACCTTCCGGTCCATGTCATTACGTGGCCTGGGTAAAGGCGCAGCAGTTTACCGGCGATGTTCATCTCAAGAAATTCGAGGAATATACCTTCACATTCAAACCCAGGAAGGTACTCTTTACGCAACCGTAATAAAACAAAGGAGTAAAAGGAGTTAGCGAATGAAAAAATTGTTCCCCCTGATTCTGGGGATTACCGTTTTACTGGCGGCCTGCGGCCCGAAGGCAACGCCGACCATTGACGCGGCCAGCGTCAATGCCACGGCTGTCTCGATGGCTTACACCATGGCCGCGCAGACTCAGGCCGCGATTCCCACCGCGACCAACACGCTCGAGCCGACGGCGACTTTCACCCCGCCGCCCCCCACCCCAACCTTTTTCTCTCTCCCGACCCTTGCGGCTACCGCAACCAAAGCCGCCAGCGGAGAGGGTCCCTGCTACCACGCCATGATGCCCGATCCGCCTGGAAAAAAATTCACCGCTCGAGTCTGGAACACAAACAAGGCACCCGTGTCGGGAAATATCTGTCTCTACGATGACAGGAGCGGCAATGGAGTAACAGGCATCATCGGCATTTCGCTCGGAAGAAACGCTGACACCACCCTGAGCATCCCACAGGGATGTTACTCAGCCTATTTCTGGGTGAACGACCCCAAGGCTCCTTCCACCGCTTCGGGTTCCGCGCTCTGCGCCAACAACTCGGACAAGTGGACCTTCAAAATCACTGCCAACAACGTGCAGTTGCTCCCCCCGTAAATCACAGTCGTCGAATCAAAAAAGCGGACGCGGCCAAATCGCGTCCGCTTTTTGTTTGATCGCCTACTCTGTCGTCCGCTCGATCTTCGCGCCGAGGGCGCGCAGTTTCTCGTCCACGCGCTCGTAGCCGCGGTCGATCTGCCCGGCGTTGCGGATGGTGGACGTCCCGTCCGCAGCGAGCGCGGCCAGCAGGAGCGACATGCCCGCGCGGATATCGGGACTTTCCAGTTTTTCGCCGTACAACGGGTTTGGTCCCTGCACGAGACAGCGATACGGGTCACACAGGATGATGCGCGCCCCCATCCCCACCAGTTTGTCGGTGAAGTACATGCGCCCGGAATACATCCAATCGTGGAAGAGTACCGAGCCTCTTGCCTGAGTCGCAACGGTAATGGCAATGCTCATCAAGTCGGTGGGAAAAGCGGGCCAGACATTGGTCTTGATTTCGGGGATGACCCCGCCGAGATCGGCCACAACTTCGAGAGGCTGGTCCGCGGGGACGATCAGGTCATCGCCCTCCGCCTGCCAGACAACTCCCAGGCGGCGAAACACCTGCGCGATCATTTCGAGATAGTTCATGCCCGCGTTCCGAATGCGGATCGCGCCGCGCGTCACCACCGCCGCGCCGACGAGGCTGATCACCTCGAGATAATCGGGACCGACGGTAAACTCGCCGCCACGCAAACTGTCCACGCCCTCGATGTGCAGGGTGTTCGACCCGATGTTTTCGATGCGTGCCCCCAACTTGTTAAGGAAGCGGCACAATTCCTGGATGTGCGGTTCGGAGGCCGCGTTGCGGATGACAGTGATTCCCCTGGCGCGCACCGCCGCCATGACAGCGTTTTCGGTGGCAGTGACGCTGGCCTCGTCGAGCAAAATGTCCGCGCCTTTCAAACCGCGCGCGGCAAATTCCAATTTGCGCCCATAGGTGACTTCCGCGCCGAGGGCCTGCAGGGCAAGGATGTGGGTATCGAGACGGCGGCGGCCGATCACATCCCCGCCGGGGGGAAAGAGATGCAATTCGCCGGCGCGGGCGGTCATCGGTCCCGCGAGCAGGATCGAGGCGCGGATGCGGCGGCAAAGGTCCGGGTCCAGCGAGGCCGGCCGAACGGTCCGCGCGGTGACGCGCCAGGAGTTCTCGCCCAGATCGTCCACCGTCACGCCCAGGCTTTCGATGAGATGCCGCATGTCGCTCACGTCACGAATTTTCGGCACGTTGTGAAGAATGACCGGCTCATCGGTGAGCAGGCAGGCCGCCAGCAATGGCAGCGCGGCGTTCTTGTTCCCCCCCGGCGTGACCTCCCCGCGCAGGGGATTCCTTCCTTCGATGACAAATTTTTCCATGGGTTCTCCTATGAAATCCCCGTCATTCTAAGGCAGTTTTTTGCTTTCGCCAAGCACATTACAAAACACTTACATCCCTGTGAGCGGCGATTCGTTTGGAATATAATGACGCCGTGGAATTTGGTCTAGTCATCCCGCTGATCGCGGGGTGGGTCGGCGGCTGGATTGTGAACTACCTGGCCGATGTCCTGCCCCACACCCGCCGCTTCAGCGCCCCCACCTGCCCTCACTGCGACACAACCCTTTCCTGGCAGGAGTACCTTTTGCTTCGCGCCTGCCGTTCATGCGGAAACAGGCGCACCTTTCGTACCTGGATCGTGCAACTGTTCCTGACGGCGTTTAGCGTTTACATCTGGATCGCGCCGCCTGCCCGTTTGGGATTTGCGCTCGGACTGTTGCTTCTGCTGTACTTTACCATGGACTTTGTGATCGACCTGGAACACCGCCTGATCCTCCACCCGACCAGCATTTTCGGCTTCTTTCTTGGACTGGGAGCCGGGGTCCTGCGGCAGGGACTCTCGTCCACGCTGATAGGCGGCGCGGTCGGCTTCGGGATGGTGTTCCTGTTCTACCTGTTCGGCGTGCTCTTTACAAAAATACGGGCGCGTCGCTTGCAGTCCGCGGGTCTCGAAGCGGACGATGAGGAGGCCTTCGGCGCAGGCGATGTGATCCTGGCGACGATCATCGGGCTTGTCCTCGGCTGGCCGCTGACGTGGTTCGGCATCCTGTTCGGCGTTTTGCTTGGAGGCGTGATCAGCATCCTGATCATGCTCATCCTTTTTCTCTCGCGGCGGTTTCAATCGTGGATGGTGTTCATCCCGTTCGGACCGTTCTTCATCACCAGCGCCTTCCTGATTGTCTACCTGCCGCAACTTGTTAAGTTCCTAGTACCTAAGTAGGATTGGATGATTATTTCCGTGCCTCTAAACTAGAATCGGGAACCGATTACATGAAAAAGAAACTCACCCACTCTCATAAAAGCCCGGCGCAGGCCATGGTGGAATTTGCGCTGGTGTTGCCCATCCTTTTACTGCTCATCTACGGCCTGCTCGAGGTGGGACGATTGCTTTTCATCTACAGCAGTGTTGTGTCTGCCGCGAGGCAGGCCGCCCGTTATGGCTCCACGACCGGCGTCAATGCAGCGGGCACCTTCCGCTACCGCGATTGCGATGGGATGCGGGATGCCGCCCAACGGGTCGCTTTCATCAACGACCTCCCCGATGCAAATATTGAAATCTGGCACGATGAGGGCGAGGGTGCAAACCAGGTGTCTTATTGCCCTCCCGGTCAGGCGATTGATACCACCTTCACGCCCACCACAGGAAACATCAACCGCGTACGCGTGCGCGTCCACACACAGTACACGCCCATCGTCCCGCTCGTGCCGCTGGAGCCGTTCGTGATCGAATCGGTCAGCGCGCGCACCATCCTGGTCAGCGTGCCGATCGTCATCACCGCCGCGCCGGAGGGATGGAATCCCAACGCCACTCCCATTCCCCCGGATACAGCCACTGCCACCGTCACGCTCACGCCCACTCTGACCCTGACGCCAACTATCACTGTCTCCCCCACTGCCACAGTCTCCCCCACCACTACTGGCACCGCAACACCCACGTTTACGCCCGTGGACACTGCCACAGCCACAGGAACTTTCACCCCCGTCCCTCCTCCAGGCGCTTTTAATAAGATCAGCCCTGTAAATGGCGATACCGGGGTACCCTATCCCAGTACCCACCTGACATGGGGAGTGAGTACGAACGCGGATTACTACGAAATCTGTATTGATCAAACTGACGATAACAGTTGCGATAGCAATGACAATTGGCCGATAACAGTTACGGGTACATCTTACGATGCAAACACTGTGTTAGGTACTCTCTATTCCTGGCACGTGCGCGCCGTTAATTATGAAAACCCCGGTATTAAAACATACTCAAATGGCGCCAGTTCTGCCTTCTGGACCTTCACAACTTCAACTTCAGCTTCTTCCTGCTTTGCAAAGGGTGATCCGCTGGTTTTCGGCGCCAACACCATCAGTACACAAATTTACAACAAAGGCACTGTTGCCATTAGCATTTCGGGAATCAACATTACCTGGAATAACGCATCTAAACAGGAACTAAGTTCCATCACGCTTGGAGGCACGCCTATAACCATCCCTGCAAGCGATAGAAAGAAAACGCCATTTATTGCAACAGGACTTAGTATTTCAGTCCCGGCTGATACTATCGGTATAACCCTTCAGATTACTTTTAAGAACACCTATATAGTCAATGGTAACGAGGTTGTCCTGATTAGTTTTGCCGATCCGTGTAGCACATTAGAACTCACAATCCGATGAAAACACAACCCTGCTCCCCACTTTCATCCTCCCGCGGCCAAAGTCTGGTGGAATTCGCCATCAGCCTGACCTTCATTTTGATCCTGCTTGCAGGAGCCGTTTACTTTGGCATTGGATTGTTCTACTATGTTGCCATGCGCGATGCGGCTCAGGAGGGCGCGCTATTTGGCTCGATGAACCCGGATAATCTGGGTGGGATCCAAACCCGCGTTGCAGATGCCTCCGGTCCCGGTCTCATTCGGGACCTGTTCGATGCCGGGGAATTGACCGTAGATGTTACTTATTCGGGTGCCCACTGTGAGGGAAACGGAATTACCGTCACGCTCCAGCACGACTATTCATTGAATTGGCTTCCTATTGGCGCATTTATTGAGCCGTTCATCGGACGAGATTTCATCCGATTACGAGCGTCGGTAACCGATACCATTCTCACTCCTCCGTGTCCATGAAACGGAACCCTGAAAGGAAGTGAACGAATGAAAAAGAAATTCCCCTCTGAACGTGGACAGGCCATCATCATGATCGCGCTGGCCATCCTCGGCCTGCTCGCCCTGACCGCGCTGGCTATAGACGGTGGCAACGCCTACTCTGAGCGCCGCCGCGCCCAAAACGCCGCGGATACCACCGCGCTGGACGCCGCTCTCGCAAAAGTGCGCGGCCAAAACATGTACACCGAAGGCTTGGCGCGCGCCGCCAGCAACCACTACGTGGACTCCGACCCGACCGCCGGGCAATCCACCCCCGAAGTGAACGTCGAGATCTACAACCCGCCCATCAGCGGACCATATACCGGGTATGCCGAATACGTTCAAGTGATCATCACAGCCAGGGTTCCCACCTATTTTGGCCGCGTGATCGGCATTACCGAAGTAACCAACAGGGTCGAGGCAGTGGCGCGAGCCAAACCGCCTGTTTTCAGTCCCATGTTCGCTGGCAACGCCGTTGTCGGGCTGGCTCCAGAGGAATGCAAGGCGATCGTCTACCAGGGCAATGCCAACACCACCGTCACAGGCGGCGGCATTTACGTCAGTTCGAATTGCAGTGGTGGCGGGAATCAGGCGGCCTTCTTCAACAACAGTTCCTCCGCCCAACTCACCGCGCCCTGCCTGCAGGCCGTGGGCGGAATTCAATATGAGCCCGGCGCCATCAACATCCCCCCGGGTTGCATCATTACCGGTGCGCCCCCCCTGCCTCCTCCTGTGTATCCAAACCCCACTTGTCCGGGACCTGCCGTCGAAAACGGAAATGTCCTCAGCCCCGGTAACTATTCGGGCACATTCCCGCCCTCCGGGGTGACGCAACTGGAACCGGGTGTTTATTGCGTGGACGGAAACTTCCGTATGAACGCAAGCAACGTCTTGAACGGCAGCGAAGTAATCATACGCGTTTCCGGCGATGTGCGCTGGAGCGGCGGTGCAACCATCAACTTGAGCGCGCCCACAAGCGGCCCCTTTGCGGGATTATTGCTCTTCCTGCCCGAGGGAAACACCAACGAAGTGCAAATCAATGGGAACTCCGGTTCTACCTTTACCGGCACCATTCTCGCCCCATCCGCATCGGTCTCCATCAACGGGACCGGCGGAGTGACCGGGCTGAACAGCCAGGTGATCGGATACACCGTTAACCTTTCGGGCACAACCAACACCTTTATCAATTACAATGCAGGTCAGAACTACCAGGCGCCGGAAAACCCGGCCGTCCAACTTGTTCAATAACATGCGAACACCCATCCACACACCCCGTTCGGAACGCGGCCAGGCAATTGTATTGATTGCCCTCGCCATCGTCGGCCTCATCGCCATCACCGGCCTGGTCGTGGATGGAGGCATGGCCTTTGCCGATCGACGCCAGGCGCAAAACGCGGCGGATTCGGCCGTCATGGCCGCCTCGCTGGCGCGGGTGCGCGGCGAAAACTATATCCTTGCCGCGAACCAGCAAGCCTCGCAAAACGGATACAACAACGACGGCGAGCAGAACGTGGTGGAGGTCCATAACCCGCCTGTCAGTGGACCGTACGCCGGCAACGCCCAGTACATTCAGGTCATCATCACCTCGCGTCAACGTACCTTCTTCGCATCCGTCATCGGCATTGATGACATCACCAGCACCGTGGAGGCCGTTGCACGCGTCAAGCCCGCGGAATGGAGTCAGATCATGGGCGGCTACGCCGTGGTCAGTCTCGCTCCGCACAGTGATTGCCAGAACAATAAGGCCTTCTGGGCGCACGGAGAAGCCACCATCGAAATCCAGGGCGGGGGCATCTGGGTCAATTCCGACCACCCGACCTGCGCCTTTATCCAACAGGGCAATGGGAGCGTGGCATTTGATGATGGCAGTCCGTTCATCGTTGTCGGCGGCGCCTCCATTCAGAAACCGCAACTGGTCAAGCGGCAAGCCCAGGGCTTCGGCTATATGCAAAGGGCCGAGGGCGGAAGCGTCCCGATGCAACCCATCGTCGGCGCGGTCCCCCTTCCCTATCCTCCGCCGTTCGTCATGCCCAAGCCTTCCTGCGGCGGAAAACCCGCAAAAGTGAGCGAAGACGGCAGTTCCATGAGCCCCGGCTATTGGGATGTGGAAAAGGACGAGAAATTTCCGCCCAAAGGCGTCACCACCCTCAAATCAGGTGTGTATTGCATCAATGGCGATGTACGCGTCAATGGCGGTGAAACCCTGGAAGGAACGGGTGTACTACTCGTAGTGGAGAATGGCTCGGTACATTTCAGCGGCAGCGCCACCATTGACCTCGGAGCGCCGGGCGGCGGTCCCTTCCAGGGATTGCTGCTCTACCTCCCGATGTCCAACAGCCAAACCGTCACCCTGAACGGCAATGCGGATTCATCCTTCCGCGGTACCATCCTTGCGCCCGCCTCGTTGATCCGTCTCAATGGGAACGAGTCTTCGTACGGCTTCCATAGCCAGATCATCGGCCTCTACATCGAACTCTCTGGCACCTCGAACATGCTCGTCAAATACATCGACAGCCAGAACTACGACGCGGTCATCAGCCCGGAGATCTATTTCACACAGTAAGGTATCCGGCCGTCTTATTTCAAATCTAACCCAACTCGGAGAAACCGAAACCAAAAAGGCTTAACCACGAAGGAACACAAAGGAAATAGGGGCAGGCCCAGATATCTGCCCACGTGTTCCCCGAATCTCACAATCCCGAAGTTCATTCGGGAGCAACCTGACCTTGGCCTGTTTACCACAAGTCGGTTGGTCGAAATTAGGAGTATAAAATGCACACCAAACACCAAATCACATCGACGCGTAAAATACTATATGGGATTATGTTGCTTGGACTGGCTCTTTCTGCTTTTGGCGCTGGGAATTTACCAAGCGTGCGCGCACAGGCGGCCAGCGTATCCGTAGAAAACAGTCTGGTGTTGGAGACTCTCACCAACGATGATTTCGACACCCCTGTATCCTTCAGCAGCCTGCCATACGAAATCACACAGGACACTACTACTGCAACCACGAACCCGGACGATCCCGTGTTTCCCTGCGGCAGTTTAAATCAAGGTTCAAATTCGGTTTGGTACAGTTTTACCCCGTCCGAGAACCTTACGATAACCGCCAAAACCAGCAGCGATCTCACCACCTATGACACCATGCTGGCGCTCTGGAGTGGAACTCGCACCAACCTGACCAATGTGGCCTGCAATGACGATGCTCAGGTGGGAATCGGATCCGAAATCAGTGCGATCTTGCAGGCTGGCGTAACCTACTATATCGAGGTTGCCGGATTTGATTCCAGCGCGAGCGCCCCCGCCAAGATTATTCAGAGCAGTGAACTGATGCCATCCGTAGATCTGCTGGCGTCAGGCGGTACGTTGAATTTATCTGTGGATTTCGGTTGCCCCGGCGAACCTAATGATCCAATGATTACTACGCGAGACAACCAGAACAACGCAGGCACCGGCAATCGCGACTGCGACATGGACACCTATCTTTACAATAATTCCTTGATTCAGCCAATTGAATTCAGCATTGATGTTCCAAGCGTGTCCGGTATCACAAGTGCGGAATTGTTGCTTCTAAACTGGGATGTGGATGAGAACTCCGGCGAAGTGGATAATGTGTATTTTAACGGAAACTACGCGGGTATCCTGGTTGGCGCCGATGACGCCTGGTCCACAACCACTCTCACGATTGACCCGGCCTGGGTCGTGGCCGGCGATAACCTGGTACGCATTGACGTTGATACCACCAACATTAACCGGGCGGTCAAAACAGACTGGGGACAATTGGTATTCAATGGTCGGGAAGACACTGCAACCATCCGCACAGCGACTCTTGACAGAGTTGCTTATTCTCCTGGAAACGTTATAAATACCACTGTAGAAGTTGATACATACCCTGCCCCCTCCCAAGCGTTACGCACGGAAGTCAACTTGCGCAACGCGGCTGGTCAAATCCTGGCAGGAACGAGCACCGAACACACGGCGCTCGCCAAGACCGATGATCCCATCTCGGTGAATTTAACTGTCCCGGAAAGCGCTCCGCTTGGTACCTATAACATTCAAATACTGGTGTACGATCTCACGTCCAGTGTGATTCAAGATTCCGAAGTACTGCCTTTTGAAGTACAAAGCCCCAACGGGGAATTACTCTTCCCGGCCAATGGGTCGACTCTGCTCAACAACCGACCAACCTTCGACTGGAATAATATCCCCGGCGCCATTGGATACAATATCCAGGTCGCCAAAAACAGCGCCTTTACCCTGCTCGTCAGCAACGTCACCCTGACTGGTGCAACAAACTCCAGTTATACCCCTACCGTAAATTTGGCGGCAAAGACCATCATGTACTGGCGGATACGCGCCAAACTCACAGCAACCACCTACGGGCCCTGGTCGGAGGTTTGGTCATTTACCACTGGTAATCCGCCCCCGCCACCATTGCTGACAGCCCCTGCCGCCAACACACTCGTCACTGCCTTGACGGTAAAATTGGACTGGAAGGATGTAGTCATGCCAAGCGGGACTACCTTCCAGAAATACGAAGTGCAGATGGCTACCGATGCCGCCTTCACAATTGGCGCAAGCCTTACCGACACACCCATCTCCGAACTTACCACGTCCGAGCTTACGCCCAACACAAAGTACTACTGGCGAGTGCGGATCTACGATACATTAGGGCAATACAGCAACTGGTCAATCCCCCGTTATTTCCGCGCCGCCCTTTCTGCGCCCAATTCCCTGACCCCTGGTTCTCCTACTTCAGCGGAACAATTGTTCACAGATCGTCCCACTTTCACTTGGGACGCGGTGGCGGGAGCCGCCAGCTATACAGTGGAAGTATCCAAGTCGAACACTTTTGCCACCAAGGTCATCAACGCAACAGCCACTACTAATTCCTACACCCACACCATTGATCTGGCTCCTAACACATCCTTCTTTTGGCGGGTAAAAGCCAATGGGACAAACGGTCCCAGCCTATATTCACAGATGCGGATGTTCCGAACCGCTAATCCGCCTTCTGCGCCCACGTTGGCTGCTCCTGCCGCCAATGCTCTCATTACCACCACCACGCCACTTTTGAACTGGAACAACTCCACTGTCCCGACCGGGACAACCTTCCGATGGTATGAGATCCAAGTTGATACCAGCAACACGTTTGACGGCGCGGTCAGCGCCTACACCACTGAGCTCGATTTGAACAACTCGCAATACACCCCCGATCCCCTGCTGAACGGCGTCACCTATTACTGGCGCGTCCGGTCAATCAACACCGCCAATGAATTCAGCGGCTGGTCGCTAGTACGAAGTTTCCGCGTAATCTATGCTGGCCCCACCAACCTCAATGTGACAACCGCCCTCAAACCAGTATTTACTTGGGACCCAATTGTTGGCGCGATATCCTACACTATTCAAGTCTCAAAGAACAACGCTTTCACATTGTTGGTTGTCAATAAGACTGTTTACACCGCGACCTACACGCAACTTACCAACCTGCTGGCTGGCACTCCCTATTACTGGCGAGTGCGCGCCAACGGAGCATACGGCCCAGGCCTTTGGTCATCAGCCACATTTACCACACCATAAATCACTGTGACATGGTTATGGACGAGGAACGTTGGCAGGAGGAGGATGGCATGGACGGCCGCGCTCAATCCAAATAGCATCGCAACGGATTGGAGGAAATCGTTCAGCGGCGGGGCGACGGTGGCGAGCATCCACGGGCCTGCGATCAGCGCCAGTGCGAGGATGCCAGCCACCCACACCGCGAGCGGAGTCCACGCGTGGCGGTCCTTTCCAGGGACTGCTGCTCTACCTCCCGATGTCCAACAGCCAAACCGTCACCCTGAACGGCAATGCGGATTCATCCTTCCGCGGTACCATCCTTGCGCCCGCCTCGTTGATCCGTCTCAATGGGAACGAGTCTTCGTACGGCTTCCATAGCCAGATCATCGGCCTCTACATCGAACTCTCTGGCACCTCGAACATGCTCGTCAAATACATCGACAGCCAGAACTACGACGCGGTCATCAGCCCGTCTGTGGAAATCAGCCAGTAGGCAGAAAACGCAACCCGCAACCGGCCGAACCTCCGGCCGGTTTCCGTTTAAGTGGTTTACACAACCCCGCGCTCTTCCCCTCATCAAGCACAAGGTACGAATGAGTGCGGTATAATCCCGCCCGCACAATTCTTACCAAGGAGGTTGCCTGACAAAATTCACCGGGAAAGAGCGCATGGACTCGTTTGACAGATGATCAGTCAACGAGTTGACGAGGAAGAGGGTTCTCCATCGCGGGATGGAGCCAATCGTTGTAGCGTAAATCGCTGATTTGCGCCACGCGAAAAAATCGAACGATCAGCGGATGCCCTCCGGGCCAGCCAGGCCCGATACCTTTCCCTCCAGTACAAAATTTTCGCGAACAACGCCACACGGGCGACCATGCGGACAAAACGCGGAGAATGGCAGGCAAGAGAATAGAGAACAGAGAGTAGAGATTCGTGACTACTCTCCTATTTGCTACTCTCTAATCATCTAACCTGGAGGAACCCATGTGTGGAATCGTCGGATACATCGGCGGTCGCGACGCGACTCCGATCATTTACAACGGCTTGAAACGGCTGGAATACCGCGGCTACGATTCAGCGGGCATTGCCGTCCTGCAAAATGAACAGATCGAAGTCCGCCGCGAAGCAGGCAAGTTGTCGGCGCTGGGCAACCTGCTGCAAAAATCCCCCATTGAAGGCAGTCTCGGAATCGGTCACACCCGCTGGGCCACGCACGGCGCGCCCAGTGCGCGCAACGCGCATCCGCATGTCGGGCGGACGGGACGCGTGGTCGTCGTGCAGAACGGCATCGTGGAGAATTTCCTCGAACTGCGCGATGAACTTTCCGCGGAGGGCGTGGAATTCAAATCGGATACCGACACAGAAACCATCGTCCATCTCGTGGAGCATTACCTCGCCAGCGGCCTGAACCTGGTGGAAGCCGCGCGCAAAACCTTCCAACACATCCAGGGTGCGAATGTGGTCGTGCTGATGTCCGCAGACGAACCCGACAAGATCGTCACCGCGCGCATCGGCAACGCGGGCGGTGTGGTCATCGGCTTTGGCGAGGAGGAAATGTTCGTCGCCTCCGACGTGCCAGCCATTTTGGAACACACGCGCCGCGTCGTCTTTTTGGAGTCGCGCCAGATGGCAGTGGTGACGCGAAACGGCGCGAGTGTGGAAACGCTCGAAGGAAGCCGCGTCCAGCCCGAGGTCCATGTAGTGGCGTGGGATCCCGTCGCAGCGGAGAAAGGCGCGTACCGTCACTTCATGCAGAAGGAGATCCACGAACAAGTCCGCGCGCTGACCGACACCCTGGCAGGCCGCGTAGACTTCGAACGCGGAAAAATCCGCCTGCCCGATTTAAATCTCACGCCCGAACTGGCGAAACGGATTGACAAGATTTACATCACGGCTTGCGGCACCGCGGCCTACGCGGGCATGGTTGGAAAAACGCTCATCGAGAAAATTGCGCGCGTGCCTGCGGAAGTGGTGATCGGCTCCGAGTTCCGTTACAGCGACCCCATCATTGACGAGCGGACGGCGGTGCTGGCCATTTCGCAATCGGGCGAGACCGCCGACACGCTGGCCGCGATGGAGGAGGGACGACGGAAGGGCGCGGTGGTGTGGAGCATCGTGAATGCGATTGGCTCGCAGGCGATGAGGATCGCGGACGGGTCCATCTCGATGCAAACGGGACCCGAGATCGGGGTGGCCTCGACGAAGGCATTCACCGCCCCGCTGGTGGACCAGTACATGCTGGCGATCCTTCTCGCGGACCTGCGCGGCGTTCTGGACGAGAAGACGCGTCACGCACTCGTTTCGGACCTGCGCCTCATCCCCGACCTGGCGGGTCGCACGCTCGAACGCGAAGCCGACGTAGAGAAACTGGCATACGCGTTGAAAGATATAAAAGGTTGTCTGTATCTGGGCCGCGGCATCAACATGCCCATCGCGTACGAGGGCGCGTTGAAGTTGAAGGAGATTTCCTACATCCACGCCGAGGGCTATCCCGCGGGCGAGATGAAACACGGCCCCATCGCGCTGATTGACGAAGAAATGCCCGTACTGTGCCTCGCTCCCAAAGACCCCTGGCACGAGAAGATGATCTCGCAGATCCAGCAGGCCAAAGCGCGCGGCGGGATGGTGGCCGCGGTAGCCACCGACGGCGACGAACTGGTGGCCTCGATGGCCGACCATGTGTTATGGGTTCCCGAAGCGCCGTGGATGCTCTCTCCGATCATCACCGTCCTGCCCTTGCAACTGCTGGCGTATCACATTGCCGCCATCCGCGGCCTGGATGTGGATCAGCCGCGAAATCTGGCTAAATCAGTAACTGTAGAGTAATTTGAGCGCACATCGCCAACGCCCTCGGTCAACCGAGGGCGTTTTTTGTCAATATAAGACGTCTGACACCCACCAAAGATACTATCCTTTCAAAAATGTCTATGGAACTGATGGTTTTCTTGCTATAATTGTTACAAATTGTTTTTTTCTTTGTTCCAAACAAGAGGTTCTTATGATTTTCAAAAAGCACGAAAAAGGTCAGGCGCTCATTCTGATCGTGCTGGCAATTGTCGGCATGATCGGCCTGACAGCCGCAGCAGTAGACGGCGGGATGGCCTACTCGGAACGGCGCCAGGCCCAAAACACAGCCGATTCCGCCGCGTTGGATGCCGCCCTGGCGTTGATTCGCGGTGGAAGCTGGCAGAGCGAAGGGCTGGCACGCGCCGCCAGCAACGGTTTCGATAACAACGGAACCACCAATACGGTGGCGGTCAACAATCCGCCGACCACGGGGTGTAATGGCACGGGCAGTCCCTACACAGGCAATGTTCAATACGTGCAGGTGGTCATTCGCCTATCCACACAAACATACTTTGGCCCCGTCGTTGGAATCAACGAAGTCAACAACTGCGTGGAGGCAATTGCGCGCGCAAAGCCGGCGGAGACTCAGCCAATGGTTTTTGGCAATGCGATTGTGGCCTTAAAACCGAACGGTACGAGCACATTCTGGATGCACGGCAATCCCAGCATGACCGCCATCGGCGGCGGTGTGTTTGTCAATTCATCCACCAATTGCGGATTTACCAGCAACGGCGTGCCCGACCTGACCACTCCCAATATCACCATGGTGGCGGCAGATTCCTGCCCAACAATGGCGGGCGTGGGAATTACATACAACGCCCCACAGATGCCCTACCCACCCAACAATCTCCCCAACCCGGTTTGTAGCGGAAATGCTGTTAAAAACGGCAACACGCTCAACCCCGGCACGGTCAACGGCAGTTTTCCACCCAGTGGTGTGACGGTGCTAAATCCCGGTGTGTACTGCGTCAATGGCAGTTTCACTTTGAACGGTAACGACACCTTGAGCGGAAGCGAAGTGGTGATCGTCATGAATTCGGGCAATATCCGCTGGAACGGCAACGGATCGCTGAATCTGTCAGCGCCGACCAGCGGCCCCTTCAAAGGATTGCTCATTTACTTCCCCATGAGCAACTCCAGCGAAATCCGCATCAACGGTACAAATGACCAATCGTGGACGGGAACCATCCTTGCGCCAGCCTCCCCCATCGTCATGCTGGGAACCGCCGACTCAGATGCGTACCACAGCCAGATCATCGGTTACACGGTTGAAATTGGCGGTACGTTTGACGGGGTCGTCCGTTACAACGACAACGAAAACTACGATGCCCTTGTCCCGCCGCAGATTGAGTTGACGCGGTAACATCCCAAAACGACACTGAAAAGGAAGATTGCGTGCGGCAGTCTTCCTTTTTTGTTGTATGCAATCCAGATTAATGTTTGATTAGAGGTAGGGCAACCCACTTGACTTTGCCTCTCAAATTTTGTATAGTACTTTCGATGAACCCCACATTCTAAACGGCACGGCCAATCCCTTTTGGCGTGCCGTTTGTTTCGCTCATTTCACGGGGCGAGGAGTATCCATGATTCGAGTCAATGAATTAACCAAAGATTATGGCTCGCGGCGGGCGCTTCATGGCCTGACCTTTGAAGCCCAGCAAGGCGAGGTGGTCGGATTCCTCGGGCCGAACGGCGCGGGGAAGACGACCACGATGCGCATCCTGACCTCGTACATGCCGCCCACTTCGGGAGAGGCGACAGTGGCTGGATACGATGTCGTCAGCGAGTCGCTGGAGGTGCGGAAACGCGTCGGCTACCTGCCTGAGACCGTTCCGCTCTACAATGAAATGGTGGTCTTCGACTATCTCAAGTTCATGGCCGACCTGCGTCACCTGCCCGATGCGGAGGAACGCGTCGGCGAGTCGCTCGAGATGGTTGGGTTGATCGACCGCGCGACCGGCTACATCGGCAGTCTGTCGAAGGGGATGCGTCAGCGGGTGGGACTGGCCCAGGCGCTCCTCCACCGGCCCGAGGTCCTGATCCTGGACGAACCGACCATCGGCCTGGACCCCGGTCAGGTGGTGGATGTCCGCAATCTGATTCGCGAGATCGGCAAGGAGCGCACCGTCCTGCTTTCCACGCACATCCTCTCGGAGGCACAGCAAATTTGCGACCGAGTGCTCATCATCAACAAGGGAAGCATCGTGGTGGAGGATACCCCCGAAAATCTGCAGGCCCGACTCGTCGGGGCGGAACGCGTCATCCTGCGGGTGCGCGGCGAAACGGACGATCTGGCCGCGAAGGTCGGCAAGATCAAGGGCGTGCAGAATGTCAAATCCAATCCCGATGGGGCGCTTGAATTCCAGTTCCTGCCCGCGCAGGATGTGCGTCCGCAGGTGGCGAAGACGGTCATCGAGTCTGGATACGACCTGCTTGAAATGAGACCGGTTGGATTGAGCCTGGAGGAAATCTTCCTCGAGTTGACCAGGGAAGAACAACCCGCCAGGAAAAAGAAAGCGCATTCGTGAGGTGTTGCATGCGTAATATTTGGACTATTGCAAAACGAGAGTACGATCATTATTTCATCAGCCCGGTAGCGTATGTGGTGGCGTTTGCCATCTTGCTGGTGCTGGGAATTATCTTCGCGCTTGTCATCTATACGTCAGCGCAAAACGCGATGTATGGATCCGTTCCTGACATCAGCCCAATTACCGGTTCCTTTGCCTTCCTGCTGGTTCTGACGACTCCTGCCTTGACCATGCGTCTGTTGGCGGACGAAAACCGCATGGGCACAATGGAACTCCTGCTGACCGCGCCCGTGCGCGACTCGGAATTGATCATCGGTAAGTGGCTGGGCGGTTTTCTCTTCGTCCTGACTGTCATCGGCATCACCCTGGTTTATCCGATTATTCTGAACAGTCTGGTGAAACCTGGCATTGACCAGGGCGCGATGATCACATCCTACCTTGGATTGATTCTGGTAGCCGCCTCTTTCTTTGCCATCGGGGTGGGCGTCTCTGCGCTGTTCAGCAACCAGGTGGCGGCCTTTTTCGTCACCATGATCCTGCTGATAACTCTGTGGTGGCTGATGGGATTTCCTGCGGACTATATTCAGGCCGGCTCGGAAGTCTTCCGTTACCTCGACCTGCAATCGCATTTCTACTCTCTTGGGCAGGGCAGGATCATTCTTGCAGATGTTATTTATTTCCTCAGCCTGATTGCAGTGGGCTTGTTCACCGGCACAATGGCCGTTGAGACTCGGAGATGGCGCTAATGAAACAGAAGAAACAAAATCGCTACGACCAGATCCCGCTTATCATCTCCCTGGTCAGCCTGATCGCCGCTGTCCTGCTGGCGCTGGTCAAAGGGACGATGGCGCTTGGTATGTTCACCCCGAAGAACCCGGATGCCATCAACCTTGCGTTGTCCATCAGCGCGGGCGTGACCATCCTTGGGCTGGCAGTCTATGCCATGCTCGCGCCCGACGCGGTGCGGAATTTCCTGACCGGACGTCAGGCGCGCTACGGCAGTAACGCCTTCGTCATGATTTTGGCGTTTGCAGGCATCATCATCGTTGCCAATTACCTCGTCTACAAAAACCCGGTCGAGCCGCTGGATCTGACCGAGGATAAGCAGAACACGCTCTCCCCGCAGATGATCGCCGCACTGGAAACCCTTCCCGAAAAGATGACAGCCGTCGGCTACTACTCGCAGACGCCGCGCGATGACGCCCAGCAATTGCTCGAGAACATGAAGGTCAAAAGCAAAGGCAATTTTGACTATCGCTTTGTTGACCCTGTTGCAGATCCCCTGTCTGCAAAGAACGCAGGTGTGACGGGTGACGGCAAGATCGTACTCACCATGAGCGGCCGCAGTGAGATTGCCGATTACGCGGACGAATCAGAACTGCTCCGCGCCATGAACCGCATCCTCAACCCCGAAGCGCGGACGGTCTACTTCCTGACCGGTCACGGTGAAAAAGACATCAACGGTTCAGGCACAACTGGTATGAGCCGCGCTCGTGAAACGCTGGAAAGCAAGAACTACACCGTCAAGACCCTGAACCTGCTGGCGGATAATCGCATCCCCGAAGACGCCAAAGCCATCATTATTGCCGGGCCGATGCAGCCGTTGTCTCCCACTGAGGTCGGCCTGCTGAACAAATATGCCCAACAGGGCAGCGCGCTCATCATCATGGAAGACCCCGTTCCGTTTACCGATTTCGGCGAGGCAACCGACCCGTTGGCCGAATCGCTCGAACGCGTCTG
This sequence comes from Anaerolinea thermophila, assembly GCA_020722375.1. GTDB lineage: Bacteria > Chloroflexota > Anaerolineae > Anaerolineales > Villigracilaceae > Denitrolinea. The sequence continues at coordinate 35,627 of DYKX01000001.1, forward strand.
GGGCATCCGCCTGCGCAATGACTTCGTGGTGGACACCGCCAGCGCCACTGTCCAATACGCCATTGGCGCAAGTTACAACCCGTCCCACGCGGTGACCAACACCATGAGCCTGGTCACCATCTTCCCGCTGGCCCGCAGTATCGAAGTCTCAACGCAGCTATCCGAGGGACGTTCCCAGACATCGCTGGTGGAGACCAGTCCCGATGCGCAGGCCTGGGGTGAGACCGACTTTTCCGCGCTGGACCAAAGCAACGCCACTGTCCAGCTCGACCCTGAAGACACTCCCGGCCCGCTGACGCTCGTTGCGGCAAGCGAAGAACTCGCCACCAATGGACGTGTAATCGTGTTCGGCAATTCCGCTTTTGCCAGCGACGACAACTTCGACGCATATGGCAACGGCGACCTCTTCGTCAACGCGGTGGACTGGGCCGCGGGCGACGACGCCCCGCTGGACATCACTATCAATGAGCCCACCCAGCGCACCTTCCTACCGCCTGGGCAGATTCAATGGCTGGCCATCCTGCTCAGTTCTGTCTGCATCCTGCCGGGCATTGTCCTGGGCGCGGGCGTGTTTGCCTGGCTCTCACGCAAACGCCGAGGGTAGGCCATGGTCAAAAAGCAAACCTGGATCCTGCTGGTACTGTTCGCAGCGCTGGCAGGATTTGCCCTCTTTCTAAAATACAAACCCTCGTCTGAGACGGAGGTCGAAGCGACCCTGGCGCCCACCACCGAGCCGGTGGAATTCCTCTTCCCCGCGGAGGAGGGAGTGATCACCAGTCTGTTGATCCAGAGCCGCGAAGGAGATGTGATCGGCGTGGAACGCGGCGAGAACGGCTGGATGGTGACCCAGCCTATCGAAACAGAGGCCGCTCAGGCGTCGGTGGAAGAAGCGGTCAGTCAGGCCGCCGCATTGACTGTCCTCAATCGCCTCGATCTGGACCCTGCGGTGGTCGGCTTGAAATCCCCAGCCTACACCATCACGGTCGGCTTCAGTAGTGGAAATTTCATCATCGCCCAAGTGGGCGATGTGACCCCCACCGAGTCGGGATACTATGTGCGTAAGGATGACGGAAGCATTATCGTCATAGATAAGTACGGGATGGACGCGTTGATCAACCTGGCGCTTTATCCGCCTTACGAGGAAACGCCAACGCCATCCCCCACGCCCGAGACAGTGACCCCCACCCCAGAGGCTTCGGCAACCCCAATCGTAACGAAAACGCCATAATTGGGTATTGTATTTCATCACGAAAGTGTGTATTCTATTAGCAGACCAGTGAGTGGAAGAGTGTAAATGGAGAAAATTCTGATTGTAGACGAGGAAGAAGAATTTCCCGCTATTGCCCGTTTAATCGAACTTGGTCGTCAAAAGTCCTACGTGACACTTGACGACATTTTGCATTTCTTCCCTGAAGCCGAGCAGGACGTGGAGCAACTGGAGGAGGCGTTTTCCGCGCTCCTGAGCGCAGGCATCCCCTTCATGGAGGATGTTTCCACCACCGAGCCGACCGAGGATGAACTGGTGGCAGTGGAGGAGACCGAAACCGAGGTGGAGATCGACACCTCGCTGGATGACTACCTCGCCAATATTGACACCGATGACACGATTGGGCTGTATCTCAAGGAAGTCAGCCGCGTGCCGCTTTTGACGGCCACTGAGGAGGTGGAACTGGCCCAGCGCATCGAGCGTGGACGGATGGCGCGCGAGGAACTCGCCAAAGGGAGCGCGGCGCCGCGTCGACACGCCGAACTGCGCCGCCTCATCGAAGACGGCTGGGCCGCCCGCGAACACCTGATCACGGCCAACTCGCGCTTGGTGATCTCCGTCGCAAAAAAGTATATGGGGCGCGGTGTGCCGTTCCTGGACCTGATTCAGGAGGGCAATATCGGCCTGATCCGCGCCACCAAGAAATTCGATTACCGCCGCGGCCACAAGTTCAGCACCTATGCCACCTGGTGGATTCGCCAGGCGGTGACGCGGGCGATTGCCGACCAGGGCCGCACCATCCGCGTCCCGGTCCACATGGGCGACCAGATCAACAAACTGCTGCGCGTCCAGCACCAGCTGACACAGCGCCTCGGCCGCGACCCGACAGTGGAAGAGATCGCCGACGCGCTGGAAGTGCCGCCCAAGAAGGTCGAGAACATGATCCAGGTGGCGCGCCGTCCGCTCTCGCTCGAAACCCCCACGGACGATGAAGAGGATTCCGTTTTGGGCGATTTCATCGAAGACGATGAGGCCCCCCCGCCCGACGAGACCGCCACTTACAACCTGCTGCGCGAACACCTGGGCGAAGTGCTCAACGGCCTGCCGCCGCGTGAGGTCCGCATTTTGCAATTGCGCTACGGCCTGCTCGACGGGCAGGCGTACACCCTCGAAGAAGTGGGCCGCAAGATGGGCGTGACGCGCGAGCGCGTGAGGCAGATCGAAGCCCAGGCGCTCAGCCGCCTGCGCCACCCCACCATCCGTAGGAAGTTGCGCGATTATCTGGGAGAGTAAAGTACAAACAAAATCCATCCCCCCTCAAAGGGATGGATTTTGTTTGGGTGAGCAAAAATATGAAATTTCATTCAAAAGAGTGGCAAACCGCCCCATCTTCTCTTCAGCGCCTGCTCAACCCGCTGACCTTCATCCTGGTCTTTTTTTTGCTCAGCCGCGCACCCGTCGATGCCGATTTGTGGTGGCATTTGCGCGCAGGCCAGGTCATGTTGGCGCAAAAAAGCATCCTGCTTAGTGACATCTTCAGCTACACGCGGGCAGATGCACCATGGATCAACGCCTTCTGGCTTTCAGAAATTCTTTTATATTGGATTCATAGCCTGGGTGGATATTTCGCATTGGCGGTCTTTGTGGCATTGCTTGGCGCATCGACCTTTCACATCGTCTCTCGCCGCCTGACAGGCAATCCCCTTGTCAGTTGCTTTATCGTTCTTCTCGCCGCCGTCACCGCCGCGCCGATCTGGGGCCCGCGTCCGCAGATACTCTCCTTCCTGCTGGTTGCCCTGCTGGACTTCTGGCTGGCTCGCTCTCCGCGCAGGCTGTGGATTCTGGTCCCGTTCTTCGCGCTCTGGGCCAACCTGCACGGCGGCTGGATTTGGGGATTCCTGCTGCTGGCCGCGCACATCGCGGGACTCTTCGTCCAGTCGTTTTTTCAAGAGGAGGAGCGGATTCCGCTTCGGCGGCTGGCCCTGCATCTGTTGGGCTGGACGGTTCTCTCCGCCCTGGCCGTTGGCCTGAACCCAAACGGGCTCGCCCTTTGGGGGCTGCCCTTTCAACAGATCAATGTCTCACTACAAATCCAGGAATGGCTTTCGCCCGATTTTCACCGCGTGGATTTTCATCCGCTGTTGTGGATGCTGTTCTTGTTGCTGCTGGCCGCTCCCTTTGCGAAGAAACCGCTCAACTGGCCTCAGCTTGTCAAAGTCCTTGGCTTTGCCTACCTGACTTTTGTGGCGCAGCGCAACATCGCCCTGTTCGCCATCGCCGTCGCGCCCCTGCTCAGTGAGTGGATCAACGCTTTTATTCAAACCCTCCCACAAAAGGCAGAACATTCAGTTTCGCGGGCGCTGAATCCACGCCTGGCTTCGATCATCAATGGTTTGCTTATTCTTGTTCTTGGTCTGACGGCGCTGGGTAATCTTTATCTGGTTTCCCAACCCGAGCGCGTAGACAGGAATTATCCCGTCTACGCTGTGGAATGGATTCGCGACAACCACCCTGAAGGCAGACTGTTCAACTCCTACAATTGGGGCGGCTACCTGCTGTGGACTCTACCCGAGTTCCCTGTCTTCATTGATGGCCGCGCGGACCTTTACGGCAATGACCTGATCAACCAATGGCATGATGTGGTTAACGCGGATGAGAACGCCGCATCCATTCTCGACGTCTGGGATGTGAATATGATCCTGCTCGAACCGCATTGGCCGATTGTGGATACTTTGGAAGAGCGAGGCTGGGATATAACTTACCAGGATGAACAGGCCGTGATCCTGATCCGAAAGTAAAATGACACTCCGCCCCTTTTTCATGAAGGCGACCTGAGTGAGCACCTGTATGCGGTGGTTAAAGGTGAGTTGCAGGTCCTGATGGGCGAGGGCAAGCCTGACGAGTTGACCGTATTTTTCTTTTTGGTTCCTTCGATTGTCATGGCTGTGTTATTGCTATTCCCTCCAAAAGATGTTATTCTCTGGGACGTTCCTGGTTGGTTGCAGGCAAAAAAGAATCAGGTTCATTGTTAGCGGCGCTTGGAGACTGTGCGCAGGCATCCATCCTTGAAGGGAAACAAAGACAAACCGTGCAGAAACTACTCCGTTCCGAGTATTTCCCCATTTTTTTGTTGATCGGCCTGGGTTTTTCCATCGGCCTATGGACGATTCACGATTACGGCGAAAGTTGGGATGAATACAATTTCTTCCGCTATGCCGGCGAGTCGCTGGCGGCCTACCCAGGATTGTTCCAACCCGATTTTCGACCCAGCTTCTACGACCCCACCCTGCGCTATTACGGCGCGTGGTTTCTCATGACCATCACGCTGGCCGCGCGGCTCTTCCCTCATTGGCCCATCTCCGACGTCGGCCACCTCCTCACCTTCATCGTGTTTCTCTTCGGCATCCTCGTCATGTATCTGCTGGCGCGGCGCTGGCTCACGTCTCTTGCATCCTTCGGCGCGGCGCTGCTCTTTGCCGCGCAGCCCGTCCTTTGGGGTCACGCCTTCATCAACGCCCGCGACATTCCCTTCATGGTCGGATTTTTGGCGAGCCTATATTTTGGCCTGAAAATGACCGACTCGCTGGCCTTGCAAAAAACCGCCGCCCAAAAATCCGCGCCGCCCATGGATCCCCTCCCGCTCGCGAAAAAAATTCTCCTCGCGCTTCTGACCGTAATCGGCATCGCCGCGTTTGCCATTCTCGCGCTTCGCCTACGGACGGGATGGGAGGCCCGCGCCGCCTTTCTTGCGGACACCTCCAGCGCGCGCGCCCTCGACCTCTACCTGCGTCCGCTTCTCGCGACGCTTTGGGCGGGCGCGGCCTTCTCTGGCCTCTCCCTCGCATGGACCGCGTTCCTCTTCCTGCCCTCCATGCCGCGCCTGCGCGCGCACCTGTGGACGAACGAACTGCGTCCCTACGCCCTGCTCGCCTCCAATTGTTTCCGCAACCGCGATTTCGTTCTCTTCACCCTCTTGCTGGGACTCACCATCGGCATCCGCGTGATGGGCATCGCCGCCTTCGGCCTGGTGGGAATCTTCCTCTCCAAGAAGCAGGGACGCGGCGCGTTCTTCCCGCTCATTCTCGCGTTTCTGCCTGCCATGCTCATCGTCTACGTGACCTGGCCCTATCTCTGGCCCGAACCGGTATTGCGCCTGTTCATCGTCCTGCGCGTCATGCTGAAATTTCCCTGGCCTGGGCAAACCCTCTTTGGCGGCGCGTATTACAACGGCAACGAATTACCCCGCTCCTACCTCCCAACGTTGTTTGGCATCCAACTCACCGAGCCTCTCCTGCTCCTCGCGGCGCTTGGACTTGGCCTCGCGCTCTGGCAAACCGTCCGCAAAAAATCTCTCGACGAAATTCTTTTGCTGGCCCTGCTCTGGTTTGGCCTGCCTCTCGCCGCGGCCATGATCGGGCGTCCCTATCTGTACGATAACTTTCGCCAGGTGTTGTTCATTCTGCCGCCGCTTTTCCTGTTGGCGGGGCTGGGGCTGGAGACCCTGCTCGGGTACGCGCGCCCGCTTTGGGTCCGCGCGGGAATCGTTCTCGTCCTGGTCGTCCCCTCGGTGGCGGGAATGTCCGCCGTGCATCCCTACGAATACGCGTACTACAACGGGTTCGCGGGGGGAGTCTCCGGCGCATTCCGTCAATATGAAATGGATTATTGGTGCACATCGTTCCGCGAGGCTGCGGCCTATTTGAACGCCAACGCGCCGCAAAACGCGCAAGTGGTTGTGTGGGGACAGACCACCACCCTCTGGCGTTACCTGCGACCCGACATCAAAGTGTACGATTATCGCGAACCCGACGCCCCGGCCGCGAATTATTACGCGGCGCTCTCCACGCGCGGCGATTCTGACCTGCGCTTCCATGCCGACCTGCCCGCGCTGTTCACCGTCCAAAGACAGGGAGCGATTCTCGCCGTGGTGAAATATGTCCCATGAAATGACCATGCGACGATTGGCAATTGTCACTCCCGTGTATAACGACTGGGATTCGTTCAAGACTCTCGTGGAAAAAATCAGCCAGGTGGCCGTGGAAAATCATTGGCGGGTTTGCATCCTGGCCGTGGACGATGGCTCGGTGCATGGCGCGCCGCCGCATTTCAGCCAGGCGGTGGCGGGCATCGAATCCATCGAGATCGTTCGCCTCATCCGCAACCTCGGGCACCAACGCGCCATCGCGGTGGGGCTGGCGGCGTTGAACGAAAAAGGCCTCGACCTGCCCGCCATCGTGATGGACGCCGACGGCGAGGACAACCCATCCGACCTGCCGCGCCTGCTGGCGGAACACGACCGCGATCCCGGCTACATCGTCTTTGCGCGCCGTGTGCGCCGCTCGGAAAATTTCATCTTTCGCGGGTTTTATCTTTTCTTTAAACTTTTCTTCCGCCTGCTCACCGGAAAATCCATCTCGTTTGGAAATTACAGCCTCATCCCGTCTGCCGCGTTGAATCGCGTCGTCCACTTGCAGGAAATTTGGAATCACTTCGCGGCAGGCATTATGCACTCCGGCTTGCTGTGGAAAACTATTCCCACCACGCGCAGCAGGCGCTACGTGGGGCGTTCGCACATGAACATGACCGCCCTCGTCCTGCACGGCTTGAGCGCGGTCTCCGTTTACATCGAGATCGTTTACGTGCGCCTGTTGTTCTTCGCGCTGGTTGTGATGACCCTGGACGTGCTTGGCTTTCTCGCCCTCGTCTACGTCCGTTATTTCACGTTGCTCGCCATCCCCGGTTGGGCCACCAACGTCGCCATCGGCCTGACGGTGATTATGACGCAAGCCATCCTCTTTCTTGCCACACTTTCGTTTGTGGTGTTGAGTTATCGCAGTTCCAAGATGTTCATCCCCGCCGTGGACTTCAAGGATTACCTGATGAACATCGAACGCGTGGACGCGGGGTGAGGTTGCATGTCCCATCAACCCTACATTGGCAGCGAACTTGAAATTTTCGCCAGGGCCTCCAATTGGAAAGCCTACTACAAGCGCCACATCGCGCCCTATTTCGGGTCGCGCCTCCTCGAAGTGGGCGCGGGATTGGGAGCCACCACCGCCGCCCTCTGCAACGGCTCGCAAACCGCGTGGACTTGCCTCGAACCAGACGCTTCGATGGCCGCGGAAATTGAACGCAAGATCCGCGCGGGCGAACTTCCCTCCTGCTGCGCCTCCCGCGTCGGGACAGTGGACAGCCTCGCCCCGGACGAACGCTTCGACTCGATCCTCTACATTGACGTCCTCGAACACATCGAAGACGACCGCCGCGAACTACACGCGGCCAGCCTGCATTTGAACCCCGGCGGGCGGTTGATCGTTCTCTCGCCCGCCTATCCCTTCCTCTATAGCCCCTTCGACCGTTCCATCGGCCATTTCCGCCGCTACACGCGCGCCAGCCTCACGGCCTGCGCGCCCGCCAACTGCCGAACGGTGAAGATATTTCACCTCGATTCCATCGGCGTCTTCACCTCGCTGGCAAACCGTCTCCTCCTTCATCAGGATGTCCCCACCGAGAAACAAATCCTCTTCTGGGACAAGCGCGTGATTCCCGTTTCTAAAATTTTCGATTGGCTGTTCAGATATCGTCTTGGCCGGTCGGTGATTGGCGTGTGGGAACGTGAGGCGGAATGATATTCTTTACTCAAAAAAAGCGCTTCACACTTCCAATCATCCTTTTGCTGGCCGCGGCAATTCGGATGATTGGCATCGCGGCGCGCCCGATCTGGTACGACGAGGCCTTTGCGGTTTTGTTTTCAGCCAAAGGTCCCGCCGCCATGGCCTACGGAACATTGACATCCACCGGCGCGGGCGCGGCGGACATTCATCCGCTCGGTTATTACACATTACTCTGGTTGTGGATGCGGGCGTTTGGCTCCTCCCTGATCGCGACGCGGCTCTTGTCTATTCTCGCAGGGACGTCGACAGTCGCGCTGGTTTGGTGGTTGGCACGCGAACTGTTCAATGAAAAGACCGCGATGGTCGCTTCCGTTTTTGTTGCGCTGGCACCATTCCAGGTGCACTACTCGCAAGAGATCCGCATGTATTCTTTTTTGGCGTTGTGGCTCATGCTTGCCACGTACGCGTACGTGCGCGGCGCTCAAGGCGGCGGGACAAAATGGTGGTTCGTCTTTGCCGTTTCCGCCGCGCTGGCGCAATATACCCACAACCTGGCCGCGTTCTATCTCATTCCGCTGGCGGCCACTCCCCTGCTCCGCCGCGATTGGAAAACCCTGCGCGCGGTTGTTCTCTCTGGCCTCGGCGCGCTCCTGCTTTACCTGCCCTGGCTGCTGCAACTCCCTGCGCAAGTGACGAAAGTCTCGACTGCCTATTGGGTGGAACGCCCCGGCCCGGACAAATTGTTCACGCTCCTGCTGGTCTACGTGACCAACCTGCCCCTGCCAAACAAACTGCTTTTTGTGGGACTGTTCATCGCACTGGCGGTCGTTGCCATTGCCGCCTTGCAGACGTTTCGCCAGGGGAATCGCAATACGAACGCGCTGTGGTTGTTTTATCTGGCTTTCACGCCTCCGCTCCTGCTTTTCCTCGTCTCGCAATGGATGCCAGTCTACATCGAGCGCGCCCTCCTGCCAAGCGGCGTAATCTTCTGTATCTGGCTGGCCTGGGCGTTGTTCAACACCGCCCTGCCCGTGCCCATCCGCAATGGATTATTGGCCATGCTGACTGTCGGAATTTCAATTGGTTTGTACCAGCACATCGCCTATCGTGGCTTCCCGTATGCCCCGTATCAGAACCTGGATGTTTCTTTACGTGAACGCGTCCGACCGGGCGATGTGATTGTGCATTCCAGCAAATTAAGCCTGCTCCCGGCAGCATATTTTGACCAAACCCTTCCACAGATTTTTATTGCCGACCCGCCTGGAGGCAGTACCGACACGCTGGCAGAAGCCACCCGCAAGGTTTTGGGGTTAACCACCGCGTCAGATGCGGAATCAGCCACCAGGGACGCCCGACGCGTCTGGTTCGTCATCTTCAAGAAATCCATCGAAGAAGCGCAGACCGCGGGTGCGGCGACTCATCCTCATTTGCAATACCTGAATCAGCATTTCAAATTAATTGCCACAGAGGATTGGGGCGAACTACAAGTCTATCTTTTTGAAAGACAGCCATGAAGAAAAACAATCAAACACTGTACTATGGTCTTTTTGCACTCGCCAGCCTGTTGACGGCCATGCTTGGGTATGTTTATACACACAAGCCGTTTACAGCCGAAAATTTAATAGGAGTACTGACCGCCTTTTGGCAAACGCTTATTGCGTTATTCATTATTGCGGTAGCGGGAGGGATTGGCGAGTACTTCCTAAAAGCAGATAACCGCCACGAATTGGAAAGAATGGGGATTAGCCTTGCGCTTGGGATACCCATCCTTAGTATTGCCACACTCTTGATTGGAAGCACAATCGGGACTGGCATCTTTTCCCTGACCTTTTTTCTGGCGCTGACAGGGTTTCTGTGCCGTAAATCCATTGGTAAATGGGTTCGCCACCTGGCGCGACTCAAAACAATTATCTCGGGGAAATATGGAACCGCCATCGCAGTGATAGCCGCATTGATCTTTGTGATGCACTTTGTTACCGCGCTTGCGCCGCCAACCATGTTCGATACGCTGGTATATCACTTCACCCTTCCACAGGCTTACCTTCAAACCGGAAAAATTCAATATGTGCCAGACAACATGTTCTGGGGGATGCCACAAACCACGGAAATGCTTTACCTTCTGGCAATGCGTTTTGCAGGCATGGAGAGCGCGACCCTTGTAAGCCTTTTCATTGGTTTAACCGCAATGTTGGGCATGGCTGGGTACATCACGAATCGATTTGGAAAAATCGCTGCGTGGACTGGTATAGCTGCCATATTGGCTGGCGAGACACTAACTGCCGCTCTTTCTTCGGGTTATATCGAATGGACGGTACTATTATTGGGATGGGCAATCTTCGCATCATTTAACTACTGGCTCGAAACGCGAAATCGAAATGATCTTATTTTGTGTGGGGCGTTATGCGGGGCAGCCATTGGCACAAAATACACGGCGGGCATTGTCCTGCTGGGGATCATGGTCGCACTGATTTTCCTGCCTGTTTTACAAACCTGGAAACAACGAATATCCAACGCATTGCTTGTGGGCATTTTTGCGGTTTTATTCAGCCTGCCCTGGTGGATCAAGAATGCTGTTTTCACCGGGAATCCGTTTTATCCTTTCTTTTTCCCCGCAGGAGCCATGAATGAATTCAGGTTATTTAATTATCAACATGTGCCGATTTGGGGAAATTGGAGTTCGGTCATTCTCCTTCCCTGGCAGGCCACATTTTGGGGCGTGGAAGCAAAGGATGGATTCTCGGCATCGATTGGCGCCATCCTCGTGGGATTAAGTCCGTTGGTGTGGATAGGATGGAAGTCCAGAACTGAGGCGCAGCGAAATAATATCAAAACTGCTTTATTAATAGTGTTTGTTGGCTTTGTAGTCTGGGCAATTGGCAGCCGCGTCTCCGGGCTGTTGATCCAGTCCCGTTTGTTCTTTGGCATATTTCCTGCGTGGGCGCTCCTGGCAGGCGTGGGCATGGATTCCATCTGGTACTTGCGCGCTGCGAACATCCGCTTCGGGCGGGTGGCAAGCGCGCTAACCCTGCTCATGCTTGGATTTAATCTATTTGCCACATGGACAGGCTTTATCGTCCGCGACCCTCTTGCATATGTTATTCGGCAGGAAGATGATCAGGGCTATCTCGCACGCAATCTGGGAATGTATGCTGTCACAATGAAAACCATCCAATCCCTGCCTGCCGACAGTCGTGTGCTGATGTTATGGGAAACGCGTGGACTCGCCTGTTGGCCGAAATGCGACGCCGATGAGGTAATTGACCGCTGGTATGACGATGTCAACACTTTTCAAACGCCCGAAAAAATATTGGCATCCTGGCAAGAAAAAGGATATACACACCTGCTGCTCAATCAGGCTGGCGTGGATTTCGTTCGCCCCCGGGAACCGAGATTGACAACCGAGGATTGGGAAAAATTCGAGACGCTCCTGACACGCCTGGGGCCGCCAACCATCCTTGGGAGTTACGCGCTTTATCCATTACAAACCTCTCCATGAAAATCAACATTCCCATAACGAACAGAAACAAAGACCTTCTCTGGATCGCCCTCGTTGCCGCGCTGACGCTCATCCTCAGTTCCATTCCCAATTGGGCGGGATACGCCGCGGAAACAAGGGACCTTTCCTACAAAGGCGCCTTCTTCGACCCCCAGGATTATGCCGTTCACATGTCCATGCTGCGCGCCGGGATGCAGGGCGATTGGGCCTATCAATTCCGCTTCACCACCGAACCACACCAGGGGGCTTATACGCGCCTGTTCTACATCCTGCTCGGACAGGCAAATCGCATCTTCAAACTGGAACCTGCCGCGCTATTCGAGATCGCTCGCTGGCTATTTGGATATCTGGCTTTGTTCGCGGTCTACGCATTAATAAAACGCGTTTTCAAAGGGATCCTGTCACAACGCGTTGCTTTTTTGCTGGCAGTTTTCGGCTCCGGGCTGGGATGGCTTCAACTTCTCTTGGGCTGGGTTCCAGGCCCGATCACCCCCATTGACTTCTGGCTGATTGACGCGTATGTCTTCTTTGGCATCGCCCTCTTTCCCCATTTTTCCTTTGTCACCGCGGCGCTCTGCCTTGTATTCCTCCTCTATCTGGATTACCTCAAAACTGGCGGCTGGACGCGCATCGCGGGAATTGCGGCCATCGCCATCCTGACTCAGTTCGTTAATCCCATCGCCTTCGTTCTCGTGGACCTCGCGCTGGCCGCGGTCACACTGACGATTTGGATTCAAAATCGAAAAATTGACTGGCGGCATGTCTTCGCACTTGGGCTGATCGCCATCGCTCAATTGCCATTGCTGGTCTACAACTTCAACCTTTTGATCAACGACCCGATTTGGAGCCAGTTCACCCGGCAAAACGAGACTCTCTCCCCGCCATTTGTTTATTACTTGTGGGGATTTGGCTTGCTCTGGCCGCTCGCCCTGATTGGGTTACTCTCCGCCATCCGCCAGCGAAACCCCGCCCTGCTGGGCGCCGCGGCGTGGATCGTCACCGGGCTGGCGCTGGCCTACGCGCCCTTCGCCATTCAGAGACGCTTCCTGCACGGCCTCACCATCCCACTGGCATTACTCTCGACGGAGGGACTGAACCAGGTCGCGCAATTCCTTTTCGAAAGATTCCCTGTCATCAAGCGCCGAACCGCGAACGCCGCCATCCTGCTCGTTTTCATCGTCTCGCTTTCCAGCGTCTATCTCAGCCTCGGACGGAGCCTGTTTCTCGCGTCTCATCCAGCCGGGTTCTTCTACCCCGCCGCGCTTGATCCCGCCCTCGCCTGGCTGGACAAAAACGCCGCGCCCGGGGATTTTGTTCTGAGCGCCGCGCCCAGCGGACTGCTCATCGCCCAGAAAACCGACCTGCGCGTGTACCTCGGCCACGAAATGGAGACGCTGGATTATCCGGCCAAACTTGATCAGGTGGAATCTTTCTTTCGCGGGAATGAAGAACCAGGCTGGCTGGAAACCTCCGGCGTGAGATGGATTCTGTTCGGTCCATACGAGCGGGATGAGTTTGGCGTGTCCGATTTGAGCCTCGAAAACATGGAGATCGTTTACCATTCGGAGAATGTTGTCATTTATCGAGTAGGCCCGTAACCACAAGTGTTGAGATTCAAAAAGGACCGACCTTGAGAAAACTTCCCATTTACGTATCGTTGTTCGCACTTTATCCTGTCGTTGTTTTGTACGCGCGCCTGCCGGGCGGCGCGCCAATCCAAACGGTGTGGCGGACTTTCCTCATGCAATTGCTCGCGGCGATCCTGCCAACCTCCGCGCCGCTGGCAGGCAGGCCGGAGCAGACACACTGGAAGGTTTTGTACCGAGACGAAATTGCTGTTATCACGAGAAAGGGCAGACCTTGAAAAAATCGGCGCTCTCCTGGTTTATCCTCACGCTGTGGTGCGTCTTTCTGGTCTGGCGGTTTAATGCGCCCGCGCCCAGCCTGGACGAGCAGGGGGCGATACGCTGGGCGGAAATCATGCTTTTGCTTTTGTCCTACTGCGCTATTCTCTTTACAGCTCTGGGGCTGGGAAAAATCATCCTTCGCCAATCCAATCTGTCACTTGAAAGGCTGGAGTTCAATCTTCTTGCAACGTTGCTTGGATTGGCGGCAATCTCCCTGGCTGTTCTCGCCATCGGGCTGGTTGGCTGGCTTAATCCAACCGGTCTGTTCACCATCCTGGCGCTAGGTGGATTACTTTCACGACCAGAATGGGCAAGGATATGGACGGAAATGATACAGGCTGTCCGCCTGCGCCTCCCCGATAGTGCATTTGAGTTTTTTATCTGGATTACGGGCGCCGGACTTCTGGGAATTGCCATTTTCAACGCCTTGACCCCTGCCTGGGATTACGACGCGCTGATGTATCATCTGGAAATTCCAGAACTCTATTTAACACAGGGCAGGGTCTACTTTGACCCGCAAGTTTGGCGCACTGGACAGCCACTCCTTGGCGAAATGATGTACGCTGTTGCGATTGCGCTTCGACTGAATCCACTGGCAAAGTTGATCAACCTGACCTACGCCATTCTTTTCATCGTAAGCGCTTATGCATTTGGGAGTCGTTTTTTCTCCCGTTCCAGCGGTTTGCTGGCCGTCGGAATTATACTGGGAATGCCGGCATTACCATTTTGGGCAACCTGGGCAAAAGTGGATTTGGCCTGGGCGGGTTACGAGTTCTGGGCGGTTTACGCGCTCATGCTATGGGATGCTGAAAGCAGCAAAAATTCGAAATGGCTGATATTGGCCGGAATCTTGTCTGGACTGGCGGCCAGCGTTAAATATCTCTCCCTGCCTGTTATACTCATTGTGGCAGTCATTCTTTTGTGGAAATCCACAAAAAGCGGCGGCTTTCGGCAAATCATCTCGAACCTGTGGACTTACGGTCTGTTCGCCGGGCTGGTGATGGCTCCCTGGTACGTCAAAAACTGGTTGTGGACAGGCAACCCGATCTATCCGCTCATCTGGGGTGGTCCGGGGCGCAGTTTTCTAACGGAACAACTGCTCAACGAATATGTCGGGAGTTTTGGCTTTGGGCATGGGTTGCTGGATCTGGTTCTGTTGCCTTACAGGATGTTCGCCCACCCAATCCGATTCTCGATCATTGGTTTTGAAATTTTTCACCCGGCGCTCTGGCTGGCATTTGGCAACTTCTTTTTTTTACAATCCAAAAAGCGCGGAATTCCTTTGCTCTATTCCAGCCTTGTTTTTCTTTCCTGGTTTTTCTCGTCACAGCAAGTGCGATTTCTCCTGCCTGTCAGTGCTTTTATAGCGATATTAGCCGCGAATACACTCGAACAATTCCCGCGTCTGCTACAAAAAAGCGTCATCCTGATCCTGGGTGTGACAATCCTTCTAAGCGTGTCTTTTCAGATCTCTTACCTTCAGCACACGCGGACAGTCCCTTATCTTGCCGGGCAGATTTCGGCGCGACAATTTTTGAGAGAACAGGCGCCGTCTTTTCGAATGCTGGAATATATTGAAAGCCATCTCAAATCGTACGAACGTGTTCAATTCCTGTGGGACGGACGCGGCTACTATTGCGACGCGCGTTGTATTCCCGATGACGAACAATCCACGGCCGTCACCTTGTCAACGCCGCCCCCGTTTCCGCAAATGCTGGCACGCACATTACGTGCGCAGGGAATCACCCATCTAATGTTAAGCCGGCAAGATGCTATCTGGTTCATTGTCGCCCACGATCCCCATGGCCGCCATCAACAGGCGCTGGATTATTTTGAAAAAGTATTTATTCCTGCGTGTGGAAGACTTGTTTTTAAAGATGGCGAGTGGGAACTTTTTCAAATCACCTGCCCATAAAAGAGGATAACTGTGAATTTTAAAACCGAATCCTGGACAAAAAGAATAGACTTTTTCTTCCTCAGCGCCTGGCTAATCCCCAGCCTGGGGATCGCGGTATTTTCAGTGGCCCGATTCGGAGCAGATTTTCGCGGATATTATGCCGCCGCGCGGGTACTATTGGATGGCGGCAATCCCTACAACTACCATGAGGTGACAACCGTTCTCCTGAAGATCACGGGAGAAATGGGCAACAATCCTTATTACTACCCGCCGTGGTTCGCGTGGCTTTTCGTTCCGCTTGCCCTGCTACCTTATCAGATGGCACGCTGGATATGGATGGTAATAAATCTGTTCCTTTGGAATATCAGCTTGTGGCGATTGGGAACATTGGTCAACTGGCCGCGGCCAGGATGGAAACGCTATTTTTTCTTTTTGCTTTCCACCCTGGCCTTCGCGTGGATTACCTGGAGATACGAGCAGGCGGGAATCCTTATTTTTGCGATTCTCCTGGCGGCGATCCTCTCCGCGCAAAAGTTAAAGTGGACAGAGGCAGGAATCTGGCTGGCTTTGTCGCTCATCAAACCGAACCTCACGCTGGTTGTAGTGGCAGGGATTTCCCTATGGCTGGTTCGCAAAAAACAGTGGCGTCCAGTCTCGGTTATGGTTATTACCCTGATTGTCCTGTTCGCGATCTCCACGCTAATCACACCTACCTGGTTCAAACCATTCTTGGAACCCGGATTTGGGCGTGGATTAACGGTCGCGATGGATGGGCCAGAGAAAATTGTGGCTGTCAGATTGAATACCACGCTGATGGACTGGTTGTCCACCCTTAACGTTCAAAATCAGTTACGCCCCATTCTATATGGAATTTCGATCCTTGCGGCAATCGCTGCCTTCTGCCTTTCCATCCCGCGCTCACAATCGCTATTAGAAATTACCAGCCAGAGCCTGTTAATTTCGTATGCCATCACTCCTTACGCCCTGCAATACGATTACCCCCCTCTTGTCATCCCTTTATTTTGGGCACTTTCCCTGCCCGTCCCTTCAATAGTCCCAATCAGATGGAAGATCCTGCTAACGGCATTTGTCTTTAGTGTAAACATCTGGCAACGATCCATCTCTTATGGATATTGGATCGTTATTGGATTAACCGCCCTGGCACTATACGCTTTGCATCAGGCCAAAAGGGCGTCCAAACTGCCTGAACTATTTACACCATCGCATCCACCATAAACGCCACAAAAATAAACAGCAGGTACATACTCGTCCAGCGGTACATTTGCCAGGCGGCCTTGTTCCCCTCTTTCTTCCAGACGCGCCAGGCGCCCCACACCATCCACAGGCCGAGCAGGATGGCAGAGACGAGGTAGATGGTTCCCGTCAACTGGAAGAGCGGGAGCAGGAGCGAGATGGCGACCAGTTCGAGGGTGTAGATCCAAATCTGACGGCGCGTCACCGCTTCGCCGCGCACGACGGGGAGCATGGGGACTCCCGCCCGCGCGTAATCCTGCCGACGGACAATGGCCAGCGCCCAGAAGTGCGGCGGCGTCCAGAAGAAGACGAGGGCGAAGAGCAGGATCGAGACGAGGTCAATGCGTCCCGTCGCGGCCGCCCAGCCCACCATCGGCGGGATGGCTCCCGCGCCGCCGCCGATGACAATGTTCTGCGGCGTGGCTTTTTTGAGCAAAACACTGTAGAGAACGACGTAGTAGATGATTCCTGCCAGCGAGAGCAGGGCCGCGGGGAGATTGACCAGACTCGCCAACACGTAATAACTCATCAGGCACAAAGCCAGCGCAAAGGCCAGCCCCTCGGCGGGGAACATCCGTCCCGCGGCAAGCGGACGTTTCTGCGTCCGCTGCATGTGCTTGTCGAGGTCGCGGTCAATGTATTGATTCAGCGCGGACGATCCGCCCGCGGCGAGCGCGCCGCCCAACAGCGTGAAAAACGTCAACGAAAGCGGCGGCCAGCCTCCCCATCCCGCGAGAAGCGTGGTGACCGTCGTCGCCAGCAGGAGCAGGACAACAATCGGTTTGGTCAGCGTCAGAAAGTCCAGCGCGCGTTGGCGGAATCCAACCGCGGGGTAGTCCTTCGGTTCAGGCGAGCGGACCGCCGAAACGCAGGCCAGCGCGGCGAGGCCGATCCAGAGCGAAACCGCCGTCAACGCATGCAGGATACGCAGATGAAGCGGATAGCCGCTCAGGGTTTGCGTCGCGCCGATGAGCGACTGCCCGAAATAGAGCGTCGTCACCACGGCCGTCAACGGAAGGAGCACTGATTCCTCGCGATAGTTGCGCCAGGCCGTGCGCAAGAGCCAGAGCATCAACGCAACCGCCAGCCCCACCGCGATGCGATGACCGAGCGCGAGCCAGCCCAGCGATCCGACGGGCGCGCACAACGGCCAGCCTGCGCAGTTGGCGGCCGCGCCTGTCAATGTGACGAAGCGTCCTGCCGCGGTCGCGAGAAACGTCGCAAAAAGAACGGCGAATGTCAATCGGGTGAAGGGTGATTTGAATTTCATGCTTGCTCCTGCTTGCGTAAAAAGAACGGATAACCCACCAGCAAAAGGCTGGCAAAGAAAAACCACTGGATGGCGTAACCCATGTGCGGGCCTTCGGTGATCTCCACCTCGGACGCGGATGGGATGGGCGGCTCCGCGTCGGCGGGGTCAACTGTCGGCTGGATGTAGATGGGAAGGATCGGATATGGAATTTGCCCGCCGATGCGCTCGAGGTTGGCGAAATTCCAAAAATCGAGACGCGTCTGCCCCTCGGCGAGGGGCGGATCGGCGCGGCCGCCAAACGGGACTTTCGTCACACCGAGGCGCATCACGCCCTGAACCTGAACGGGCGCGGCCTCCTCGTAGCGAATCCACCCTGAGGGCGAGTCGTTGCCGTCCGCGGGAATCCAGCCGCGGTCCACGAGAACCGCCCTCCCGCCTGCACTGAGCGAAGTCGAAGTGTCAGAAAGAAGAAGCGGGGTGAGGAGATGATAGCCGTACACGCCTTCGTTGTAGTAGTTCAGCAAGGCAACTTGATTGTCGAAGTCGTACGTCCCGCGGGCGGTGACCGAGCGGTATTCCATCGCGGTCAGGTCGGAGGTCGCGTCCGCATTGAGATCGAGCGGAGGCAGTTCCAGCATGGACAGGTAATGCGCGTTGAAGGCACGCCGCTGGTCGAGGCGGTCCAACTGCCAGATGCCGAGGCGGATGCAGAGCGCCGCGCCGAGGAGGACCAGCAAGGTGGTGAGAATCCACTTCTTTTGGAACATGCTTTTCAGGATCATTGCGGATTCGATGGCTTTCTATTCGGCATGATGAAACTGTAGATGGCAATCAGCACGCCCAAAGGCAGACCCGCGAAGAGAATGCCATACACCCGCGTCCAGATCGTGACAGGTTCGCGCACGTCGAGGCCAATATATTTGCTGGTCTGAAAACTGCACTCGAACGCCAGATTCTCCTCGGTGGTCAACGCCAGATGCGCGGACGCGCCCGCGGGGATCCACAGCGGACCCATTTGATGGTCGATCACATCCTCGTTCTTGACGATCAACACATCGCCCACCACAAAGACCATGTTCGCAGGGAGTGTGGGAGGTTGTTCGCCGCGCGCTACCAGGTCACCTGTCCCTTCGGGAATGGTCAGGACGATTGCCTTGGGAGGACGCGCCGACTCGCGCAAAAAGAGGAAGGTCAACTCGCTGAGGGCCGCGCCGATGGCGATGCCGATCAGCAGGGAAAGCAAAACGCGCTTGACAATTGTTTTAGTCATAGGCTACTTGAGCAGCAACTTGATATCGTGGACGATGTCCGCGACGGGGGCCTGGAATCCGTACGAAAGACGCAGGTTCCCCTCCGCGTCCACGAGCGTGACGCGGGCGGTGTGGTCCACGATATAGCCAAAAGCGGAATCCGTCTGCTGGATGGCGCGGTAGACGCCGTACGCGTCCCAAACGGGTTGGAGTTCCTCCAGCGAACCCGTCAGACCGATGAAGGTTGGGTGGAAATGCTCGGCGTATCGCTGGATCTTTTCGGGCGTATCGCGTTCGGGGTCCACGGAAATGAAGACCACCTGAACCGAGGAGGCTGAATCGCCGAGAGCGTCCATCACCTGTTTCATCTCAGCCATCGTGGTCGGACAAACGTCTGGGCAGGAGGTGTAGCCGAAGAACAGCAGGACGATCCTGCCGCGCTGGTCGCTAAGACGGAACGTCCCGCCATCGGCGCGTGTCAATTCAATGGACGGCGCTGCGGGGTACGGTTCGCCATAGGATGTGCCGCGGAAACTGGCGGGTTTGCCAAACCAGTAGACTGCCCCTGCGGCCAGAATCACAAGCAGAAGGGAAGCAAGTCCCACCCAGAGGGTTCGCTTCATCGTTTACCAAATCTCCCGTCAAAATCGGGGCGACCAATTGGCCGCCCCGATTCAACATCCTTTATACAGCCAGCGTGCCGATCAAGTAGAGAGCGGGATAGAAGAAGATCCACACCACGTCCACGAAGTGCCAGTAGACGGTGGCGGCTTCCACGCCCCAGTATTTCTCGGCAGAGTAGAGTCCCTTGCGGCCCTTGTTCCAGACCGTAAAGAGCAGGATGACGCCTGTCAGCACATGGAAGGCGTGCATGCCCGTCATCATGTAGAAGATGGCGCCTGCCGCGTCCTTGCTGGCAATCACCTCCTCGATCTTCGCCAATTGCCATTCCAGACCGACCACGCCGGCCACGAAGAGCAGGCCAAGGACCATGGTGATAAGAGTCCCGTTCAGAAAGGCTTTTCGGTCGCCGTGCGCGATGGACGTCTC
Source organism: Anaerolinea thermophila (assembly GCA_020722375.1). Lineage (GTDB taxonomy): Bacteria > Chloroflexota > Anaerolineae > Anaerolineales > Villigracilaceae > Denitrolinea. The sequence continues at coordinate 55,554 of DYKX01000001.1, forward strand.
GGCGCGGTTCATGAAGAAGGAGGAGATCAGCAGGATGGAGGTTACCGCCAGGCCGAGCAGTTGATTCAAATGCGGGCGGGTCATGCCAAGCAGGTTGAAGCGGCTGATGAGCAGCCCGCCAAAAACGAACGCGTCCGACAGGAGGAAGAGCCACAGTCCGACGCGGTTGGTGCCCGTCTTATAGGCATAACCATCGTGTCCTTCACCATGCTCATCCTGTTTCAGTTTGTAGATATGCATGTAGTAGTACACCACCAGCCCAGCCTTGATCAGTGCGACCAGCGCCAACAGGATGACAAAATTGATGGCAATGGCGATGCCAAATTCCAGGGCGGTCAACACCGCGAGGAAAATGAAAATGGTGAGACCCTGCGCCAGCGCGGAGGATTTATCTTGTGTGTGTGTCATTGAAACTCCCTATTTCTTCGCAAATTCCACGTACTTCGAGCCAGGCAGGCCGTAATCGTACGGTTCACCGACCACCTCAAAGGGCGTGTCGTAATTGTGAGCGGGCATGGGCGAAGGCGCTTGCCATTCGGGGGAACGCGAGTTCCAGAGGTTGCCTTCGGCAATCTCACCGCGCTTGAGACTGGTCACCAGATTGATGATGAAGATCAGCACGGAGAGCGCAATGGTAAAGGCCGCAATGGTGAGGACGAGATGCGTGGCGTCGAATCCCTGCAGGGGATCGTAGTCCGCGATGCGGCGGCGCATGCCAAGCAGGCCGATGCGCATCATGCCGAGCGAGAGGGTAAAGAATGCGGGCGTCATCAGCCAGAAATGCCATTTGCCGAGCGTCTCATTCATGCGGCGGCCGGTCGCTTTGGGGAACCAGTAATACAGCGCGGCAAAGAACGGGAAGACGAAACCGCCGAAGAGCGTATCGTGGAAGTGGCCGACAACCCAGTACGTGTCGTGCAGGTGCAGGTCGGTCGAGACGGTGGCGTTCGGGGGGCCCGAAAGACCGCCCATGAGAAAGACGACGATCGCGCCCAGCACGAACAACATCGGGGTGGGCGTTTCGATCTTGCCTTTCCAGATCGTCGCAACCCACGAAAAGAACTTCACGCCCGTCGGGACGGCGACGAGCAGGGTGCTGTACATGAAGGGGACGCGCAGGTACTCGTTCATACCTGACGTGAACATGTGATGCGCCCAGACGAGGAAGCCCACCAGCGCGATGGCGAGCGAGGACATGGCGATCCACTTGTAGCCGAAGAGCGGCTTGCGGACGAAGACCGGCAATAACTCGGAAACGACACCCAGGCCGGGCAGGATGAAAACATAAACCGCAGGGTGCGAATAGAACCAGAACAGGTGCTGGAATAGAACCGGGTTGCCGCCCTTGGCGGGGTCGAAGAAGCCCATACCGAACAGGCGCTGGAACATCACCATCTGGAAAGAGAGACCGATCAACTGCGTGGCGGTCAGGGCAATGAGAGAGGTTGCAATGGATGCCCAGACGAAGATCGGCATACGGAAGGCGGTCATGCCTTTGGCGCGCATGCGCACCACGGTGGTAATCAGATTAAGCGCGCCGAGGATGGACGACCAGCCCGCCGTGAACACGCCGAGGAAGAACATCTGCATGCCCACGGGCGCTTTGGTAGAAAGTGGAGGATATCCCGTCCAGCCCGTGTCGAAGCCGCCGAGGATCAGGCTGGTGAGGAGCAGAACGGCCGCGGGCGGCGCGATCCAGAACGAAAAAGCGTTCAGGCGCGGGAAAGCCATGTCATGCGCGCCGATGAGCAGGGGTACGAGGTAGTTCATCAGCCCCGCAATGCCCAGCAGAATCGAGACAATCATGATCATGCCGTGAAGACTCATCAGCGAGTTGTAAAACTGCAGCCCATTCTGGTTGAAGAGTTTGAAATTGGTGGTGAGGAATTGCAGGCCCGACTGCGCCAATTCCGTACGGAAGGTGAGCGCAAACGTGCCGCCCACGACCAGCAATACCAGCGCGGTGACTGTGTATTGGATGCCGATCACTTTGTGGTCGAGCGAGGGACTGAAGAATTTTTCCAAGCCAGGCGCGTCGTCGCGATGCTCGGGGACGTCGATGCCGCGCGCCATCTTGATCCAATCGTCAGCCACGCCATGTCTCAGCAGGAAGGCGATCACGCCGACCAGTCCGCCAAAGACCCAGGCGGGTTCCGTGAAGATGTAATTGGTGTCAATGAGCTTCAATCCCATCACAGCGCGGATGCCAGTGATGAACAGGCCGCCGAGCAGCGTCCCGATCGTTTGCCAGACGAGGCCGCGCGTGATGGTGCGGTAGCCCACCCATCCGTAAAAATACAGAATGACGCCGCCCAGCAGACTGAAAAAGCCAGCCACCGAGGATGTGAAATTCATCCGTCCGCTGACGAGGGTGTGCAGTCCCAGACCAAGGCCGTATCCAACCAACAGCCCTGCGACCATAAGCAAAAGACTGCGAATACCGGGTTTCATATTTTTCATTCCATGCCTCCGCAATAATTACTTGAGTGTCTTGATGTACGCGATGATGTTGGCAAGGTCTTCCTCAGTGAGCGGCGTGTACACGTTCGGCATCAGTTGATTCTCGAAGCCTGCCACGATCGCGCCCTGGGGATTGAGGACGGATTCCCTGAGATACGCTTCATCCGCAGGGACGGTGGTCCCGTCCGACAACTCCACTTCCGAGCCGAACAGCCCGAGCCAGGTCGGACCGATGAGTTTGGAACCGTCAATCGAGTGACAGCCCAGGCATCCATTGGATTTGACCAGCACTTCGCCTTTCCCCTCCGGTGTCTGTCCCGCCGCGGCAAGGAGCGCAACTTGTTCATCCACCCAGGCTGCATACTCCGCTTCGGTGACAACGACGACCGGGCTTTCCATGTACGCGTGAGAGGTGCCGCAAAGTTCCGCACAGCGCACCTGATAATTGCCTATTAACGTCGGCGTGATGCGATATTCGGTAATGCGGCCCGGCAGAACGTCCTGCTTGACGCGGAACTCGGGCACCCAGAAGGAGTGGATAACATCCTTGGACTGCATCTTCAGCACCACCTGCTTGTCCACGGGCAAATACAGTTTGTTGGTAACGATTCCATATTCGGGATACTCGAAACTCCAGGCCCATTGCGAAGCGACCACGTTGACCACCATCGCCTGCGGATCGACACGACGCGTCTCGGCCAGGGAATAGGCGCCCATGTACGCGAAGATCATCACCATAAAAAGAGGGACGATCGTCCAGGCAATCTCCAATTTCGTGTTGCCCTCGATGTGTTCGGCGTCGGTCATGTCGCCCTTTTTACGGCGGAAGACGACCAGGCTGTACACGAGCGGGACTACGATCAACGCGAACAGGAAGGAGATTGTCATCACTTCCCAATTCCACAGCCAGTCAATGCTCGCGGCCTGCGCGCTGGCGGGGATCGGCAGTAAACCGATGGCGTCCAGACCCAGGTAGGTCAAAATGGCCATAAGGATGACCAGGATGCCCGCAATGACAAAGTGTCGCATATTCTTCTCCTCGGATCAATATCAGGGACTCAGCCCCAGGGATTCATAAGCCAGGATTCCGCCTGCGCGGCGGTTAAGCGCTTCCGCTGATAGAGCACAACGGGTTCGGTGGAGGCGAGCGAGACCAGCACCACCTGCATCGGAGACTCGCCTTCCATGAAACGGTTTAAAAACTCGTCACGGTTGATGGTGGTATCGTCGTGGTCCACAATGACCAGGTCGGGGTGAAGCGTTTCGAGAGAGGACAGCGTCTCCTCCATCGTGGAGGGCATCCCGACTACCAGCGCCATATCGCCCCAGCGCGCGGCGTAGACCTTCCGCAATCCTTCGCGAAAAAGCGGATTTGCAGAAGCAATGAGGACACGTTGCGGGCGAGGCTGGGTGGTTTGACTCATAAACAGATTCTGGTAATAAATTTACCAAAATCCGTCTTATTTGTCATTAATCTTGGCGGGTTGAATGGGGGATTTCAGAAAAAAAAGACGGGTGATTGTCCATCACCCGTTGTCATAATCATGGACAGGCTAGATCAACCCCAACTGCATGGCCTTCGCCACGGCCTCGGCGCGGTTGTTCACTTCCATTTTCTCCAGCACGTGGCGGATATGCGTCTTGACCGTGTTCTCGGAAATATACAACTGCGTGGCGATCTGCGCCGTGGTGAGTCCGCGCGCCAGACAGCGCAGCACGTCCAACTCGCGGCCGCTGATCAGGTCGTGCGAACGGCTGGATTGGGCGCGCCGCATCAACTTGAACACCTGCGTGGTGATCTCTGGCGATAGCACGGACTTCCCCTCGGCCACATCCAGCAGGGTGCGTCGCAGCATTTCAGGCTCGGCGTTCTTCAGCAGGTATCCGCTCGCGCCCGCCATGATCGCGCCGACCAGGTCGCTTTCATCCTGCGAAATGGTCAGCATCAACGCGCTCATTTTTTGTCCCGCTTCGCGCAGAGCGCGCAGGGTCTCCGCGCCGCTCAAGCCGGGCATGTTCACATCCAACAGAACGATGTCGGGATGGGCGCTCGGCGCCGCGCGCAACGCCTCCTCCCCGCTGGCCGCCTCGCCGACCACTTCAAACTCTTCCATATCGGTCAGCAGGCTGACCAGTCCGCGGCGAAACAAGGCATGGTCATCCACAACGAAGAGACGGACCGGCTTCATGATTCGATCCTTACCCGCGCGGGAATACGCACCTGGATCTTGGTACCGCGATTGGGATAACTGGTGACCTGGAACTCCGCGCCGACGGATTCGGCCCGTTCACGCATCCCGCGTAGACCGAAGCGGGCCGCGGCCACCGAATCGGCGGGACGGAACCCGCGGCCGTCGTCGGCCACCTCGATCAACGTGTCCTGCTCATCCTCCCACGCCGCCAGATGGACGTGATGCGCCTGCGCGTGCTTGCGGACGTTGGTCAACGCCTCCTGCACGATGCGAATCAACTGCGCCTGCACAATGGGAGGAAAGTCGCGCGTGAGGCGCAGGTCCACATCCACAGGCAGGCCAGAGAGTTCAGCAAAATCATCGGCCGCTTGACTCAACCAGGCGACCAGCGAATCGTCGGGTGCGCGGCGCAGGTTTTCGATGGCCTGACGCGCGTCCAGATAGGCGTCGTCAACGGTGCGCGAAGAATCCTTCAAAATGCGCGCCGCCTGTTCGGATTTGCCCTGCTCCAAAAAGGATTCGGCGCGGCCGATCTCGATCTTCAGGAATGCCAGCGTCTGCGCCAACCCATCGTGGATCTCGCGCGCCAGCCGCGTCCGCTCGCCGAGAATGGCGCGGTATTCGACTTGCGGCAAAAGAGATTGGGCTTCTTTGGACAAAGCGGGAGAGGGTGCAACGGAATACTGCATGGCGCGGACGAGTTGACCGCGTTCCAGCGTATCCAGCGCGACTTCGGTGAGATGCGTCGCTTCAGACAGGAAACCCGCCATCGCTTCGCTCACCCGCGTCTCGGCGGCAAACACAAAACTGAACAGCCCTGCTTCCCGCCCGCGCAGGCGCAGGGGAACGCAATGAATGAAATTGGCATTGGGATCGCCATGCAACAGGGCACATTCCCGCCCCGCGTGGCGCGTCTGGCAGATTTTGCACCGCTGACGCAGCGCGGGCGGAGACTCGCGCTCCAGATTCGATTCTGGAACACGACCAAACTCGAACGGAGAGAGTCTTTGCGCGAACTCGTCGAACGGCAAAAAGAGACAGCCGTCTGCGTTCAATGCTTCGCATCCCGCTCGCATGACGGCATGAAAGATGGCGGATTCGTCTGTGGCTTCGAGCAGGGACGCGCTCAAAGCGAGGCTGATTTGAAGGATGCGGGTGGACTCGGTCTCGGTCACAGCAGGCAGGTTTCGGGTCGGCTAGAGCGAGCGGAGGGCTTCCAAAACTTCGGCGCTGTGCTCGGCAGGTCGAACGTTCTCGAAGACGCGTGCGATCATCCCCTGCGCGTCGATCAAATACGTTGTGCGGAGGACGCCTTCGTATTCGCGTCCCATGAATTTTTTAGGTCCCCACACTGCATAGAGGTCACAGACCTTGTGGTCCGCGTCTGCGAGCAGCGGAAAGGGTAGTTGATATTTGGCTTTGAATTTGGCATGGGAACGCGCCGTATCGGGGCTGACGCCCAGGACAGTGACACCCGCCTTTTCATACGCGGAATAATCGTCGCGGAAATTACAGGCTTCCCTGGCGCAGCCGGGCGTATCGTCTTTGGGATAAAAGTAAAGGATGACGGCCTGACCGCGATAGGACGACAAGCGGCGCGGCGTGTTGGTATCGTCAGGCAATTCGAAATCAGGGGCTGGAATTCCAGTGGATAAAGGCATGCACAACCTCCAAAATCAGATAAAGCGGCGGTGTTTTCAGAGAAACTACTTCAACGTACGGATGTACGCCACCACCTGCCAGACCTGTTCCTCGTTCAGCACGCTTCCCCATCCCACCATGGCGGTACCAGGTTTGCCCTCGCTGATGCGCCAAAACAGGTAATCATCCCCCACCTGCGCCGCGAGTTTCGGCAAATTGGCAGGAGGCGGATTAAGGGCCGCACCGGCAGGTCCATCGCCATGTCCGCTCGCGCCGTGGCAGGTCTCGCAATAACTGACGTAATCGGGCGCGCCCTTTGCGGCCGCGTCCGCGCCGAGGGGATTGGTCTTGCCAGCATACTCTGCCGGCACAGGCGGAATCACTGTCGAGGGCGCGGCGGGCGTTCCACATGCCGCAACGACCAACACAAACAACAGGAGCGTGAACAAAATATGACGACGGTTCAACATTCCTCCATTAATTTTCAAAATTCGACTCATCGAGGCGGGATTATACCACTCAGGCTGCGAGATAAGATTTAAGCCGACCCGGAACAACGAGTCGGCCTGATGAAGCACAGAACGTGCAGAATGGACCTAATTCAACGTCCCCGCTTTTTTGAGCGCGGCTTCCAGCAGGTCGAAATCGGCAGGTTTGATGATAACGGCGGTCGCGCCGCCCTGCATCACGCGTTGGCGCGTTTCGGGCTGGTCGTCAGAGGTGATGACGATGACGGGGACAGAGGCCAGCCTCGGTTCACGGCGCAGAAACGCCAGAATTTCGGTCCCATCCACGCCGGGCATGTTGATATCCAACAGCACCACGCGCGGCGTCATACTGCTCAACGCCGAAATAGCCGGGCTGGCGCCGTAGGCGACGCGTGCGGGAACGCCCAACACATCCATCATTTGTTTCAGGGCATCGGCGGTTTCGCGATTATCGTCAATGATGAGCGCTTCAGACATATTAATTCTCCAGGATCATCTTACCCATTTCCCTCACATCGTAGCCAGGCAGGGTGGATACGGCTTGGCGGAACTCGAGTCCGTTGATCAGATCAAAGAGTGGGGCAAGCAGGGGCGACTTCGCAAATTCGCTGGGAATGACCAGGTCATAACGCTCGTGAAAGAGCGGGACAAAATCGAGGTCGAGCGCCTGCGCCGCGGCTGGGATTCCCAACCCGCAGTCGGCGCGCCCCGAAGCCACCGCCGCCGCCACACCCAAATGGGTATATTCTTCCTGATTGTAGCCGCGAATGGCAGACGTGACTATCCCCATTAAGTTCAGTTGATAATCCAACAGGACGCGCGTCCCCGCGCCGCGCTGTCGGTTCACAAACCCGACCTCGGGCCGGGTGAGGTCTCCCAGGCTTTTGATCCCCTTCGGGTTGCCGCGCCGCACCATCAGCCCTTGTTCGCGGTGGACGAGGGTGACCAAATTCACTGGCACACCGGGCAGGTATTGACGAAGCGCGGCGAGATTATATTCGCCCGTTTCGGGGTCGAGCAGATGCGAACCCGCCAGATGCGCCTCGCCGCGTTTGAGCGCGATCAATCCGCCCTGCGAACCAACATTGGAGGAAACGAATCGGCGGTCATGCTCCGCCAGGAATTGCGCCAGCAGATCGAGGATGACATCGTGCGAACCGATGCAAAAGATGGTCCTGTCCAGGTCGGCTTGACCGCGTACGAGTCGCACGCGCACCTTCTGGCCCGCCTCCGCGCCCTGCGTGCCGCGCGGCAGAACGAGCAATCCGTCCGCGCGGACGAGCGAGGTGATGACGCCCGCCCCGCGTGACAGCGGCGCGGCGAGCAGTTTTTCGCCCACGCGTCCCACCGCCACGCGGATGTAATCGTCATCGCCCGCGGGGGATGTGGTCTTGCGCGTGAGCGAGGCTTCCACTTCGGGCAAATCCAGCGGAGGCCTGCCGAGCCATTTGGCAAGGATCGGCTCGATGAAGATGTCCACCGTCAGCGCGGCGGAGACGGGGTAGCCAGGAACGCCGATGATTGGCAATTGGTGATTGGTAATTGGTAATTGGGATTCTTCGTGTTGTGTATGTGCCTGTGTATCTGTGTACGTGTCTACGTATGTACGTTCCACCATTCCCAAAATGACCGGATGCCCCGGACGGACGGCGATGCCATGTACCAAAAGCGTGCCGAGTTTTTCAACGACTTTGGCGGAGAAATCTTCTGCGCCCGCGGAGGAGCCTGCGTTGAGGAGGATGAGGTCGTGGTCTTTTGCGGCTTCTTCCACGCGGGCACAGATGGCATCGAAGTTGTCGGGGGTGATGGGGAAACGCGTCGGGATGCCGCCCATGGCTTTGATTTGCGCGGCAAGGACGAGTGAGTTGTATTCGAGGATGTCGCCGCGTTTGAGTTCGCTTCCGATCGGGACGAGTTCCGTCCCCGTCGGGAGGATGGCGACCCTCGGAGGCCGCGCCACTTTCAGGTCCGCGTGACCCGAAGCGGCGACTGCGCCCAAATCCGCTGGGCGGAGGGTGTGTCCCGCGGGCAGGACGAGTTGCGTCGCCACAATGTCCTCCCCCAGCGGGCGGACGTTAGTCCAAGGCGCGACCGCGGCGCGAATCCGAATCGAGGTCGGATGCCGCAGGTCGGAGGTCAAATTCCCGTTAGTGTCGAGCGATTCGACATTTTCGATGGGGATGACCGCGTTGGCCCAATCGGGGAGCGGGTCGCCTGTGTCCACATATTGAGATTGGTTATTGGAGATTGGCAATTGAATGGGAGTTGCGGGGCCCGCGCCTTCGGTGTCTTCGGCACGGAGGGCAAAACCGTCCATGGCGGAGGCGTGATAATTGGGCGAGGAGACTTTGGCCCAGATGGGCTCGGCGGTGACGCGCCCGAGGGCGTTCTCGTCGAGGGGAATGGTTTCGACGCCAAGCACACGCCAGAGACCGGCTTCTTCGAGGGCCTGCTGGAGTCGTTTTTGTGCTTCGGGAAGGGGAATATCGTGGAGGTAGACGGACATGGGGGAAATATACCACAGGGGAGGCGCGGTGTATAATTGCAAACGAGGTGAAAGATGACAGTTACTGACATTCTTAATTCTGTTAAATTTGTAGTCACCCCAGAGGGACGCCAATCCGCGGTTGTCGTGGACCTGGATGTTTGGGAACAAATCGTCACTCTGTTGGAAGATGCCGAAGATGCTGAAGAAATTAAGAAGGCAAGGATGGTTAAGGAAGAGACGATTCCGTGGAAAACGGCAAAGAAAGAATTGAACCTGGGGGAATAGCATGTATCAACTCGGCTTGCGCCGCCAGGCACACAAAGACCTGGAATCCATCCCCGTTGATTATGCCCGCCTGATCGCAAAACACATTGATTCGCTTGAAGACAACCCGCGTCCCATTGACTCCAAAAAGTTAAAAGGGGATGCGGGTTATTCTTTGCGCGTTGGAACGTATCGGGTTCTTTACGATATTGACGATAAGACGAAAACCGTGATTGTTTATCGCATCAAACATCGCCGCGAGGCATATAGGTAATCCATGAAAGTCTTCCCTTCGATGAACTCAGGGCAACGCCTCTCCTCCACCTACAACGACCTGATCGAACATCGCAAAGCCGCACACACGAAAACCATCCACGAATGAAGCCACGAATACCAGACTCCCATTCGAGTATTCGTGCGATATACGTGGATGGTTCAACTGGAGAAAAAATGAAACAAATTCCAAAAGACCCAGCCCGTGAAGACCGTATTTCCGATGAAATCATCGTAGACGCCAATGGCGAAGACGAAGTCTTGATGGGCTGGTTGACTTATCTTCAAGACAATCTCGCCTGCCCCTTCGAAGCGGAATGTATCGTGGAAATGAAAATCTCCCCGCTTCGCAAAGGCGAGAAAGTCACCGTCCTTGAATTACTGGATGATGAGGAAAACCTGGGCAGCGACTTCTTCGTCCGAATCGAATGGAGCGGGCGCAAAATGGGTGTTCCGCTCGCGCAGTTGAAGCCGCTGAAAACCCCCAAAGAAACCAAACAAGCCATCGAAGACTGGCAGTATTGGAAAGCGAGAGGGTATTTGTTTTAATTCCGCTCTCGTCATTCAACATTCCCCTTTGCCTGTTGTATAATTGAGACATGCCCAAGCAAACCCGCTTGCAAAAGTTCATGGAAGTCCTCCACCAACAGCGTCCCATGCTGGCGGAGCAATACAACGTTAACACACTGGAAGTCTTCGGCTCCTACGTCCACCATGAACAACACAAAAACAGCGACCTCGATATTCTGGTCACATTCAGCAAACCGCCAAGTTTGTTCAAGTTTGTCCGTTTGGAAAATTACCTTTCAGACCTTCTAGGCGTTAAAGTGGATCTGGTAATGAAAGATTCGCTCAAACCTGCCATTGGGAAACATATTTTGCGCGAGGTTGTTCCCGTATGAGCAGAGCGTGTAACTTCAAAACTCCGAGGGGCGAAAACCTCGGAGTTTTTGTTTTAAAACGTGTTTGGTTGTAAAATCATCCCGTCATTGGAGACCGAATGGCTGTAGTGGGAAACACGCCAGGCTCGCTACCCAAGATTTGACACACATCAAATTTAGGAGAAAATGACCATGCACTACCCCCCCGAACCGTTCCGCATCAAAGTGACCGAACCCATCCGCCTGATCTCGCGCGAGGCGAGAGAAACCGCGCTGAAAGAAGCGGGCTACAACCTCTTCGCCGTCAAGGCCGAAGACATCTTCATTGACCTGCTGACCGACAGCGGCACGGGCGCGATGAGCCACGACCAGTGGGCCGCGCTCATGCACGGCGACGAGTCCTACGCGGGCGCGCGCTCGTTCATCCGTCTCAAGGCCGCGGTGGAGGATATCTTCGGCTTCAAGTATTTCGTCCCCGCGCACCAGGGACGCGCCGCCGAAAACATCCTGTCCGCGGTGCTCGTCAAGCCTGGGATGTACGTCCCGAGCAACATGCACTTCGACACCACCGACGCCAACATCCGCGCGCGAGGCGGGCGTCCGACCAACCTCGTCATTGACGAGGCCTTCGATCCGTCCAACCCGCATCCGTTTAAAGGCAACATGGATATTGCCAAACTCAAAGCGTTCATCGAAAAGACGGGCAAGGACAAAATCCCCTTCGGCATGATCACCGTCACCAACAACGCGGGCGGCGGGCAACCCATCTCGATGGCGAATCTTAAAGCCGTGGCCGAGACCTATCACTCCCACGGCATCCCGTTTTTCATAGATGCGGCGCGCTACGCCGAGAACGCCTACTTCATCAAACAACGCGAGAAGGGCTACGAAAACAAATCGCCCATCGAGATCGCCCGCGAAATGTTCAGCCTCGCCGACGGCATGTGCATGTCCGCCAAAAAGGATGCCATCGTCAACATCGGCGGCCTGCTGTGCCTGAACGACGAGGCCGTCTTCCAA
>DYKX01000057.1 GCA_020722375.1 Anaerolinea thermophila
CGTGCCTTCGTGGTTCGATTTTCATGCTTCGGGGTGAACCTCGTTCATGGATACCTTGTTATCATTCAGCAGAAAGGAGTTTTCCAATGGTCAAACTCACCCCCATGGCACAGGAAGATTTCGCAGCGTATCTCGAACGTAGTGTCCGCGAATATGCGGCGGAACACGTCAAGACTGGCAACTGGAAGGAATCGGAGTCACTGGAAAAATCCCGCGCGGAATTCGACAAACTCCTACCCAACGGCCTGCAAAGCAAGGACGAGTTCATCTACTCCATCGTGGACGAGTCCACGGGGCGGAAGATGGGCGTCCTGTGGGTGGAGATCAAAATGGACGAGACTCCCCGCCGCGCCTTCGGCTACGATTTCATGGTCTATGAGGAATTCCGCGGCAAGGGATTCGGCAAGCAGGCTTTGATGGCGCTGGATGAGATACTAAAATCGAAAGACGTTGAGTCCATGGGATTGCACGTCTTCGGTCACAACGTCAATGCTTTTGAGTTGTACAAGAAAATGGGCTTTGAGGCCACGAACATTCAAATGCGGAAGTATTACAAGAAGAAATGAGAAAGAAAAACTCCGAGGTGATTGCTTCGGAGTTTTTTATAGTGGCAAAAACTGAACTGGTCACTGAAAACTGATCACTGATTACTGTCTTTGGTACAATCGCCTCCATGCGTCAAATCCATCTTCCGCCTTCTGCCTTCCGCATTCTGACATCCTGCCTTCTGCTTACTGCCATCCTCCTCTCCGCGTGCGGAACCGCTGCCGAAACTCCAACCGCCACTCCCGTCAACTACAACCCCTTCGTTCCTTTGGATGGAAGTTCGCCCGTAGTCATCCCTCCCAGCGCAGACGTGACAACCGTCCCTGGTCAGCCCACGCCCACAGAGATGCCGTTCATCGTCCCCACCGCGATTCCGCTCGACGAGTTGCTCCCCACCGCGCGTCCCGCGGGCATGCCCATCTACACGCCCACGCCCGACGCGCCGCGCGTCCTGCCCACCCAACGCACCGACGCGGACCAGTACGTGGTCCAGCCTGGGGACACGCTTGGCAGTATCGCCCAAACGTACGGAGTCAGCCCCGAGGCGCTGATGCAGGCCAACGGTCTGATCGACCCGAATGTGCTCGAAGTGGGGCAGACGCTTGTCATCCCCGTCCCCGAAGCGGGCGCGGTCGGCTCGTCGTTCAAGGTCATCCCCGATTCCGAGTTGGTGTACGGTCCCGCCAGCGCGCTATTCGACATCGAAGGCTTCATCAAGGAGCGCAACGGATTTCTCGCTTCGTTCGGGCAGGACGTGAACGGTGAATACCTGTCCGCCGTGCAGATCATCGAAATGGTGGCGCAGAATTATTCGGTCAACCCGCGGCTCCTGCTGGCGCTCATCGAGCATCGCAGCGGCTGGGTGAACAACGCCGCGCCCTTCCAAACCGACTACGCCCTCGGCATTGCCGACCCCAGCCGCCTCGGCCTCTACCTGCAACTGACCTATGCCGCCAACGAACTCAACCGCGGCTACTACTTGTGGCGCGCCAACGCCGTCTCGACGTGGGTCCTTTCAGACGGCACGGTCGTCCCCATTGACGTGGGCATCAACGCGGGGACGGCGGGCGTGCAAAACCTGTTTTCCAAACTGGACGACCGCGTCACCTGGGGGACGGACGTGGGTGTCTTCGGCCTTTACCAAACCTACTTCTTCCTCTTCGGTTCTCCCTTTGACCTTGCGGTGGATCCCATCGTCCCCGACTGGCTCCACCAGCCGCGCATGGCCCTGCCCTTCGAGCGCGGCGTGACGTGGGCCTATACAGGCGGACCGCACGGCGCCTGGGCAGATGGCTCCGCCTGGGCCGCCCTCGACTTCGCTCCTGTCGCGGACGTGCAGGGCTGTTTCCAGTCCGAGGACTGGGTCACCGCGCTGACAGATGGAGTCATCATCCGCACGGGCAATGGACAGGTGGTACAGGACATTGACGGCGACGGCTACGAACAGACGGGCTGGGTCATCCTGTACATGCACGTCGAGACGCGCGACCGCGTGGAACCAGGCACGCGCGTCAAAGGCGGCGACCGCATCGGGCATCCCTCCTGCGAGGGCGGCGTATCAAACGCCACGCACCTGCACGTGGCGCGCAAATACAACGGCGAGTGGATCAACGCCGACGGTCCCATCCCCTTCGTGATGGATGGCTGGACGGCCTCCAGCGCGGGCGTGGAATACGACGGCTACCTGACGCGCGGCGAGATCAAACTCGAAGCGTTGGAGGGGATTACAGAATTGAATATGATCGCGAGATAAGTAGTGCGAGATACTATCTCACGCCACAGGTATAATTCCGCCAGCATGAAACGGCTCATCATCCTCCTCGTCGCCTTCGCGTTGACGTTGTCCGCCTGCGCCACAGAAAACTCGCTGTGGGGAATCCAGTCCACACCGACGGCGCGCATCCCCACCGTCACACTCCCCGCATCCGCCACGTCGTCCCCGCGTCCGACCGACACCTTCGCGCCGACCGCGACGATGACGCCCACCGCGCCTCATCCCGCGCCGACGCAGACGCTCGTGCAAGTGACGACTCCCCATCCGCAAGACCAGCCGATTCTGTATTACGCCCAAAGCGGGGACAGTCTCGAAACGATTGCGCGCCGCTTTGGCGTTGACACAAACGAAATCACCTCGCCGAAGGACGTCCCGCAGGAGGGGCTGATCGAAGCGGGAACCCTGCTCATCGTCCCAGATCGAATCGAGGCGGAGAAAACGCCAAACGACAAGACCATCCCCGATTCGGAAGTCATCTTTTCCGCCTCTGCCAGCGAGTTCGACGTCGCGGCGTACATCACCGAAGCGGGCGGATTCCTCAGCACGTACAAGCAATGGGTCACCACCTCGGGGACGACCAGCGGAACCGACGTATTGAAAAAACTATCGCGCGACAATTCCGCCAACCCGCGTCTCCTGCTCGCGCTCCTCGAATACGAAAGCGGATGGGTGTTCGGCCAGCCCACCGACATGTTCCGCGAAAAATATCCGATGGGATTCCAAATTCAGGATGACGACCAGGGTCTGTTCAAGCAATTGCAATGGGCCATCAACCAGTTGTTTGCGGGATATTACGGCTGGCGCAGCGGCACATTGACGGAACTGACCTTCCCCAATGGCGAGACCCTGCGCCTCAACCCTGAACTGAACGCGGGGACGGTGGCGATCCAGTATTTCTTTTCCCGACAGCGCAACCGCCCCGAGTGGGAGCGTGTCATTGATCCCGACTCGCCCTCCAGTTTTGTCGCGTATTACAACGAGATGTTCGGCGATCCGTGGGTGCGCGCCGCGACGGTGGAACCGTTCTTCGCGCCCGGTATGACCCAACCCGAAATGGCCTTGCCCTTTGAACCAAACACGCAATGGAATTACACCAGCGGCCCGCACGGCGCATGGGACCGCGAAGGTCCGCTCGCGGCGATAGACTTCGCGCCGCCCTCCGACCACAAAGGCTGTGATGTTTCGTCCCTCTGGGTGACGGCCGCCGCCTCGGGTCTGGTCGTCCGCGCAAGCGACGGCGTGGTCATCATAGACCTCGACGGCGACGGGAACGAACAGACGGGCTGGACGCTTCTCTACCTGCACATCGCCGAGGAGGAGCGCGTCCCCGTGGGCGCCTGGCTGAGCGTCAACGACCGCATCGGGCACGCGTCCTGCGAAGGCGGAATTTCCACGGGCAGGCATGTCCACTTCGCGAGGAAATACAACGGCGAATGGATTCTGCCCGACAGCGCGCTCCCCTTCGTGCTTGGCGGGTGGACGATCCATCTTGGAGCCAAACCGTACCAGGGCACGATGACGCGCGGGGCGCGCACGGTCACGGCAGACCCGTATGGGCAAGCCTGGTCGGTGATCATACGCGAGCCGAATGAGTAAGAAAGTTCTTTCCTCCACCCTCCTTTTCATCATCCTCCTCACCGCCTGCGCTCCCTCCGCCCCCGTCGAAATCGCGATAGCCGTGGGCGAATCCCCATCCACGCCGCAGGCGGATGTCACGCCCCTGCCGACGCGCCCAAACTTCGCCCCCGGTGAACTGGTGGATTACACCGCCCAAAGCGGCGATACCCTGCCCGCCCTCGCGGCGCGCTTCAACACCAGCGTGGAAGAGATCCGCGCCGCCAACCCCATCATCCCTCCCGACGCGACCACCATGCCGCCCGGCCTGCCGATGAAGATCCCCATCTATTACCGCGCGTTGTGGGGCAGTCCCTACCAGATCATCCCCGACCACGCCTTTGTGAACGGTCCCACCGCCATCGGCTTCAACAGCGCGGCCTTCATCACATCCCAGCCTGGCTGGCTGAGAAATTATCGCGAGTACGCGGGCGACACGTGGCGCACGGGCGCGGGCATTGTGGATTACGTCGCCACCAATTTCAGCATCAACCCGCGGCTGTTATTGGCGCTCCTCGAATATCAATCAGGCGCGCTCAGCGACCCCAACACGCCCGAATCGCCCTATGTGCTTGGCTATCGCAGATGGGACCATAACAGCGTCTACCTGCAACTCGTCTGGGCGGCCAACACGCTCAACAACGGTTACTACGGCTGGCGCACCGGTCACCTGACCGATTTTGACCTGACCGACAGAACCGAATACCGTCCCGATCCCTGGCAGGATGCGTCTTCAGTGGCGCTGCAATATTATTTTTCAAAGATCATGGGCGGAGACGAGTTCGCCGCCGCGGTCGGACCGAACGGGCTGGCACGCGTCTATCGCGAACTTTTTGGCGACCCCTGGCTGGATTCGTTCGTACTCATCCCCGGCAGTCTGCGTCAACCCGAACTGCCCCTGCCCTTCCAGCAGGGACAGGCATGGACATATACCGGCGGTCCGCACACCGGCTGGGGGACCGGCGAACCCTTCGCGGCCATTGACTTTGCGCCGCCCTCCCAGACTTCGGGCTGTTTCGCCGCCGACAGCGAATCCTACGCCATTGCCCTGGCAGACGGGATGATCGTCCGCTCGGAAACTGGCATCGTCGTCCTCGATCTCGATGGCGACGGGAACGAGCGCACGGGCTGGACGATCTTCTACCTCCACCTCGGCAGCGAGGGACGCGCACCGCTTGGCCTGCAAGTCAAACGCGGCGACCCGGTGGGCTGGCCGTCCTGCGAGGGTGGACACACCACCGGCACGCACATCCACATCGCACGCAAATACAACGGCGAATGGATTCCCGCCGATGGGCCGCTCGCGTTCAACCTGGACGGCTGGGTGGCGCACAACGGTTCAGAGCCCTACCTCGGCACCCTCACCAAAGGCGGATTGATCGTCACTGCCTGTGACTGCTCGGATATCAACAGCCTCATCCGCAGATAACCGAAATAAAAAAAAGGCTCATGTGTAGAATCTGTGCGACAACGTGACAGTCACTTCCGAAGTGACTGTCACGTTGCACACTCTTTACAGATGAGCCAAAAAAATTGGCGGTCCACTTCTAAAGTGACTGCCAATTTCATGTTTCACTGATTCACTCCCCTATTCCGCTACATACGTCCCTTCAGCCACCTGCCGCCGCGCGCCGTTCCCTTCATCTTCAAAAATGACATACCGCTGGCTGACAGGAAATACCTGACTCAGCATGGCGTGCGCCGGGCAATATTTCTGGACAGAAAGTTCGATGGCGCGCACCACCGCAGACTCGTCAATGGCGTGTCCTGTCACCTCGTATACCATCTCGACCCGGGTAAATACCTTGGGATGCTCTTCTGCCCGGTCAGCATGAAGCAGAACATCGAAATCCGTCACATCCTGCTTTTTCTTTTCCATGATCGAAATGACATCCATGGCAGTACATCCAGCCATGCTCATGGCGATCAATTCCATCGGCGCGGGGCCAAGGCCATTCGGGTCAGCCGACGAATCCAACATGATGGTTCTGCCTGTGTCGGCAATCGCTTCAAAGGCCAGTTTCCCCTTCCAGGTTACTTTTGCATCCATTCGATTCTCTCCTTATTCCTTGATGATTGGAACAACATATTCTTCCAGCATGGCGCGGCTGATGGCGCCTATCCACTGCAGGCGGACCTGTCCCTGGCGATCGATCACGTAGGAGGAAGGCAGGTTCATGGTCCCGAAAACGGATTCGGTCAGGTAGGTGGGGTCCGCCCAAATCGGGAAGGTCAATCCAGTGCGGGTCACGTAATCCTTCACCACCGGGAGTTCCTCGCCATCGTTGACACCGATGAGAAGAAATCCGTTGGCGGCGTAATCGCGGTAAAAATCGTTCAGCGTGGGCAATTCCTCCACGCAGGGCGGGCACCAGGTAGCCCACAGGTTGACGAGGATGACCTGCCCGCGATAAGCCGCGAGGGAACGCGGGGTGCCATCCAGATCGTTCAGGGACAGTTCGGGCGCAGGGTAATCTGCCGCGGCAGGGACGACCGAGGCCGAGTCTGCGCGTTCGGCCTGCGCCTGTCGCAAAGTGAGCAAGGTCATGGCGGCCACGCCGAGCGCGATGAGCCCGATGCCGATCACGATCAAGCCGAGGGTGCGTTGAAACGGGGTCTGGTTCTTCATCTGAGGTGATATTCCTTTGAGGTGATATTCCTTTAAACCATGTTGACGGGAGTATAACCCGCTATCATACCTTTTTCATAAAGATATGGGACAAATGTCTGTGCTTTCAGGAAATTTGCCACTGTATCGTACTTTACAGTTCCGATAATATGAAGAGGATGCTGGAAAAACTGCATACCATACCACCTTTTGATGACCTCAGCGAAGATACCCTTCGGCTGGTGGAGCCTTTGTTCGAACGATTCACCTGCCCTGCAGGGGCGGTTATTTTCGAGCAGGGCGAGCCAGCCATATACCTCTATCTGCTTCTAAGCGGATCTGTGACCCTTCGCTACAAACCGTACGATGGGCCAACCATCAACCTGACGCAGGTTGGTGCGGGAGGTGTCTTCGGCTGGTCGGCAGTGGTGGGGAACCCCGTTTACACATCTGGGACGGTGGCGAAGGAGAATGCAGAGACGATCCGCATCCGCGGTGCGAAACTACGCGAACTGGTGGTGCGTCATCCCGAAGCGGGGCGAGTCATTCTGGACAAATTGGCGGGAAAGGTCTCGAATCGCTGGAAGGACGCCAACCGCCAGGTACGCGATATTTTGGAGGAAGCCATTTCTGCCGAAACGGAGAAAGGAGCGAAAGTTGTGGCAACACCTAGAGACCCTGCAAAGGAAATTCAGCTCAAGGCGTTGATCGAACAGGTCAGCGCGTATATCGAACAATTTCACGGCGGGTCGGTGGAATATGTCTCGCTGGATGGAAACCGCCTCTCGGTCCGCTTGGGAGGCGCATGTTTGGGATGCCCCCTGCTCCCGTCCACGCTGCATGGCTGGGTGGCGGGCACAGTCCACCAATTCTTCCCCGAAATCGAAGTAGTATCGGCAGAGTAAAACGTTCATACACAGAATCAAAATGACCCCTGGCTATTGACAGGGGTCATTGACTTATGGAACGGTTAAACGCGGCGGAAGTAGCGATGGAGCAGGAATGTTCCCGCCCCGATGAGCGCCACTGACATAATGTAATTGGCAATATCGCCCACGGTCAGCAAACCTACGAGGCCCAACACCCCCAACGCTGCGGCGGGATACCAGGCCCCGCTGCCGCCTAACTTTAGTGGTCACCCCAGCGCTTTGGCATGCCAACAATTTTCGCGAATTGAAAAAGAGGTAGTGGTTCAAAGCAAGTGATGATCCTCAACGCGAATTTCGCAAATGTGCGAATGCCGCGAATTCCTTCTGGATTTATTCGTAAAATTCGCCAATTCGCGCCACACCTGCACTGCACCGAACGCAGTGCGGTGCAAGTGTTCGCGTTCCAAAATCGAAGGTCACATTTTGGCATCACTTACAAGTAGACCACCACCGAAAAAGAAAAATCTGATTCGATTTACGAAGGAGAAGCGCCAGGGTTCACGCGCGTTTCCGTAAGCGGGTTTGGAAGAGGGCAAAACCGACCAGCGCCAGCGGGACCATGGCCGCGCCGCCGCAATTCAGTCCGCGGCGACGGGGTTCCTCCTCGGCTGGCCCGGCTGGAGCGACAGGTCGGGTGGCTTCAGGCTCCACCACCGCGGCCGACCCATCACCGAGCAGGGAAACATCGTCAACGCGCAATGAGCCGACGTTGGGCGCGTCCGGCAGGGTCGTCATCCCGAAGGCCATGCCGATCACCGCGTTCGGCTTTGCAAATGGCTCGCCTGCATTCTCCTCCCAATCTGCGCGGTGGAAATCCTCCCAGCGCAGTTCCATCCGCACCCAGCCCGCCGCGCTCTCGGCAGGCGCCTCGATGGTGAAAAGATAGGTTTCACGATTGTCCTCGGCCCCCGCGTACAGGTTGACATCGAAAAGCACGCCCGCCTGTTCCACGGTGAAGTAAAACACGAGGCCGTCACCCGCGCCCCAATCCTGTGGGCTGTCGTACATATGCACGCACGTTCCCCAACTGTTGGGGGCGATGTCGAAATCGATTCGGAGGGAATTCCCCGCGCGTCCCGAACCCGCTTCCGCCGCGCAGGTCATCGTGCTGGATGTGGCCTCGTCGCGGAACGCCTCCCAGCCCGACGTGCCCGACTCAAAATCCGCGATCACCGAGGAGGCGGGGGCGCTTCCCGCGGGGACCTCGGGCGGGGACGCGGCTTCGGGAGCGGGACCCGCCCCGGGTCCGGGCTGAGGCGCAGAGGCCGTCTCGAGGAAGCGCGCGTAGAAATAGTTCAGCATCGGGACGAATTCCTCGGTCGCCTTCTGGCTGCCGCGTTCGTTCGGGTGATCGTCGCCCGAGGGGTAATCCAGCGTATTGCTGCGCGTGGTGACATGCTCGATCTGCCCGTTGACAATACGGTGATGCGCGTTCTTGTCGGTCAACACATTATAAAAATCGAAGACGGCCACATTGTTGAGCGCATAATTGTTTTCGTGCAGCCAATCGTTGACCAGCCAATCGTTGAATGCGCGCGCGTTTTCAGCATAGGTGGAATCGGACAACGGCGGCGCGGTGATGACGACGAAGAGTTTATCGGGGCGCGTGGCAAAGTATTGCAGGATGGTGTTGTACACGTACTTCGCGCCCGCGACGGTGAGTTCTTCATACGTGCCAGGCGGGTCGTTCGGATTACCCTCCAGCGCGGAATTCGGGAAGCAGGATTTGAACATGATGATGATGTTCTCGCCGCCCGGGTCCGAGAGGGTGCGCGTGTAGGAGGAGTGCTGTTCCGTCTCGTTGAAGAGCGCATCCATGTAGGTGGGTGTCATGTCACTGGCAAACCATTCGGCCCAATCGGGGATGTCGGTGCGGTCGCCGATGGAATTCGGTCCCCAACCATAATTGGTGTCGCTGACGAAGTAGTTGTTCGCATCGAGCGTGCGCCCCAGGTTGCCATAACCATCGGTCAGCCAGTTCTCGCCCGTGGAATGGTGGATGAAGACGAGTTTGACGACACTGCTCGGCGGATTCGGATTATCCGTCTGCCGCATCGGCGCGGGACTGGTGGCGGCCGCGGTCACGAACAGCAGGCACACCCCGACGGTCAAACACAGAGCGAATTTGAATGTTTTTTTCATGGGAACCTCCCGGTCTCTCATCAATAGATTCTCCAAACATGCACCACTGGCTTTGCGCCATCGGCATATAACTCCAGCACGTACAACAGGCCGTTAACGCGGTCAAAGGTCACATCACCGATGCGATTACGACGCTGATCGCCCCAGCCGACCTCCGCCAGATCCCATTCGGGCGGATTCAGGAAGAGATGCTCGTCAATGTCAATCACCGCGTAGGGCTGGGGCTGCCAGGCTTCGAGTTCTCCCGCGGCCACCCGCGCGAGGTCCGCGGGATCGTAGAGGAGGAATTGTGCGTCGAAGCGCGTCGTCCACCAGCCGCGGCTCGAGACGCACGTCCCCGCTTCGGCGTCGCAACAGCCTGCAAAATCCGCCTGCGGACAGTTCGACCCGTCCGCCATGCGGCAGGTAGGAAAGTCGGTGACGTGGTTGTCCACGCAGGCAAGTTGCGGGCCATCGGGATGGATGTAGCCGTACCAGTATTTTTCTCCGTTGCTCTTGGTGCCTGCGAACAGGACCGCACCTTTGCCCGAGACGGTGGTGATCCACGCGCCGCCCTCCCACGAATCGGGATGTTGGTAGCCGTTCAAACTGCGGACGATCTCCTCGGTGTTGTAGGCATTTTCATATAAAAGCAGGGTCACCTCTTCGAGACGCGTTCCCGCAGGCGGGGGACTTCCATCCGCATTCCACGGGAGATAGGCGAAGAGCGTGGGGCCCATGCCACCCTGTCCGCCATCACGCATACGTCCCGTGGCAAGGACGCGTCCGCCCGTGTAGGCGTCCGCCCATTCGCGAGGAATCTCGAACATGTAGCCGTTGACGCTGTACAAGTCCTGGTTGCCGATAAACCATGTCCCCTGAAAATCTGGGTTGGAAAGTGTTGGATTGAACCAGCCATGCGAGGCGACATCCTGCGGCTGGAGATGCTGTCCCCAGGCGATGTGAATCTTCGGTCCCGTTTCGGGACGGTTGAGATACTGCAATCCAACTTTAGGAATTTCCTCGAGTTCGGTGAAACGACCTGCCGTCACATTGGCAAAATTCTGGAGGAATTCCCCCATATTCAGGTCTTCCAAATTCTTCGAAATAACTGGCGCGGGGATGCTGACCTCTGCCACCTGGTCCCCGTCTGGCACGCCGCCGTAGGCCACGCGGTCGTGACCCGTGATGAATAGCGAGTTGTTGTCGGGGTTGTACGTCATGGCATTGCCGCCATAGGCAAAGGTGAGCGGAGGTTCGTCCCCACCGGGCAGGCGGAAGGCACCGAGGTATTCCATGTCGGCAGGACTGACCACGTCGGTGGAGAGAGGAGGAAGCGGCTCGGGCTGGGATTCGCTCTGAGAGGTCGCGCCCGCATCCGGTCCGACGGGAAGCGGGGTCGGCTGTCCCAAAGTGCAGGCCAGCAAACCCGTCACAAGTGCCAGACATGCGATCCAATGCGGTTTTGGTCTCACAAGGCCCTCCCGGTCTTGTCGACATATACCCATTGTGTTGCCTACATTATAGGAGTTTTATAGCGGAGTTCAATCCCCTTTTAGTTTGCAGCGTTGATAGGGCGAGCCACTCACCCTCATGTTTGGGATGGCTGATTTTCGCCAACTCGCCTTTCTCCACCAGTTTTTTGACTGTGCGCTCGGCGAGGTCTTTCGGCCAGCCGAAGAGTTTGGTCACATCGCGGAGTTGCGCCGCGCCGACGGAGGAAAAATAGAGTTGCACCAGTTTCGCCCGCGCGGCGGATTCGGAGATGGAGCGCGCCTGTTCGGGCAGATTCGGAAAGTGACGCGAGGTGAGTTCGTAGATGTGCGAATAGCGCCACGCGCCCGCTTCCGCAACGCCGATGGGCAAAATCTTGAAATCGGATTGCAACTGCTCCAGCCCCTTGTTGAATTCCGATTCTTTGGCGTTGGCGAGTTTGGCGGCGCGGCGCAGGTCAATGGAGTTGAGCGCGCCGTTGTCCACGAGCGCTTCGTAGATCTGCTTCGCGGCCTGGGTGAGATGTCCCTCATGGTAGGCGATGAGATAATCTTCTTCGGGCGAGCCGTAATTTTCGGAGAGGGCGTAAAAGTAGGGAGCGATCTCCAGCGAGATCATCGTCGCTTTGCGGCGCAGAATTTTTCCGTAGTACCAGATTCTTTTGTCGAGAGCGTTGTCCTTCCAACCCCAGGTGACGTGACCAGGGTCGTCGTGTTCGTCCGCGACGGGACGGTCGCCCGCGACAGCCGTCCAGAGGGAGGGCAGGTCGATGCCCTTGATCGGCCAGAAGTAGATGAAGCCGCGCGCGTCCACGAAGCGAAGGGCCTGGGCGGGAGTCGAAAGCGGTTTCGCGGGAGGCAGGTTGAAGGTCCGCGCACGATGCGTTTTGAGTCGTGCAAGGTTCAGGGTTGGCATGATTCGATTGTAGTCCAAATCGAAAATTATGCTAAACTTTTTAAAAGGAGCCCGCCATGAACATCGAAGTGGAGACCCAAAAACTTTACGATGCCCTCATCTTCGAAATGACGAAGGCGCTGGCCCTGCCGCAGACCGAACGCGCAAAACAATTCATGCGAGCGATCTTCGGGAAGGCAGCGCGTCGCTTCGCGGAACTGGGCGCGGGACTCGACCGCGTGGTGGCGGAGGCGGGCGTCGCGGCGGGCGCGCGTTGGGCGTTGCCGCGTTTTGTCAAAAGCCACGCGGCGCGCGGGGCAGAGAACATCCCGCCCGAAGGTCCGCTCGTGATCGCGGCCAACCATCCCGCCGCGGTGGATTCGCTGGTCATTTCTGCGCACGTCGAGCGTCCCGATTACAAGATCATCGTCGGCGACATCCCGTTTTTTGAAAACCTTCCGCACGTGAGCGAACACGCCATTTACGCGCCTGGCCCGCAGGATACGAGCGGACGAATGAACGTCATCCGCAAGTGCATCCGCCATTTACAGGAGGGCGGCGCACTGTTGATCTTCCCGCGCGGGGGAATCGAGGCCGACCCCGACTGGATGCCCAATCCCGACGGCGAATTCGACAAGTGGTCGCGCAGCCTCGAGATTTTCCTCCAGCGCGTCCCCCAGACCCGCGTGCTGGTGACGATTGCGAGCGGCGTCATCTCACGGATGGCGATGCGCTCCCCGCTGACGTGGCTCCGCCGCGCCCGTCCCGACCGACAGCGGCTGGCCTTCATCTATCAAATGATGCGTCAGACGTTGAGCGGACGCGAACTCTTCGGCCTGACACCGCGCGTCACCTTCGGCGAAATCGTGACAGGCGAGACGAATGCCCACGTGCTGGCGGAGGTCGGCGCGGCCGCCCGCCGAACACTGGAAAAACACATGGAGTGGCAGGGCGAAGCGGCTGGCTTGTAAAATCGGGTAGAATGGGGGGGCTTAAATCGGCTGGAGGTGGTTTTTTGTCACGTTTGGATAACCAGGTTTCATTAAAAATCAATCGCCCGCGCACATCCATCCTTGCGCGCGCGGCGATTTTGTTCGCGCTGGCCTGCCTGCTGGCGGAATTGGCGGCGCGCACCTCGTTCGTGCAGGCAGTCATCCCCTACCAGGCATACGGGATAAATCACGCCCAACTGGAATTGCAACTCAACATTCTGGATCAATTCGTCCGCGAGAATGGTGCGCCCGATTGCTTCATCCTCGGCAGTTCGCAGGCCTTCCGCGAAATAGATCCGCAGGTCTTCGCCCAATCGCTTGAGTCCGTCAGCGGCGAACACATCACCTGTTACAACTTCGGCGTGACGGGTTCGCAGATCTGGAGCACCTCCATCCTGAACAAGATTCTGGTGGAAAAATACCATCCGCGCCTGGTCGTCATCGGAACGAGTTACCTCGATTACACCGAGGGCCGCGAATTCCAGATTGATGAACGCTTCAAAGACAGTGACTGGCTGCAATATCAAACCATCCCCTTATCTTTTTCAAGTCTTTATGATGGCTGGTTCAACGGCTGGCTGACGGAACATTCCTACGCCTGGCGCGCCCTCAACCTGTTCAGTTATGCCGCGCCGTTCGGGATGCGTTACGGTGAAGTCCTGCGCGAGGCGCACAAATGGGACGGCGAGATCGCGGACAACGGTTTCGCCCTCTCCGTAAAATTCATCAATCCCAACCTGCCCGTGGAGGAGGGATTCGTCAAAAACCTGATGGCCGAGTTCGGCAACTACGGCGTCTCGGAGCGCAACCTGTCCGCGCTGGAGGAAATCATCACGGTCACCGAACAGGCAGGCACGCAGGTGATGCTGGCCGAAATGACCTATCACCCCGCCCTGCTGGAATTGAGAGGCCCCCGCGGCACCGTGCGTGAGGGCAAGGAGGACATTCTCGCCTTCATCGCGAAGGTCAACGCACGGCTCGATACAATCGCATCGGAACACGGGATCATCTTCCTGCACACGGACCCGTCGGTGGCGATTCCCGAAGACGGCTGGTTCGACCTCTATCACCTCAACCGCATCGGCGCGGGACCGTTCAGCGCGTGGCTCGGACAGGAGGCGGGACGCGCCCTCGGTCCGCTTCCGCCCGCGAGCGAGGGAGAGTAACCGATGGCGATCCTCTCGCTCGAATTTCTCACCCTCGTCCTCGCCGCGCTGGTGGTTTACTACCTGCTCGGCTACCTGCGCGCGCCGCGTATTCTCCAGAACATTGTCCTGCTGGCTGCTTCCTATTACTTTTACTGGAACTGGTTCCAGTGGTATCCACTGCTCCTGCTCGCGTTGACGGCCATTGATTTCGGTCTCGGCCACTGGCTGTATAAAAGTACGCGCGGTAAACGCGCCATCGTCTGGCTCGGCGTTTTAATCAACATCGGCGCGATGGCATGGTTCCTGATTGGCGGGAAATATTTGCAGGGGAGGCTGGATATCACCGCCGCCAACGCGCTCGGCATCATGTCCCTGCTCGTCCTGCCCATCGGCTTATCATATTACGCGCTGAACGGCATCTCCTGCCTCATTGACATCAACCTGCGCCTTGCCAAACCCTCCACCAATTTCGTGGACTTCGCGCTCTACCTGGCCTGGTTCCCCAAACTGCTGAACGGTCCGCTGGAACGCGCCCGAAAATTCCTGCCCCAACTTGCCGAACCGCGGACGGTGGACACTGAGGCCGTCACTCGCAACCTGACCCTGATCCTGATCGGCCTCTTCCGCATGGCCATCCTCGGCGGCGCGCTGACCCTCCTCATGCCCGCAGTCGCATTGGACAACCCCAGCGCCTACGGGGCCCTTGTCCTGCTCTGGGCGCTGCTTACTTTGATGTTCTACCTCTACAACCAGTTCGCGGGCTACAGTGACCTTGTCCGCGGCGTGAGCGGATTGTTCGGCATCGAACTGACGCGCAACTTCAACACGCCCTTCTTCTCGAAAGACTTCTCCGATTTCTGGACGCGCTGGCACATCAGCCTCTCGCAATGGCTGCGCGACTACATCTACATGCCCGTCAGCCGCGCCTTTCTGCGGAAGAATCCCAGCCGCACCAACATCCCGAACCTGATCGTGCCTCCGCTCGCCACCATGCTCATCAGCGGACTGTGGCACGGCGCCGATTGGAATCACCTCGTCTGGGGCGCGCTGATGGGACTGTTCATCATCCTCGAGAACGTGCGGATGCTGTTCCGCCCCGCGCAGGCACAGGCGGCGATCCCGCTCTGGCGCAGAATCACCTCCAAAGTCTGGTTGGTGACGTTGATGGGCGCGGCCACCGTCCCCTTTACGCTGGACCTGGTCCAGACGCGCGTCTTCTTCCGACAAGTTGTCAAAAACTGGGATGGGGTGATGTTCGATTGGCGCGCCTTGCCGATCCTGGCTCTGTCCCTGCTGATGGATTGGTTCCAGAATCGAAATAACGACGAACTGGTTTTTCGCAAGTGGCCGCTTTGGCTGCAGACGATCCTGTTGGCGGCCATCCCGCTGGCAGTGATGGTCATTGACCAGTTGCAGAGCGCGCCGCCTGTATTTGTGTATCCGTAAGGCGAGATACTATCTCGCCCTACAATATCAAGGAGTTCTCTCATGGACAGAAACGAAGCATTGCAAAAGGTGCGGGCATTCACGCTGAAGGAATTGCTCAAGAACCCCGAATATGATTTAAAGAATGACGAACCGCTGTTTTCAAGCGGACTCATCGACTCGTTCGCGATGGCGCAGGTGGGCGTGTTCATCGAAACAGAGTTCAACCTCTACATCCCCGATCCTGAATTGACCGTGGAGAACATGGACACAGTGAATCTGATCACCGATAAGATTCTCGCGGGACTCGCGGCACAATAAGAGGCTGGCATGACGCTTCCTTTCATCAACCCCGTCGAAGTCCTGCAACGACGCGCACAGGAGACCCCCGACCGTCTCTCACACATGCTCCTCGGCGCGACCGAGGCGGAGAATCACAGCCTCACCTACAGCCAATTGGACGCGGAAGTGAAGAAGATGGCCGCGTACCTGCAAAGTGTGGCGGAGCCTGGTCAGCGCGCCTTGCTGGTGTACCCGACCAGCCTTGAGTTCGTGGTTGCGATGTTCGCCTGCATGTACGCGGGTATCATCCCCATCCCGACGAATCCGCCAGGGATGAATCGCTCGGCGCAACGGTTGGAGGCCATCGCCAGGGACGCGCGGGCGCGTCTCGTTTTGACGACACCCGAGTACCAGCACGCGTTCCTCGCGGAGGCCGAACAATTTCCAGATTTTGCCGCGCTGACCTGGGTCACGCGCGAAGCGGTGGAGGCGGGAAGCGGTCACAGCCTGCAGATTCCCGTCATCACGCCGCAGTCCATCGCGTTCATGCAGTACACGTCGGGGTCCACGAACATCCCCAAGGGCGTGGTCATCAGTTATCGAAATTTCTCGCACAACATGCACGCCTTACACGAGACGCGCTTGCGCGGGAACGAATACACGGACGATTCGGTCATCCTGACGTGGACGCCGCTCTTCCACGACATGGGCCTGCTCATCGGCACCTTCCTGACACCGATGGACGGCACGCCCAGCATCCTGATGCCCACCCTCCAGTTCATGCAAAATCCGCTCAATTGGCTGAAGGCCATCCAAAAATTCAAGGCCACCGCCTCGGGCGGACCGAATTTCGCGTACGACCTGTGCGTGAATAAAATCCCGCTCGAAAAATGCGAGGGACTGGACCTCTCCAGTTGGAGGATCGCCTACAACAGCGCCGAGCCTGTGCGCGCAGAGACGCAGGCGCGCTTCGCGGAAAAATTTGCGCCGTTCGGATTCCGCCCCGAATCGCAGGCCCCCTGTTATGGAATGGCCGAGACGACGCTTGTGATTTCGTTCTACACAGGACAATCGAAGACAATCACACAACGCTTCTGCCGCGCGGACTTTGAGGAGGGACGCCTCGTCCCCAGCAACTCAAACGACCCGAAGGAAACGGTCGAGGCCGTCAGTTCTGGGACGCCGCTGGCAGATTATCAGATCGCGATCGCGAACCCCAAAACCCGCCAACGCTGCGCACCCAACGAAGTGGGCGAGGTGTGGGTCAGCGGCGGCAGCGTGGGCGAAGGCTATTGGAATCGCCCTGAGGATACGAAACACACCTTCGGCGCGCACATCGCCGAGACGCACGAAGGACCCTTCCTGCGGACGGGCGACCTCGGTTTCATCCACGATGGACATCTTTACATCACAGGCCGTCTCAAGGATTTGCTGATCGTGCGCGGACGCAACTACTATCCGCAGGACGTGGAGATGACGGTCGAGCGGACTCATCCCGCCTTGCGCGCGGGGGGCGGCGCGGCGTTCTCCGTCACGGAGGATAACGTGGAGCAGTTGGTGGTCGTCCACGAGACGCAACGCCGCGAAATGGACGGTGTGGACTGGAACGACGTCATCAAGGCCATCCGCACCAACGTCGCGCGCGAGCACGGCATCCGCGCCCACGCGGTCATCCTCATCCGCCGCGCGACCATCGCCAAGACCTCCAGCGGAAAGATCCAACGCTCGGAGATGAAGCGGCGGTACCTGGAAAATGAGTTGCAGGTTGTCGCCGAATGGCGGGCGCCTTCGTGAGAAAGTAATGAAAAAAATCGACGCAGGTGTCGGGTTCACCTGCGTCCTTGCATCAGACTGTCGGGGCGAGAGGATTTGAACCTCCGACCTCACGGACCCGAAC
>DYKX01000217.1 GCA_020722375.1 Anaerolinea thermophila
CCGACCGCAGGTCGGCGATACGTTTAGCTGCGGCCGCGCTATGAAATTCCTGACCGACATGGGCATTTCCCTGCGCGTGGTTGAAGCATTGCGCCAAAACGGTCAGGCGTAAAAGCAGGACGGCAAGTTACACTTTCTTGATAATCCACAAACGAGGTCATCACATGCGAATTCTCATCACTGGCGCAGCCGGGTTTCTCGGCTCTCATCTGTGCGACCGCCTGATCGCGGACGGGCATGACGTGTACGGCATGGACAATTTCGTCACCGGCCGGCCCGAAAATATTGCTCACCTGATGGGCAACGAACGGTTCACGTTCTACAAGCACGACGTGTCGCATTACATCTTCCTGCCCGATAAAATGGACGCGGTGCTGCACTTCGCCTCCCCGGCCAGCCCCAACCCGGAGTCGCCGTTCGGTTACTTCAACCTGCCCATCCCGACCATGAAGGCCGGGGCGCTCGGCACGCACAACACCCTCGGCGTGGCCAAAGCCCACGCGGCCAAATTCCTGCTGGCCTCCACCAGCGAGATCTATGGCGACCCGCTGGTCCATCCGCAGACGGAAGATTATTCTGGCAACGTGGATCCGATCGGGGAGCGCGCCGTCTACGACGAGGCCAAGCGTTTCGCCGAGGCCCTGACGATGGCCTACCACCGCTTCCATAACGTGGACACCCACATCGCGCGCATCTTCAACACCTACGGCCCACGCATGGACCTGGAAGACGGCCGCGCCCTGCCCAACTTCATCAAACAGGCCCTGCTCGGCCAGCCGCTGACCGTCTACGGTGAGGGACAGCAGACCCGCTCCTTCTGCTACGTGGACGATCTGATCGAGGGCATCGTCCGCCTGCTGCACTCGGACGAACACCTGCCGGTCAACATCGGCAACCCGGTCGAGATGACCATTCTCGAATTTGCGGAGGCCATCAACCGGGTGGTAGGGAATAAGGCCGGGATCGTCTTCGTGCCGAACGCCCGCAGCGCCCGCGACCCCCAGCGCCGCCAGCCGGACATCACCCGCGCCCGCACTCTCCTGGGCTGGGAGCCGACTGTCGGCCTGGAAGAAGGACTGGCGCGCACCATCCCGTACTTCAAGGAACAGCTTGGCCTGAGATGACTGTGATCCTGACCAACCCGCAGGAGCGGACTCGCTTCCTGAAATTTGCAATGGTGGGGGTGATCGGGGCGGTGATAGATTTCGGGGTGATGAACCTGCTCACCGGGTCGGCGCACATGCCGCTCGTCCCGGCCGGAACGATTTCCTTCGTCTGCGCGGTGACCAGCAATTTCGTCTGGAACCGCTACTGGACTTATCCCGACTCGCGCTCGCGGCCGATCCTGAACCAGTTGGCGATGTTCTTCATCGTCAACCTGGCCGGGGTGGGCATCCGCATCCCGATCCTGCATTACGTCGAGCCGCCGCTACTCAAACTGTTCGCCCGCTGGAACTCGCTGTCCCTCTCGCCCGGCTTCCTCGCCAGGAACCTGACCCTGGCCCTGGCGGTCGGGATCGTGATGCTCTGGAATTTTTTCGTCAACCGCTACTGGACGTATAACGACGTAGGGCAGAATTAATCCTGCCCTGCTTTGGCACTACCTTCGCAAGAATGGATTGTCCACATATAATTGCGCCATGCCCGATCCCAAACCCATCATCCCAATCTACACCACCAAAGGTGACGCCGAAGCCTTCCTCGTCTACCCGTACCTGTACAACCGCTCCGGCGAGTGGATCGGCTGGGTGACGCGTGAGCGGGAAGTGTATTCGGTGCTTGGCTATCACGTCGGCACCTTGAGCACCGAGCCGCGTATCCTGCGCAAACGGGGGGCGGACTTTAAACCGCGCCTGGCCCCGCCCTTCCCACCCAAACGGGTCTACCCGCCCGCCACCATCCCGCTGGCGCCGATGATGCGCGAACTGATGAGCGATATGGTTGACGTGCTGCTCGAAGAGCCGGAGCGCCTGCACACCCTCGACCTGGGGGAACTGCGCCAAGACCTGGACTAGTTTTTCTAACGCAAAGGTGCAAAGTCACAAAAGCGCAAAGTTTTTTACTTTCCCTTTTGCAAAGAAGGAATGCCATGGATGAGAACGAGATCAGCAAAGTGATCGTGGATGCCGCCATCGAAGTCCATCGCACATTGGGCGGCCCGGGGTTGCTTGAAGGGGTATACCAGGAAGCTGAAGCGTGGGAATTGCTCAAGCGTGGAATGGAAGTCGAGCGCGAAAATATAATCCCGATTATTTATAAAGGTCACCAACTCGGTTTACCCTTGCGCCTGGATTTGCTGGTCAACAGAAAGGTTATTGTGGAGTGCAAAGCCACTGTGAATTATAATTCCATCTTCGAGGCCCAGGTGTTGACTTACCTGCGACTGACAGGGTTAAAGCTGGGCATCGTGATCAACTTCGGCGAGAAACTTGTCAAGAACGGCATTCACCGCGTTGTTAATGGCCTCTAAGCGTTTTAGCCACCCTGCTAAAAAATTCTTAACGCCAAGCCGCAAAGATGCGAAGGCGCTAAGAATTTTTGAAAAACGAAGACGTAGTGCGGAATTCATTCCGCAACCAAACGATGAGCATCGTGCAAAATCTTCGC
>DYKX01000058.1:0-6160 GCA_020722375.1 Anaerolinea thermophila
TCAGGCTGGGCCAGCCCTATTCGCTTGCCTACCCCTGATTTTTGAGATGATACGTTTGTGCGTCAGATGGGATTGGCAGCGGCGTGACAAATCCCTTGGCTCGGAATTTTTCCACGTAGTCGCGCACCATCCAGTAATCGAGGCCGACCTGCTCGGCGATGTCGAAAATGGTGTGCTGACCTTCGAAGCGCATCATGATCTTTTCGATGGCGCGGTTAAGCGCCCAGTTGTCACGCCAGTCCACCCACAGGCCGTTGCCGCTGAGGAAGACGGGACCGCGGAAGGTGCGCTTGGGGATGTAGTTGCTGGCGTAGATGCGGATGATCTCTTCGGCGGTTTCCGCGGCGCCGACGAGCATGTCTTCGTGCAGGATGTCGAGGTTGTCGTCGCTGGTGTGATACTCGTCGTAGGGCCAGCGGTTGAGGGAAATGCACGGCACGTTGACGCCGGGGCCGTTGATGACGCGCTCGTCGTTGGCGGGCGCGGCCGCGAACTCGCGCGATTCGTGATTCGTGTTGCGTAATACGTGATTCGCAATTTGATCCAGCAGATGAGTGTGTTGGCGCGTGTGATGCCAGGCAATCTTGTTCTTGTTGCCCGTCATCTCCATAAAAATGCCGCCGCGCAGATTTTGGATCAGATGCTCGTTGTGCGAAAGCCAGACGATGGTGCCGATCGTTTCGGGTCCGAACCAGAAGCGGACGCTCATCGAGCCTGCGGGCAGCGGCTTCTCCGCCAGCCGCCGCGCCAACTCGATCGCGCTGACGACGCCCGCGCCGTCGTCGTTGGCCTGCATGGGGTGACAGGTGTGCGCCTGCACGAGGAACTCGCCCGCGGACGCGTCCGCGCCGCCTTCGGGGTGAATCACCGCGCTCGCGACTTTGAATCCCTGCTGCGGGTCGGTGACGAACTCGGACTGGATGACGGCGCGATATTTTTTGTCACGCGGCAGTTTGTCGAAGAGATTCTTCGGGAGGCAGAAGCCCCAGTCCCGTTCGTAATATTTGAACACCCACGGAATAGCGTGCGGACGTTTCTCGTTGAAATACAGGTGCGGCTGGAGTTCATCGAACGAGAGGGTTTTGTCAACGGGCAGGGAATACGAGACGATGTGGAGCGGGTTGTTCTTGAAGTCCACGATCCGCTCGCCGCCCACAACTTCGAGATACGCTTCGTGGAGGACGTAGCGTTCGGGCACGAACCACGTCCACGCTTTTTCGAGCGGGGCGTAGGTTTCAATCGTGTAGTCCGACGAATCGGGCATGTACGCGCCGATGATCTCCAGCGTCTTGTCCTGATCGTCGGAGGCCAGGGTACGGTGGAGCGGGAAGAATTCCGCGAGGATGGATTTGAGGGAGGGGGAGGGTTTCATGCGATTATCTCTTCGGTACACGGATGATACGGATTTTACGGAGTCGCACGGATTTTCTTTAAAAAATCCGTGCTAATCTTTTTTTTGTCCGTGAAATCCGTGTACAAGGTTTTAATACTTCGCCTCTTCCACATAATGCAACTTCTCAGGATGCTCTCTCACGATCACGGACATATTATCGTAAAACTCATTCGCCGTTGCAAAATGCACCTTCGCCGCGCCGACCTGTACTTCCTTGATCACGCCCGCGGCAAATTTATCTGTGCGTGTGCGGGGAGTATGCTGGCGGGATAAATGGATTACACAGGTTGCGGCAAATGGAGCAGAGTGATCGGCAACGCTTCCGAGAAGGAAGGCGTAAACGTGGAAAGCGACAAAATCTCTTTCACGGGCGAATTCCCCATAATTTCCATCACCAGCACTCGGGCATCTTCAGATAATTTTGCCAATCCTGCCAACGAAAAACTGCGCGGCCCGAAGTCCGCTTTTTGGATGAGGATGGAGTAGTTGAGAAAGGTTAGGCCAACAGCCTGCCGTTTTTCCTTGTTAATTCGAAGGAGGATGTGGTCGTTCAACTCAATCCCCGTCGCCTTGAAATTGGGGAGGAAAGAAATGTGCAGCGTGTCGCTGGTCTCGTCGTAGTTGATCATGGGTGATTAGTTTGCTGTTTACCAGGCCAGAATTTTCAGGTTTTCAATTTCGCTAAAGTGTGCGTCACGTGTGATCAGTGTCAAACCGTGTTGAAGGGCAATGGCCGCAATCCAAATGTCATTTTCGGGAATGGGATGTCCCTTGACGCGAAGGGCGTTTTTGATTTCCCCGTAAAATTGAGCCGTGCCTGCGTCGCAACTCAGTACCATATTGCTTTCGGCGAAGTCGTCAATGCGGGCAAGGTTTTCTTTGGAGCGCGCTGACTTGCGTGCGCCATAATTCAATTCCCCAATCACGATACTGGGAACGAAGACTTCATCCGTTTTGGCAAGATTCTCTTTGACCGCAGAATCGTCCACGAACAGAGCAATGACAATGTTGGTATCCAGCAGGCATTTACCATTCATTGCTGTCCACCTGCTCACATCCTTGCTCGATGGTCTCTTTCATCGCTTTCACGTCAGCCTGCGGGATGGCGCCCGCGAAGCGCAAAAGTTGAACGCCAGCAATTCCTTGTGGAGTGGACACCGCTAAAGCGCGCGTAAACTCAAGAACGCGCCATTGCAACTCTTGAGGAAGGTTCTTCATTTGCTCGATTACTTTGTCAACGATAAGAGTATCCATCGCGGCCTCCTTTCGGTCCGATAAACGATTTGGGGCGCTCTTATTTTACTCCACTGCTCTCTATTCATCTACTCTCTAAAACTTCGCCTCTTCCACATAATGCAACTTCTCAGGATGCTCTCTCACGATCACGGACATATTATCGTAAAACTCATTCGCCGTCGCAAAATGCACCTTCGCCGCGCCGACCTGTACTTCCTTGATCACGCCCGCGGCCAGCAGTTCGTTCATCCCAGGCACGATGTACGTCTTGACGCGCTCGTTCTTGCGCACGAACATCGAGTAGGTCTTGATGCGCGGCACGCGGTCGTAGCCGACATAGATGCCAGAAAACTCCTTCACGCGGCGATAGTCACAGCCCACATTGTATTCGATGTAATGGTGCATCGAGAACGTGCTGTTAAAATCCAGTCCGATGCTCACGATGGTACCGTTCGATTTGTGGAAAACCGCAAAAGCAGAGTTCGGGCCGTAGGCCTCCGCGTCCTCGGCCGCGGCGAATTCATCCGCACGCGCGCCCCAGACGCTGAAACTGTAGATCGGATGCGGAGTCCGCTTCACGTCCGGGCGGAGGCGGGCGAGTTCGGTGATCATGCCCATCTTCGAGGGCGTCTCCAGCACGTCGAAGTAATGCGTCTCCGTCCACGATTGAAAATTGAACGCGGGAAACAGCACCGTGCCGCGCTCCCCCACCAACTCGCGCATCACGTCAATGACCGTCTCCGCGCCGCCCTCCACGCCGCCGAGCGATTTGTACGACGTGTGGACGATGATCGTATCGCCGTCCTTCACGCTGGTCTGACGAAAACCATCGAGCAATTCTTTGTAAGTAAGCATCAGGATTTCCTTCCAAGTTGGACAGCCTGCTCATACGCGACAAGCAACTGCCCGAAATTTTTCTTCCAATCGGCACGCCTCTCCGCGGACCTTCGGGCGGCCGCGCCAATTGCGGACAGATTCTCCCGCTGACGGATCGCGTCGAGAATCTTCGCCGCCAGCGCGTCCGCGTCCCCATCGGGGAAGAGCCAGCCGTTGACTCCCTCCTCGACCCACTCCTTGTTGGCAGGGATGTCCGAGACGAGACACGGCAACCCGCAGGCCAGCGCCTCCATCAGCGACACGGACGAACCGTCCACGTGCGAGGGCGAGATGTAGAGGTCGGCCATGAGATAGAAACGCGGCAACTCCTTCTGCGAGACCTGCCCTGGCATGGTGACGCGATCCAACACACCGCCGCGTTGGAGGATTGCCCGCAAGTTTTGCGCCTGCGAGCCACCGTTTAGCAGCATCAAATCCACGTTGGGATTTTGCTGCGCGACTTTGACGAAGGCTTTGGCAAGAACGTCCACGCCGTAGCGCGGTTCCCACGACCTGTTGCAAAAGATGGTGAATTGTTGCTTACTGCGTATTGCGTATTGCGTATCTGGCGCAAAATGTTGAAGGTCAACACCCCACGGAAAAACAATTGTGCGCTCTGGATTCATGCCAAAGGCAACGGCTTTATCGCGCGTCACATTCGCATCGCTCGTGAAGAAAGTCGAGTTACGCAATACGAAATACGTAATACGCTCCATCCACTTGCTTTTGTAGACATCCTCCATCAAATCGAATCCCCACGACATCGTGAGAATCGGGCGAAAGGCAGAAAGAGTGGCAATGAACGCGCAAGTCTGGATGGGACCAGCGTGGATCAGGTCGGGTTTGATGCGCTTGACCACGCGGCGAAAGTCCATGACCAGTTTCGGCAAATCGCGCCAGCGGAACTCGCCCTGTCCGCCCGCCCAAAGGACTTGCTCGATTCTTGAGGGGACGGGACGATCCTCCACCTGCCGCGGTCCGCGTTGCAATCTCACATAGAAAACTTCATGGTCAGTTTCGGCAAGCGCAGACAAGAACCGATGGTCGTGAGGGGAGTAGTCGAGGGAGAAGTAGATGACTCTCAAGGTTTCAAGTTCCAAGTTCCAAGTTCCAAGTTTCACGTTTCAAGTTTTGGATGTTGTTGAGGGTTTGGCAGGACGATGAGGATTTTTGAGGATGGCCTTCTTCAGCCCTCCGATGATCGCTTGAGTCTTTTTGGCTTGATCATAACAGGCTTGAAATTCGCTCTGGTCGATATGGCTGACATCGACTGCGGCATAACACAGCGATTGAACCTCCACCGAAGAGCGACGGGCCATACCAAGAAAACGGGCGAATTCGATGGAAGATTCGTTATCGAATCCTTCTGCGATATTTGTCATCGCGGAAAGCGCCGCCGACTGAAACTGTTCCTTCATTTCAAAATCCTTCGCAAAAGATCCTTTCGAAGTAACGGCGTACGCCAACTTCACCAACTTCCGCGCCTCCTGCCAGGCAATCAAGTCCTCGAATCTTGTAATCGCAGCCATCTCATCCTCCTTGTTTTGTCTTGATAAGCGAGTCGATCTAATCAACAACGTTCATTCGAAACTTGGAACATGAAACTCGAAACGTGGAACATGAAACTCATGCTCCCAAGTCCGTCCACCGCAATTCTTTGCCCATCGGCATGTCAACCAACGCCTTCGTCCCAATGACATCCTGAATCTGGTCGGGTTTGATCGCGCCAGGCGTGGCGGGACGCAGAACATCGATCATGTCGCGGGTGAAGACCTCGCCCGCTTTGATGTCACGCGCGGCGCGCAGGCAGCGGCGCTGGACGATAGCGGTATCCTTCTCGTTTTCCGAGATGAATTTGTCCGGAGAGCCAAGCGCGCGCTCGACGAGGCGCGTCTCCTCGACCATCTTCGCCCAGTTATCGGGATTCATGGCGAACTTGTGGTCGGGGCCCTCGCGGTCGTTGCTGTCGGTGAAGTGACGCTCGATGACGCGCGCGCCCAGCGTCACCGCGGCAATGACGGGCGCGACCGCGTGCGTGTGGTCGGATAAACCGAGGATCACGTCGGGGAACATCGTCGCGTAGGTTTTCAAGACGTTGATGTGCAGATGGTCGTAATTGTCTGGGGATGCAGTGTAGTTGGTGTTGCACTGCATCAACACGAGTTGTTTGTTGATTCTGAGAATCGCGTGGACGGCCTTCTGCACCTCCCCAATCGTGGACGCGCCCGTGGCGACGAAAAACGGCTTGCCCTTGCTCGCCATCCGTTCCAGCGCTTCGATCCAGTCTATTTCGCCTGAACCCGCTTTGTAGACCTCTACATATTGGTCAAGGTGGTCAATCGCCTCGAAATCGTAAGGCGAGGAGAAGTAGTCAATGCCGACCTTGTCGCACTCGTCCTTCAGGATGTTCGACCACTCGAACGGAATCGACGCCCCCTTGTACACTTCGAACACAGACTTCTTCCACGCGGCCTGGTGACTGAGTTGCCCGCCGCCCAGCGATTTGAAGCCGTAATCCGAGACAATCTTCGGCGCGTCGAAATTCTGGAACTTGGCCGCGTCCGCGCCCGCTTCCTTCGCGAGACGGATGAGCATCTTGGCGCGGTCGAGGTCGCCGTCGTGGTTCGCGGCGATGTCCGCGATGAAGTAGGTGGG
>DYKX01000058.1:6260-15471 GCA_020722375.1 Anaerolinea thermophila
TGGTTCAATCCGATAGTGTGGTTTCCGAATTTGATTTCCATGGGTTCCTCCGGGGGGATAGTATACAAGTACACAGGTACACACGTAAAACACATTTGTTGTTCCCTTGTTTACTTGTGTACGTGTTTACCGATTTACATCCCACTCTGTGGATAACTTCCAAATTTCCGTGGATAACTCTCTTGAAAAGCCTGTGGAAAACCTGTAGAACAAATTGCCAATTTGTTCTACGCCTGTGCAAAACTCCGCAATTTCTGTGGAAAACCCTCTTTATACTGTGTATAAAACAGGTCCAAACCTGCGGAAAAACTGGGGAGAGACACGCCTAAATCTGCGGATAACTTGTTGACAGACAGGTACAAATTATGGGCACGGCGGGCGACCAGGCTCGAAGCCTGGATGGACTTGGGCGAAATCTCGCTCTCGTTCAGGCCAAACTTGCGGGCGATCTCCACCCCGAACTGATACTTGCTCATCGGCTGCGGTCCCACGGCATGGTACAGCCCATGCAATCCCTTCGCCAGCATCATCAGCAGAGTCTGCGACAGGTGGGCGGCGTGCATCGGGCAGAAGATGACATCCGTGTAGCCGCTCATGGATTTGTTGTTCGTCAGATTGTTGAAGAAAAATTCCGCCAGCGAGCGCCGTCCCGCCAGCGACCAACCGTAGAAATTGACTCGGGCGACGATGGCATCGGGATTGGATTCGAGCACGGCCTGTTCCGCATCCAATTTCGTGCGCGAATAAATACTGACAGGGAGCGGTTCGTCCTCCTCGGTGTAGACTCCCGACTTCGTTCCGTCGAAGACCGCGTCGGTCGAGATCTGAACCATGTGGATGCCGCGCGTTTTACAGGCCTTCGCCAACGCTGACGGCAGGTCCGTGTTCAGACGCCGCGCCGCTTCGGGATTCGCCTCACACGCCTCGAGGTCCGCGATCGCGGCGCAGTGGACCAGCCAGTCGGGCCGCGCCGCGTCGAGAACGGAGTCCACCGCCCCCTCGTCCAGCAAGTCCGCTTGAATCGTCCGAAACGGGGCAGATTTGAGCGTGGCGCGATCCACGCCAATGACCTCATGCGCGTTCATCGCTTCGAGGGCAAGGTTGAGGCCGAGCAGTCCACTGGAGCCGGTGATGAGGAGTTTCATGGGATTTCCTTCGGAAGTACACAGGGATACAAGTAAACACGTACACAGGTACACAAGTTGTTCAGGCACGTGTGTACCTGTTTACTTGTGTACGTGTCTACTTTCCTCACCCCTCAAGTTTACCCTGTTTAAACAGTTCTTCAAACGGTGCAATGTACTTTTTGATGCCCTCGAGGTCGAGCCATTCGGTGTTGGTGTCGCTGGTATACGAGAAGCCCTCGGGGAGCGGCTGGCCTTCATAGCGCTGGTTGCGGTTCCAGAGCGTTTCGGGCGGCTGAATGATGAACATCGTCTCGCGTTCGACCGCGTTGCGGGCCTCGTCTTCGGAGAGCAGGTCTTCGTGCAGTTTCTCGCCAGGACGG
Source organism: Anaerolinea thermophila (assembly GCA_020722375.1). Taxonomy (GTDB): domain Bacteria; phylum Chloroflexota; class Anaerolineae; order Anaerolineales; family Villigracilaceae; genus Denitrolinea. Next base: position 7,768 of record DYKX01000058.1, read on the forward strand.
ATGCCGATGATCTCGATCTGCGCTTCAGGGGCGATGGCACGGGCAAGGTCAATGACCCTGGTGCTGGGAATCTTCGGGATGAAGACTTCGCCGCCTTCCATCTGTTCGATGCAGTTGATGACGAAGCGGACGCCCTGCTCGAGCGAAAGCCAGAAGCGGGTCATGCGTTCGTCGGTGATGGTGATCCTGCCGCTGGCGCGCTGTTTGAGGAAGAGCGGCACGACCGAGCCGCGCGAGCCAACGACGTTCCCGTAGCGGACGCAGGCATAGCGCGTGGACGATCCCGCCGCGTAGTTATTGGACTGGATGACGAGTTTCTCCGCGACCAGTTTGGTCCCGCCGTAAAGATTCGCGGGGCTGACGGCCTTGTCCGTGCTGAGGGCGAGCACTTTCTTCACACCCGCGTCGAGCGCGGCTTCGAGCACGTTGCTGGTGCCGATGATGTTGGTCTTGACGGCCTCCATCGGGTTGTACTCGCAGGCGGGAACCTGCTTGAGCGCCGCGGCATGGACGACAATGTCCACGCCGTGCATGGCGCGGATGAGACGCTCACGATCGCGGATGTCGCCGATGAAATAGCGCAGGCGCGGATCGTTGTAGCCGCCAACCTGCATCTCATGCTGCTTCAACTCGTCGCGGCTGAAGATGATGACCTTCTTCGGCTGCTTTTCTTCCAGCAGGATTTTTGTGAATTTCTTGCCGAACGAGCCTGTGCCGCCGGTGACGAGTACGACTTGATTTTTCCAGTCCATAGGTTACTCCGTGTTCACTTATCCCAATCGAACTTCATCCCCAGCAAGTCATACAACTGCTGGTTATACGGGCGGTAGTACTCCACCAGTTTCTGGCGCGTGGCGGAGTCCATGCCGCCTTTGTACGTTCCCTGCTTGAAGACCTCGTACTGTCCCATCTTGAACGGCAGGCCGAGGAAGGAAAAGGATGTCTCCATCACTTTGGCAGGTTCGGCGTACAGGTCTTCGCTTTTCAGGATGAGGATGTTTTCCCTCGGGAACAACCGAAACAGGGTTTGGAGTTGCTCCGCGTAGCGTCCGCGCTCGAGGTAACTGTATTGGATATGGCGATACTGCGGATAGGACGCGTCCGCCGCGATCTTTTCGGCCTCCCCCGCCAATCGGTCAGACTCCGCTTCGAGGGCCTGCTCGAATGTCAGGTCTTCGCGCTTGACGCGTACCATGTGCTGATAGTGCGAGTAGGCGCGGTCCACGGGGTTGCGCAGGATGGCGATCAACTTCACCGAGGGCAGCGCGGCTTTGATCCGCTCGGGCGCGGTGGGATGAACCATATAGTACGGGCTGGCCTCGCCCGTCAACGCGTGTGCGGCGCGCAGTTTGCTTTTCAGCGGAAAATGAGCGCGATACCACGAGAGCCCACGAAAATAATTACTGTCGAAAAACTTGAGTTCCTTGCGAAGCGGGGAAAACACCTGGGGATGTTGGATCAGGTAATTGAACAGGGACGTGGTCCCGCCCTTTTGTGTGCCGACCACCAAAAAGTCAGGCAGGACGCGCCAGGGCGTGGTGAGGCGGTGGAAGGTCCACCACAGCACCAGCCGCGGGTTTTTCCGAATCTTCGTCGCGCTGATGTTGTCGTCCGCGTACATCAACTCTCCTTGCGGAAAACAATCATTGGATACTGGCCGTTCTCGCCAAAGAAGCGCGGGAATTTCTCCTCCAGCCAATAGACGAGCCGCAAAAGATACTTTCCGCCCAGCCACGCGTGGACGAGGATGCGCGAGAAGCGCGTGCTCAAACTGCGCCAGACGAAGATTTGGATCGGCGTCACATCGGCCAATTCCTGCCGCAGCCAGTCCGCGTCGATCTTTGCAATGTAGGTCCCTGTGTGCTTGTCAATGGAGCGCCCTTTCTTTTTCTTGACGAAGTTGGGCAGTCGGCCGCGCGTCAGCAGGGATTTGATCACGCGCAGCGGGCGGACAAAGAAACCCGTGATCTTCATCAGCGTGGGATAGTCCCAGCCATTCACCACCACCGCCGAACGGTTCGGCTTGAGGACGCGGTACAGTCCCGCGTAGGCGCGTTTGTGTTCGGAGACTGGCAGATGATGGATGGTATGCAGGGAGACGACCGCGTCGAACGCCTCGGACTTGAATGGCAGGTTCGCCACATCCATGACCACGTAGAGGCCGCGGCTTCCGAGGCGTTGACGCGCCTCTCGGAGCGCGGTCATCGAAAGGTCCGCGCAGACGCGGAATTTGTAGTTCTCGGAGTAGGTCACGTATTCGAGATACTGCACGGGGCCAGAGCCCGCGTCCAAAAAGAGATCGCCCGAGGGAGCGATGTGCCGCTTCACGCGCAGGTGGCACTTGTGGACGTATTCCGCGGTGACGGGACGCAGGTCTTCGTAGCGGGCATTCTGGTACACGCCCTCGCCGACCTGCGACCAGCCGATCTGGTCATAAAATTCGCGCACTTGTTGTTTGGTGTTTTCAGACATTTTTATTTTCTGTACACGGATTGCACGGATTGGACGGATGGACACGGATTTTCTTTTTTCAGTACAGCAAGATTCATCTTGCCAATAGGGGGCAACATGAATGTTGCGGTACTAAAAAATTTCCGTGCGAATCTGTAAAATCCGTGTCATCCGTGTACGGAATTTTCCTTCCAAGTAAATGGTTCGCCAACTAAAAATTTAAACGTCTCTCCAAACTCGGCCAGGCCATCCGCGCTCAACACTTTTTCGAGCGGCCAGACTTGCAGATCGTCCCAGAAATTCATCAGCCGCCACGGGAACGGACGCGGGTACTCGAAGAAGAAGCGATAGGCATAATTCCAGGCGAAGGCGGTCTGCGATTCGCTCAGGCGATGGGCAGGCAGGTCGCCCAGCATGCGCTCGAGGGTTGCATAATACTCGTCCCACGAATTGGGGTCAATTGTAAATCCACGCCCGCGATAATGCGTCTGCCCGCACGAGATGACGGGTGTGCCGTTCATGGCGGTCTCGAGTCCAACCGTGGTGGTGTACGCGAGTCCCAGATCCGCGATCTCGATCAGGTCGTAGGTGTTGACCTTGTCCAATGCGCCGATGACGTGGATGTGACTCGGAATTTCTGGCAATGCCTCGCGGACGACCGTCGCCATGGACCTGGCCTGCGGGACGAGTTTCTCGCCGGGATGCACGCGGATCACCAACTGGACCTCGGGGCGGTTCGCGAAAAACTGGACGGTTTTCGTGATCCACTCGGTCATTGAGGCGGCGAAGATGTCGCGTCCGAGCGTGAGGCTGTCGCCAAGCACGTTCGCGGCCAGCATGACCACGGGGCGGCTGTCCAGGCCGAGCATTTTACGCGTCTCTTCCGCGCCCTGACTCGAAACATACTGCCACAGCCGCTTCGACTTCCCCCACACGCGAGCGCCGCGGCGGGCGTTTTCCAAATCCGCGACGCGCTCGTACATGGCATCGGTCATCGGGAGGGAACAGCGCGCCTCCACGAGGTAGTCGGTGTCCTGCTGCATGATGGACGAGTTCTGCGCCAGCCAGATTTGTTCGCGCTGGTCGTTGAACTCGTAGGTCACGGCTTTGATTCCCAAATATCGCGCTACTCGGAAAACGATTCCCATTTCCAAAATCAAACCGTTGGGAATGAGAACCACATCGGGCTTGTTCGCCTGCATGTATGCCAACGCGGCGCGGGCGGCGAAGCCATTGCGCTCGAGACGCAGGTCGTACAGCGCGCGGTCGGACGGGTCGTTCATGTCCACTTCTTCGCGCATCAGCGTGTATTGCGCGTCCCAGAGGGAGACTTCTTCCACGTCCCGTTGGAGAGAGGCAGGCAGACTCCCTTCCGATTTTCGGAGTGCAGACTTCAGTCTGCTGGCTGGGCGGACTGAAGTCCGCGTTCCGAAAGTTTCTTGAAGATCAAGGAAAGAAGCGTGTTCGACAAGTGGAGAAAGCGATGCGAGCGCGTCACGCGTGTGCAGGGCGCGCTGTCGCTGGGTCATCTTATCCATCTTCTTGTGCCACTCGGAGTAGGGTAGAGTCAGCAAGGTGACCTTGTGTCCGAGTCCCGCCAGCGCAAGGCTGATGACGGCGGACTGCTCGACCCAATAATGAAGCGTGGCAAAGAAAAGTATCTTTTTTCCAGCGGGAGCGTTCTTTGCGAACGGCGCGGCAACCTTCGCCATCGCGGGCAGAGACTTCTCAAGGCGATGCAGGTTGTAGTGGTCCTTGCGGGCGCGGTTCTTTTGCCGAAGGGTGTAATCCAGTTCGGCCGCAAGAGGCAGTTCGCCGAGGAAGTTGCGGAGGGTTTTGTTCATGGGGAGAGAGTAGATAATTAGAGAGTAGCGAGTAGTCAATGCAGACTAATCATCTGCTCTCTACTCTCTGTTCTCTAATCGCTGATCTTTTCAATCTTCCACTCAAGCCGCGGCCGTATCGGTCCCACGCGCGGCTCGGGCCATTGCGTGCCGGGCGCGCCGCTGATATCCACGTTGAAGGCCAGCGCGTTCTCGTCCATGAAATAGCGGCGCACGCCGAACGAACTGGCGTTCACGCCCACGCTGTAACGGCCTTCGTTAAAAATATCGGCGGGCAGGGTAGCGCGGCTGATGTACCTGCCTGCTTTGCGCGTGTCGAATTTTTCGTAGAGTTTCGGCTCGTCCGTATCGAACGAGGTGAGCACATATTCGCCGCGCATGGTGCTGACGTACATCCCAATACGCAAGCCTTTGACTTCCGCACTGAGGCGATATTCGAACTCGAGCGTGACTGGCTCCGTCGAGCGGATCGTTTCCACGACCTTGCCGCTTCGGTCCTTGACGGTGAGGCGGATCGGCGTAAACGGGGCCGCGTTCGCCGGGACTTCGTCTGCATCCCACGTGCGCTCGCCTGCCTGCGCCTGTCCCGACGAAAGATAAAAATCCACGGCTTCCTGCGTGGGCGCGCGCATGACGAGTTTGCCCTTGTTCAACACGATGGCTTCCTGCGTGAGACGTAAAATGGCCGACATGTTGTGGCTGACGAACAAGACCGTGCGCCCCTGCTGGGCCACGTCGCCCATCTTGCCGAGACATTTCTTCTGGAACTCCGCGTCGCCGACGGCGAGGACTTCGTCCACAACGAGGATTTCGGGTTCGAGGTGCGCGGCGACAGCGAAAGCGAGGCGCAGGTACATGCCAGAGGAATAGCGTTTAACAGGCGTGTCTATGAACTGGCTGACTTCGGAAAAGTCCACGATTTCGTCGAATTTGGAGTCGATTTCGGCGCGCTTCATACCGAGGATGGCGCCGTTCATGTAGATGTTTTCGCGCCCCGTCAACTCGGGATGGAAGCCCGTCCCCACTTCGAGCAGGGAGCCGACGCGTCCGCGCACCATGACCGTCCCGCGCGTCGGTTCGGTGACGCGCGAGAGAATCTTCAACAGCGTGGACTTCCCCGCGCCGTTGCGTCCGACGATGCCGAGGACTTTGCCCTCTTCGAGATCGAAGGAGACATCGTCCAGCGCCCAGATGAAGTTCCTGTTGGCGCGTCGTTCGGACTTGCCGACGAGAGCCTTCGCGAGCCGCACGGGCGCGTAGACCGTGTCCACGATCACATCGCGCAGCATGTTGTAGCGGAATTTCGTCTCCGCCGCGCCGATCACATATTGCTTGCTGAGGTTTTTGACTGAAATAGCGGTTGTCATAATCGTTGAGAGAGTAAAGAACAGAGGGTAGTGGACTGACCGTTCTCTACTCTCTAATCATCTGCTCTCTTAAATCGTATCCGCGAACGTCTTCTCCGTGCTGCGGAAGTAGAACAGTCCCGACACCAGCACGAGAACCGAGATCGCCGCCGAGACCCACAACGCCGCGTCAGGTCCGTTGCCCGATCCGAGCAGCGCCCAGCGGAAGCCGTTCACCACTCCCGCCATCGGGTTGAGCGAGTAGACGATCTGCCACTTGTCCGAGATGACCGAGGAGGAGTAGGCGACCGGCGTAGCGAAGAGCCAGAACTGGGTCAGGAAGGGAAGCGCCTGGTTGACGTCACGATACTTCACGTTGATGGCCGAGAGCCAGAGGGCCACGCCGAGCGCCGTCACCAGCGCCAGAATGAGGAAGAGCGGGAGAGTCCACAGCACGTTCCAGGCGGGCGTGACCTGATAGTAAAACATCAAAGCGATGAGAATGACGAAGGCGATGATGAAGTCCACCATCCCCGCGAAGACGGATGCCAGCGGCAGGATCAGGCGCGGGAAGTAGATCTTCGTCACCATGTTGTTGTGCGCCACGAGTGAGCGGCTGCCCTGATTGAGCGCGTTGACGAAGAGGCCCCACGGCAAAAGCGCCGCGTACGAGAAGACGGGATAGGGGATCCCGTCCGAGGGGAGTTTCGCCACCTTGCCAAACAGGAAGGTGAAGACCAGCATGGTCATCACGGGTTGGATGATCGCCCAGGCCATGCCCAACATGGTCTGCTTGTAGCGCACTTTCACATCGCGCCAGATCATGAAGTAGACCAACTCTCGATACACCCACAAATCGCGCAGGTTGAGCGCGGCGAGACCGTGCGAGGGCTTGATGTAGATGGTGATTGGTTCGTGTTTGAGTATTTCAGTCATAAGATGATTAGAGAATAGAGAACAGTGAGCGTGGAGAACGGACTGTTCTCTACCCCCTACCCCCTACTCTCTATTCTCTTCCTATTCTCCTTGAACCACTCGATCGTCCGCTTCATGCCTTCCTCGAACGGGACCTTTGCGCTCCATCCAAAGAGTTCCTTCGCACGGCTGACATCCAGTCCGCGGCGCGGCTGACCGTTGGGCTTGTCCGTCTCCCAGACAAGCTTCCCCTCGAAGCCCGTCTGCTTGACGATCATCTCAGCCAAATCCTTGATCGAGATCTCGTAACCCGAACCGAGGTTCACAGGCAGGTCGCCGTTATATTTTTCCGCGGCGGTGACGATTCCATCCGCGGCATCTTCCACGTAGAGGAATTCGCGCGTCGGCGAGCCATCGCCCCAAACCTTAAGTTCCTTGTCGCCGCGGTCTTTGGCTTCCAGCGCCTTGCGGATGAGCGCGGGGATGACATGCGAGGTCTGCAAATTGAAGTTGTCACGCGGCCCGTAGAGGTTGACAGGCAGGAGGAAGATGGCATTGAAGCCATACTGCTGACGATACGCCTGCGCCTGCACCAGCATCATCTTCTTGGCGAGGCCATAGGGAGCGTTGGTTTCTTCAGGATAGCCATTCCACAGGTCATCTTCCTTGAAGGGGACGGGGGTGAACTTGGGATAGGCGCAAACTGTCCCGATGGCGACGAATTTGCCAACGCCGCGCTGCCAGGCCTGGTGCATCAATTCCACGCCCATCATCAGGTTGTCGTAGAAAAATTCGGCGGGATGCTCGCGGTTCGCGCCGATGCCGCCCACGTGCGCGGCCAGATGGATGATGACCACGTTCTTCGGGTCGAAATCCTTGAGCGTCACATCGTACAATCGGCGGATATCGTTGGGATTGACGAGGTTGTATTCTTCGATGCGCGGGATGTAAATATTCGCCGCGCCGCGCGCTTTTAGTTTTGCGGTCACAAACGAGCCGAGGAATCCCGCCCCGCCCGTGACGATGACTTTTTTGTTTTGCCAGAAATTGGTTGTCATTTTTTCTCCTTTGGGGGAAGTACACAAGTATACAAGTATACAAGTACACACGTACACAGGTTCGTTTCACATGTTTACTTGTGTACCTGT
>DYKX01000058.1:15571-17397 GCA_020722375.1 Anaerolinea thermophila
TGTGTACCTGTTTACCTGTGTACCTGTTTACCTGTGTACCTATTGCACAATAAACTGCGCATTCCTGTATTTCTCATCATGCGGATTGCGGATCAGCCCGCTCTTCAAGGCAAAGACCAGTTCGCGGATCCCATCATCCACGTTAAGGGTGGTCTCGTAACCAAGTTCGCGCTTCACCTTCTCGAACGAGACGGTGATGTCGCGCATGTCGCCGCCGAAGGTCAGGTCTTTGTGCTCCACCACGGTTTCGGGCAGTCGCTTCAACACCAGGTTGACGATCTCATCCTTGGTGTAATTGCCGCTGTCTGTGCCGAGGTTGTAGACTTGTCCACGCACCTTTGCATCGGGCGCGTCCAGCCCCATCAGAATGCCGCGGATGGTATCGCGCACGTGGATGAACGAGCGCGAGTAGCCGCGCTGGTAAATGATCAATTCCCGTTTGGTGAACGCTTCGAGCACGAACTGGTTCACGATCAGGTCGAAACGCGTGCGCGGCGAAATGCCATACAGCGTGGCAAAACGGAACAACAACGGCGCGGTGACCGCGTCCCGCTGCGAAAGCAGGAATTCCTCGGCCGCGATCTTCGTCTCGGCGTAGAGCGATTGGGGATTGAGCGGCGACTCCTCGGTGACAGGCTTGCCATCGGGCGAGAGGCCGTAGTTGCTGTAGGAGGACGCGAACACGAATCGCGCGGACCCGAGAGCGGCCGCCTGCTCGAAAACCATTTTCGTGGCCTCGACGTTGTACTTCCACGCGGCCTGATGTCCCACCGCCTGACAGGCAGGGAAACCAACAATGGCCGCCAGGTGGATGACGGCCTCAGGCCTGGGCCAATCGCCCTTGAGCGAATCTTTCACCGCGCGCGGATCGGTCACATCCGCTTTGACGAAATGAAAATCGGGGTGATGCCAGTAGGGAATCAGCGACTCGCCGCCGAACAGCAAACTGTCCAGCACGGTGACGCGCCAGTTCGCGCGCAGCAGTTCCGAGGTCAGGAGCGAACCGATGTAGCCCGCGCCGCCCGTCACCACCGCGTGACGCGTCCCGCTCATTCGTCCGCCTCCATCCGCAGGGTTATCTTCCAGCCTTTGATGTCGAGGGCGGGCGCGTCCTTGTCCTGCACCACGGCCATCCCCTGTTCGAGACAGGTGAGGCGGGCGATGTCGGCCACGTCGCCGCCGCCGTTGATGCGGACACGGTCCTGGCCGTTGCGGCGAATGGCGGCGATGTGTCCCTTCACGCGCTGGCGCGTCTTGCGATAGAGGTCGAAGGAACGCTCGACGTAATCCACCGCGAGGCGGGCGCGCAGGGCGATGCCTTCGGGCGTGATGATGTAACGCAGTTTTTTGCGCTCGGCGCGTGAGACCTTCACGTAGCCTTTTTCAATGAGACGCTTTAAATGCCAATTGACCGTGCCCACCGCCACACCGAGTTGGGTGGCAAGCGTGGACTGGTTCACATTGGGGTCGCTCTCGATTTCTTCGAGCAGGGTGAGTTCGCGGACAGTGTCGGTTGATTCCATGATCATGCTTTGGCAGGTTCAAAATTCAGCGACTGAATTATAACATAGTAAAAACCGTCCGAGCAGGAAAGCAGAAATCAAGATAGGCTGCGAAGAGGTGGCGGGTGGCGAAGGTCAAGCAGGAAAAATTGTCAGCGGATGCCCAATGCAAAGGCTTGGTAGAAGTGGTAGTGCAAGACATCCTGCTGAAGGCCAACAATGTGCGCTTTGGGAAAGAGAAGTATTATCCTGCCTCACTGGATGTCAGTTTCTATGCCTATTTGCATGACCGGATTACCGGTGCTGCCCCAGGTTTTTGAGAAG
>DYKX01000218.1 GCA_020722375.1 Anaerolinea thermophila
CATGTCCACGCGATCGCCTTGATTAACCGAGTCGCGCATGAGACATGTCAGGTCTTCTCCTCGTCTCCTCCAAATTCAGGTCTCCTCCTGGTCTCCTCGAAAACTAGCCATCGCACGAAAAGGAGCAAATCATGTTTGATGAACACCCGATCGAAGAAAGGCTGCCTTACCCAACGCGCCCCATGTGTTTCCCAGATGGAACAAGCGTGGAGGAATTCATCATTCCTGATGAAGACAAAGAGATCGTTCTTGAACAGTTATATCCATTTTCCCCAATCCCAAAACTGACCGATGAACTTGAAGACTTGCACGTAAACAAAAAATTCATCGTCAAAGATTTTCGCGTCACGTGGGAACACAATATGAACTACCTTGTCAGCCCGTATTATCCAGAGGGCGGCGGGACTGTTATTGACTGGATAGACGAGAGGAACTGGATTAGCGATGAAATGGATGAAGAATTCAGCGAAGACGATTTCGATGATGATGAGATTGACCTCACCGACTCGGATGACGACGATATTCCCTTCTAACATCCCTTACCATTCGCCGCTGATCGCCGAACCCTGTTAATCCTTTCCTTCCACAACAAATGTACCGATACTAAGCCGAAGGGATTCCCGCAAATTGGGAATCCCTTTTCGTTGCTGGCTGTCTGCTCCTCGCTTTCGGCCTGCTTGCCCCTTTCCTCATTCCAAGTTATCCTTAAGGCATCCCCTTTGTGGCATAAAGGTTATCCGCTTTTCCTGCGCGTAGCCTGTTCTTATTCTCACCCGATCCCCAGAAATTGGAGGTTTTCATGCGCGTCCCCGTTCCTGAAAAATACGAACGCAACGGCTGGCCGTCCGTTGAACGACCCGACTTGACTCCGCCCGAAGGCTGGAGCCTGCCGCTGATCAACTCGGTCAACCGCGTGTACCAGAGCCGCCTCTCGCCCGACGGCGAGCGGATCGCGTTCATCTGGAACCGCGAGGAGCAGGCCGATGTTTACGTCATGCCCGCGAAGGGCGGATGGCCGAGTCGCCTGTCGTTCACGCGCCCCAGCACGCCCTATTGGTGGGATCGCGCCCCGCAGTGGTCGCCCGACGGCAAGTGGCTGGCCTTCCGTATGCGCGGACAGGTTCACATCGTGGACTCACGCGGCGCAATCCCTACGAAGTTGCCTCTGCCTCTTGACGCGTCCGCTTCGCCCGCGTGGCTGCCCGACAGCAACCGACTCGTCATCACGATTCGACCAGACGAGATTCCGCACCTCGCGCTGACCGACCGCGAGGGGACGTTCCTGCGGACGCTCACGCGTGACCACGGGGAGGACGCCGACCCGCGTCCCTCCCCCGACGGGAGGATGGTCGCGTACGTCCACTGGCCTGACGACGACCGCAACCGCCGCGACATCCGAATCGTTGACCTCGCTTCGGGTGCGACGCGACTGCTGGTGGGCGCGCCGAAGACGAAGGACTGGTTTCCGCGCTGGTCGCCCGATGGGGAGTGGATCGCGTTCCTCTCCCAGCGCACGGACTACAACCAGGTCTGGGTCATCCGACCCGACGGCACGGACATGCGTCAGGTGACCGACCTGGGCACGAACGTGGAGGAGTTTTCGTGGTCGCCCGACGGGACGCGGCTGGCGGTCATCGTCAACCGACGCGGCAGGCTCGATGTGGCCGCAACCAGCCTCACGTCAGGAAAGACCGAGGAGATCAAGGTGGGGCGCGGAGTCTATTCGCGTCCGCAGTGGAGTCCAGACGGCACGTACATCTACGTTGAGTATGAAGACCCGCTCGTGCCGCCCGACATCCATCGCATTGACGTGGCGACGGGGCGCGCCAGGCAGTTGACGTTTTCGAATCCGCCCGCGCTGGCGCGCAATCCGATGGTCATGCCCGAGGAAGTGATTTACAAAAGTACCGATGGGCTGGAGATCGCGGGCTTGCTCTACAAACCGAAGCACCCCAACGGCGCGGCGCTGGTTCATCCGCACGGAGGTCCGACCGAGCAGTTTGGGTACACGTGGGAAATTTTGATTCAGTATTTGGCCGCGAAGGGGTACACGGTGTTGTGTCCGAACTATCGCGGCTCGACGGGGTATGGGCTGGCGTTCGAACATGCCAACTACAACAACTGGGGCATTGGCGATGTGCAGGATTGTTTGCACGCCGCGAAATTTTTAGCCGACCTGCCTGAGATTGACCCCGACCGTCTCGGCATTTACGGTTCGAGTTACGGCGGCTACCTGACGGTGGCGTGCCTGGCGCGTGACCCCGAGTATCGCTTTGCGTGTGGAGTAAGCCAATACGGCGACGCGTCGCTGGTCAGTTCGTGGGCGCAGTGCGACCGCAACACGCGTCTCTACACCGAAATGCAGATCGGACATCCCTCGGACAATTGGGATATCTTCATTGACGGTTCTTCGATCCATCAGGTGGCGAACATCAAGTCGCCGCTGTTGCTGTTGCACGGACTCGAAGACGAAGTGGTCGCGCCGCAAGCCTCGGAGGAACTGGCCGAGGCCCTGCGCCGTCACAACAAGACCTTCGAATACAAGACCTACGCGGGCGAGCCGCACGGCTTCCA
>DYKX01000219.1 GCA_020722375.1 Anaerolinea thermophila
CCAGCAGATCGTCGAGCGTCTGATCCACTTTGCCAACGCGCGCGGCGGCTCGGATAACATCACCGCCTCCGTCATCAAATATGGGAAGAAGCCTGCCCTGCACGCCGCCCTGCCCTCGTGGAAGACGCTCGCGGTAATCGGGGCAGGATTATTGATGATGTCGCTGCTCGCCTTCCTCGGCTGGTATGCCTTCGTGATGCGTCCCGCGTCCCTCGTCCCCACCGCCACGCCGACAGCCTCTCCGACTTTTACTCCCACCATCACCTTCACTCCCGAACCGACGCTGACGTTTACACCAACGCCAAGCGAGACGCCAATCTCCAGCCCTTCTGTACCTGGGTTGCCTCCATCCAATGTGCTTGTGAATTGCCAATATATCGTCAAACCAGGTGACGAAGTTTTAAGGCTGGCCCACTTGTTCAATGTCAACGTGGAGCAAATCACCCGTGAGGATGGCAGTAGAGAGAATATGAATTTGATCAGAACGGGTGAATCTCTAATCATCCACGATATTCCCATTGAGGTTTGCACTAATAATGGCGGCACGCTCCATCCGCCGACACAGCAGTAGAATTAATGCCTGTCCTTTGCATGTCGAAGAGCTAATCTATCCCATCAAGGAGACCATCCATGATCAATCTCATCGGCAAATCCATCGAACGCTACAACATTCTCTCCCAAATTGGCGAGGGCGGAATGGCAACCGTCTACAAGGCCATTGATACGAGACTAAATCGCGAAGTGGCGCTCAAGGTCATACGCACCGAGAGGCTGACTCTCGAAACGATGGAAAAGACCCTCAAACGCTTTCAGCGTGAGGCGCGGGCGCTGGCAAGCCTGACGCATCCCAATATCGTCCCCATCATGGACTTTGGCGAATACGATGGCAGGCCCTTCCTCGTCATGCCCTACATATCAGGCGGGACATTAAAGGAGCGTCTGGGCCGCCCCATTCCCTGGCAGGAATCAGCCCGCTTGCTCATCCCCATCGCACGCGCGTTGCAATATGCCCATCAGCAGAGAATCGTCCACCGCGATGTGAAGCCCTCCAACATCCTGCTCGCCTCCTCGGGGGATTCCCTCCTGACCGATTTCGGCATCGCCAAGATTCTGGCAGACACCGAAGAGACCTCAGATTTGACCGGCACCGGCATGGGCATCGGTACGCCCGAATACATGTCCCCGGAACAATTCCAGGGAACGGGTGTGGATGCACGCACGGATATTTATTCGCTCGGCGTGGTTTTCTACGAAATGGTGACCGGCAAGAAACCGTTTACCGCCAAAACACCTGCCGCCATCATGGTGAAGCAGGCCACCGAAGCCCTGCCTCGCCCATCCACATTTGTGACGGGACTCCCCGCCAGCGTGGAGAACACCCTGCTCAAGGCATTGGCAAAGAAACCCGAAGACCGCTTCATAAGCATGGGGGAATTCCTGCGCGCGCTGGAGGCCATCGCTCAGGGAAAAGAAGTCCCGATTGGTGAAATCACAGGAACCGTAACTGTGGATGGTACCTACGACACCTTCGAAACCCGTCAGGTCAAAGAGCCGACCTATTCCACCATAGACCAAAACGCACACCAACGAACCACCTCCCAGTCTCAGCCATTGACCGCGCCTCCGCCACGGAAGGCTGGTTGGGTTCCCTGGGCAATGGGATGCCTGGGATTTAGTTTATTTGGAGTGGTCGCCATCGTTGTCATTTCGATACTTTTCACAAGCGGCGGAAACGGAAGTTCATCCTATAATGAACCATATGCTTACGCACAGCCCACATCGAGTAATGAAGTGTATCCCACACCGTGGCCAACAAACACCGAATATGTATATGTTCCGCCGACGGAACAACCTACACAACGACCCGCCCCCACCAACCCGCCCGTGCCCACTGCTGTTCCAACCTGTCCGGGGGCAAAATACCCGACGCGCCTAAAAGCGGATCGCGAGGCGCGTGTATGTACGCAATCGGACCGGTTAATCGTTCGAACCTCCGCCGATATGGACGCTTCAGAAGTCCTCTCGCTTTACCCGGGGACCTATGTCCGCGTCCTGGAAGGCCCGGTTTGCGCTGACAATTTCTGGTGGTGGAAGATTGAGGTCTATTCTGGCACCACCTATGGTTTGCAAGGTTACTCCTATGGGCAGACCTGGACAACAAACAAAACTTACTATGGCTGGGCGCGTGAGGGATGGGATAACAAAGATACCTATTTCTTATGCCAATAGCATTTGTCTTCGATGAAAGGAGTTGGTATGTCCAATCTCATCGGCCAATCCCTCGGACGCTACCACATCCTCGAGCAACTCGGCGAGGGTGGGATGGCGACCGTCTACAAAGCCTACGACACACGCCTCGAAACGGACGTGGCTGTCAAGGTCATCCGCACCGAAAATCTGACGATGTCCACGATGGAGCGCGCTCTCAAACGCTTCGAGCGCGAGGCCAAGGCTCTTGCGCGCCTGACCCATCCCAACATCGTCAAGGTGACGGATTACGGCGAGTACGAAGGCAAACCCTATCTCGTAATGGAATACCTGC
>DYKX01000220.1 GCA_020722375.1 Anaerolinea thermophila
GCGCCCAGGTCATCGAATAACAGCAGGACGCGTTTTTCCAGATTGGGCGATTGCTCGAAGGCTGTCAGCAACTTATCGAGCATTGCAACCGCCTCCGCAGGAGTCGCAGCCAACTGCACCGCATCCTTGTTCAACCCGGCAGGCGCGGCGCGGCGCGGTGAGATGTAACGAATATCCCACCGGCCAGGCTGCTGCGCCAATACCGCGTTTGCCAGACAGGCGAGAAAATTGCTCTTTCCACTTCGAGGCGGCCCCAATACCAGCCATCGGTGGATTTCATCTACCAGATCGGCAATGACCAGTTGTGCTGTTTCGAAGGACAACCCCAATGGGATTGGCAAACCGTCTCCTTGCAATGAAACGGTTTGTTTGAGCAATTCGCCAAGAGGAATCTCCGCAGGCAAAATGCGGATCTGAAGAGCTGAAGGACCGCGCCATTTTTGCGCAAGAGACTGACAGGCGGTATCGAGATCCACCGGGAAATCGCCCGCCTCAAGCGAGACGGTCGGGCGGGCAACCTGGCATTCGAGCGGCTTTCCATCCACCCACAGGCCGCGCCCCTCCGCATGTACGGCAGGGATGGTCACGCGTCCCCCGACGGCATCCGAATAGTCGTCCCGGTTGGTGAGGCGCAACACCACTTTGCGGGCAAGCGCCAGTTTGTTGGGCAGTTCAATGCGACGGTTGGTGGAAACGATCAGGTGAATGCCCATGGCCTTGCTTTTGGTGAATGGCGTCAGGCGGTCCACATGGTCTGGATAGGAGTTCCGAAATTCATTAAAGTCATGGATGATCAGGAAGATATCCGGGGCGTGGGATGGTTTCTTTTTCTCATGGCTCTTTTTGTCCGAGCGGCGATTCATTTCCTCATCCAGGAAGCGAAGCAAGCGATCTACAAGTTCGGGCGGATCTTTGGGAGTGATTACCGCGCCGCAATGGGGCAGGGACTGGAAGGTTTTCAAGCGGCCTTCGGCGCTAAATTCAAGAATATAAAACTGCGCTTCTTCAGGGGTATTGGTCAATGCAAGCGAGAGCAGGGTTGTTTCGAGACTCATTGATTTGCCACTGGCCGGGCCGCCAATCACCCATAAATGCCCATCCTGATCTTCAAAATCCACCGTCAGGGGTTCCTGAATGCATGCTTCGGTCGAATCTGTGTAACCGATTGGGGCAACGAGGCGGGCGCGTTCAGCCTTACGATTCCATTTGCCATCCACAAAGGCGCGTTGAATGCCCGATTCTTGCAGAACAGATTCGAGCGTAATGATTTTATCCAATGGTTCCAGGTAGATGGGCGGCGCGGCTTCCACCTCGGTGGATAATTCCTTCATTAGAGAAATCAGGTGGTCCTGCTCTGTGGGGCGGAAATGTTCCTTCTCTGCCGCACTTTGCCGGCGCGCATTGGTAAACGGTTGTTGCCATTTTCCGTCTTCGCCAACCCGATAAATGCGGAAAATCTGCTCGGTACTTTCCTCGCGGTCAACTACGGCATATCCGGCGTAGGCAGCCTGGAATTCGTAGATGTCGCCATCCATGGAATGCAGGTAGCCCTGCCCGGTCCGCTCCACTTTTGGAAGGGAGCGGTCAATGACGTACATTTCCTCCTGGCGCGCCACTTTGAGCGCAATGTGCCATCCCACGTTGTTCAGCAGGCGATCCACTGCGGAGTTCACATCCTGGTTGGCAAGCAGGAGGTAAACGCCGAGGGAGCGGCCAATCCTCACCAGTTTATCCAGCATTTCGGGCAGACGCTGGAAATCGCTCATGCCGCGCGCAAATTCATCCAGCAGGAGCATCAAATGGGGGATGGGAGACTGGGGAAATTTTTCGTTATAAGCCCAAATGTTTGCCACCGCCGCCTCGGCAAAGCGTTTTTGCCGCCGCTCGAATTCGGCCTCCAGCGCGTCCAGGCCGCGCTCGACCAGGGAGGGGCCGAGGTTGGTCACAACACCGACCACATGGGACAGGTCTTTGAGGATGTTAAAAGCGGCGCCGCCCTTGAAGTCCATGAAGAAGAAATTGAGCAGGCGCGGGGAATATTTCCAGGCGGCCGAGAGAACCAGGGATTTCATGAATTCGCTCTTGCCGCTGCCTGTCGTCCCGACGAGAATAGTATGATAGGCGCCGATGCCCGTATATTCCGGGCCGGGTGGCAGGAGGTTCAGGATGACCGGCTCCAGTCCCTTGCGGCCGCTGCGAAGGCCAAAGGGAAATTGCAGTAATTCCTCGTTGCTCCTGGGACGCGACCAGTTTTGCTTCAATCCTTCCAGCGTGATTTGACCGCCCTCGAATAATTCCGAGAGCCGCACGCTTTCCGGCAGGGAACTGCTTCCGCCGCTGCTTGCTATTTCCCATCCTGCCAATGAACGCGCAACGCGTTCGCAATCCAACAGGCTGGCTGGTTCGGTTTGGCCGCGCATCCGCCTTCCGCCGCCCTCCCCGGCGAAGGTTTCGATGTATTTGAATTCGTCTTCGGAAATGGTGATTTTTGCCCGACATTCCCTCGGCCAGTTGCGCCCGCCGAG
>DYKX01000221.1 GCA_020722375.1 Anaerolinea thermophila
CGCTTCCCCTTGCTCGATGCCGTCTTGCACCATTCCACCGCAGCCGTGGCTTTCAACGCCACCAGTTCATCCTGGCGTCCCTTGAGTTCGACCAGGTAACAATCCCCTTCCTGCGTGCGCGCAAAGAAATCAGGGATGTAAAGCGCCCGCTGACCATCTGGCCGGAGGTAGTCAATCATGAGCCTCTGCGGCCCGGCATTCTTGGCAAAGGCAGCCACGTCCTGGGCGGTCTCTAAGAAATCAACAAACGCTTGCTCGAACTCATTATCGCAGGGCACGAGGTTGAACATGGTGCGCTGTGCGGGCAGGGCGGGACGTTTATTATGGCTGGTTGCCTGATAGGGCTTCCACGTGGACAGGCGCTCTCCTTGGCTGATGCGTTGGCGTTCTAACTTACGCACAGTTTTTTCCAGGATCAACGGTGTAAAGGTGGCGCGGATGTGCTCCACCACATCTAGGTCGCGCATACGGTGATCGACTTCGCCGCTGTACAAATCCACCGGGCGCTCGAAAAGCACCTCGGCGATAAAGCGCTCCACCAACGGCGCAAGCACCGCATGCGGGTTGCTAATGCGGCAGGCGCGGCCCAGCATTTGGGCGAAATAGGCTGGCGCCGACCAGGCGTTGTTGAGCAACCCGGCGTCGAGTTTCATAGTGGCGACAATCTCGTCGGTGAACAGATGCCGTTCTTTGTATTCGATCGGCCCCTCTCTTTTTTTGCCAATCGGTAAAGGCTTAAACTTGGCCCTGAATGCGTCGCGCACTTCCTCGAAGGTCAGCCCCTGAATTTCCTGCGTGGTCTCAATGGCATCGGAAACCAACGGGACTTCGATCTCCAGGGTCTCCACGTCCTTGTGCTCGCGATCTACAAAAATGGTGATGGTTTGCTTGAAGACCTCGCGGACGGGCAAAACGGCGATGTCCAGCCCTTCCTGCGCCAATTCATCCTCGTACAGTTTGCGGAAGGCAGGATGCTCAATCACGGTGACCAGTTCCGGCGTTTCCCCCAATGGAAACATGCGCCGCAGTCCCCGGCCCAGGGTCTGCTCCGGCAGGATGCCCGACTCGGCCGAGTAGGGACGCAGCGGTACGATGGTAGTCACATTGCGCACGTCCCAACCCTCGCGCAGCATCATTACTGAGACTACACAACGAAACTTGCTGTCCGGGCGGTCCAATTCGCGGGACATCCCGCGCAGTTCACGTAAGTCTTCCGGCTTCATGGCGGTCTCGTTTTCGACGAACTCCTTGAAGGTTTTGCCGCCGCGCCTTACTTCCTTGATACTGCCCTTCAGGCGGGTGTGAATGTTCAACACATGACCTCTGAGCAAGGGAAAGGCATCGCTGTCCAGGTAGTCGGCAATCTCGTTTGCGGCCCGCGCATCTTCCGTCATCACAAACAGAATCGGCTTGCGCACCCGGTGCAGCTCGTCATAGGTTCTGGCATAACGCTGGTAGCCCAGTTGCAAGTGCATGGCGTAACGTTCATGGGCCGGCGTCTTTTTGTCGCCGTGTACCACCAGTTCATCCGACTCGCCCAAGACCGGCACTTTGACGATGCCGGCGTCCACCGCTTCGCCCAGGGGAAAGTCCACCACGATATGGCGGAAGAGCGATCCGTCGTTGTGCTTGGGGGTGGCGGTGAAATCCAGTTGCAGGCACAGGCCATGATTGCCGCGCGCTTGACTTTCCTCATGCAGGGCATCAATGGCCCGGTTCCAGGCCAGGTCGGGATCATGTAGGTGATGGGCTTCATCGTTGAGCACCATCAGGCGGGGATGGGCGCAGATGCGCTGCCGCAGGCTCTCGCCGGTATCCAACGCCCTGCCGCGCACCACCGGAGGACCGAAGATCGACGCAGTGGACTCGCCATCTTCACTCTTGTTGTCCAGGCTGGGATAAAGCCGATGAATGTTGGTGAGGTAGATCGCACCGGTGGTTGTCGCGCCGCCGGGCTCATCCTGCAGCACCACCTGCATTTGAAAGTCGCCGCGCCATTCCTCAGGGATGAGTGGGTCTTTGTAGAAGATGGCGCAGTTTTCAAAGTCGTCCTTCAGCCGCTCGTACACGGTGAGGTTGGGGGCAATGATTACGAAATGCCGCGCCAGGTCGGAATTCGGCTCGTACAGGCTGTGGAAGTAGCTCCAGACGATGGCAAGGGTCATGATTTTCGTTTTGCCCGCGCCGGTGGCGATCTTGGCGCAGTATTTTGCCCAACGATCCTGCTCCGGCGGGATGCCCAAGGCTAGGTCGGCCAGTTGGTTGTCGCCAAACTCAAAGAGCAACTCGGCCACGTTGCGCACGCGGCGCAACTCATAGAGGT
Organism: Anaerolinea thermophila; assembly: GCA_020722375.1. Classification (GTDB taxonomy): domain Bacteria; phylum Chloroflexota; class Anaerolineae; order Anaerolineales; family Villigracilaceae; genus Denitrolinea. Next base: position 2,324 of record DYKX01000221.1, read on the forward strand.
AGATGAAGGTCTCGATAGCCTCGCGCTGCGCCCAATGATAGCGGAAGGGGATCGTTTCCCCGGCGTCGTTCTCGACCAGGTGTTCGTTTTCGAACCAGTGCTGAAGCAGTGCCCGCGAGGTCTCACTGACCCCCGCATAGCTGCCGCGGCGCCAGGCATCTACTTCGGCGCGGATGGCGCGCACCAGGGG
>DYKX01000222.1 GCA_020722375.1 Anaerolinea thermophila
GATAGGAGATAGGAGTTAGGAGGTAGGTCGGGAGTCGTTACGTTCGACGTGTTTACCTGTGTACTTGTGTACCTGTCTACCTGTTTACCTGTGTACCTGTCTACCTGTGTACCTGTGTACGTGTTTACTTCTCTACCGATAATCTCATCAATATCTGCTTCCACGCCTTCCTTGTGGCGGTGGATAATTTTCCAGTGCAGACGTTGTTCGGGCGTCATGCCTTCGGTGGGGTCGGCGAGAGTCGCTTCGGTGGTGGGAGTGACCTTCTCGTAGTATTCGATATATCTCTGCAATGCGTCGGGGCGGCGGTTGAAGAGCAGGTCTTCGGCGAGGTCTTTTTCTGCGGCGGGGATGTCGGCGTAGGCGGTGACGTGGGCGGGATTGATGATCGCCATATCGAGTCCAGCCTGGACGCAATGGTGAAGCATGATCGAGTTCAGCACAGGCCGTGCGTGCGGAGCGAGACCAAATGACAAATTGCTCACGCCCAGCGAAGCCATCACGCCAGGCAGATGCTGTTTGATGAGACGGATGCCTTCGATGGTCTCGATGGCGGAGTTGGCAAATTCGGGATCGCCTGTGGCGAGGGTGAAGGTCAGCGCGTCGAAGACCAGGTCTTCGGGCTTGAGTCCGTGCTCGTTTACAGCGATGTCGTAGATGCGGCGGGCCACTTCCAGTTTACGGTCACGAGTCTTGGCCATGCCGCTTTCGTCAATGGTGAGGACGATGACGGCGGCGTTGTGTGCCTTGACGAGGGCGAAAACTTTGTCGGCTTTGGCGCGGCCCCCCTCGAGATGCGTGGAATTGATGAGACAGCGGCCAGGCGCGGTCTTGAGGGCGACTTCGAGCACGTCTAATTCTGTCGTATCAATCACGAGCGGAACATCCACGCCCATCTCGAGTTTCTTCACGACCTTGCGCATGAGTTCGGCTTCGTCGGGGCGTTCGGTGACCGCGCAGGAGATGTCGAGGGCGTGCGCGCCGTACTCGACCTGTTCACGCGCGATCTCCAAAATGGAGTCGTAATCTTCTTCGAGCAGGAGTCGCTTGAACTTGCGCGAACCTTGGGCGTTACAGCGTTCGCCGAGCAGGGTGGGGGGGGGATCCTGCCGCATGGAAATGGCCGACATGGCGGAGGCAAGTTGAGGCGTAGGGTGAAGCGGAGGTCGTGTTGCGTGTTGCGTATTGCGTAGTTTGTCAACGAGGAGGCGCAGGTGGTCGGGAGTCGTTCCGCAGCAGCCGCCGACGATGCGGATGCCGTGCTTGGTCACGAATTCGTACAGGTCGTTCGCAAACGGTTCGGGTTCGAGGGGATAGACGGCCTGGCCGTCCACGTTGAGCGGCAGGCCCGCGTTGGGGATGCACGAAACGGGGAGCGTGGAATTTTCGCCGAGGACGCGGATGGGCTCGCGCATGTGCTCGGGTCCCGTGGAACAGTTGATGCCGATGACGTCAATGCCCATGCCTTCGAGGATGGCCAGCGCGGCGTTGACGTCGGTGCCGAGCAACATTCGGCCGGTCGTGTCGAGCGTGACCTGCGCCTGGATCGGCAAATAAACTCGAGTCTCGTCGAAGGCTTTGTGACAGCCCGTGATGGCGGCTTTGACTTCGAGGATATCCTGCGAGGTTTCGATGAGGAGCAAATCCACGCCGCCGCGGATCAGGCCGACGGCCTGTTCGCGAAACACGTCGGCGAGTTCGTCGAAGCTGACGTTGGAGAGTTCGGGATCGTTGGCGGAGGGGAGTTTGCCCGAGGGTCCGATGGAGCCGGCGACGAATCTTTGTTGCGTGTTGCGTGTTGCGTGTTCCGTGTGTACCTGTGTACGTGTGTACGTGTCTACCGAATATTCATCCGCCAAGCGACGCGCCAATCTCGCCGCGGTCTCGTTGATCTCCAGCACGCGATCCTGCAACCCGTATTCCTTCATCGTGATGCGGTTGGAACGGAAGGTGTCCGTTTCGAGCACGTCCACGCCGACTTCGAGGAAGGAGCGATGGACTTTTTCCACGGCTTCGGGATACGAGATGACGAGGTAGTCGTTACAACCGTTAAATTGTTCGCCGCCAAAATGTTCGGCGGTCAGGTTTTGTAATTGCAGGCTCGTGCCCATGGCGCCATCGAAGACGAGGACTTTCTTTTCGAGGGCGTCGAGGTAGCGGCGGTTGGTGTATTTTTTATTCATAAATCTCCTAAATTTTTAGCCACGAATTTCACGAATTAGCACGAATTTTTATTTTTCAAAAAGATGCGGCGCGTGTTGTTTGATTTGTTGACCGAGGGCGGAGTCGCGCCAGTTCTCGGCAAAGCAGGATAAGGGAATAAAGGCTTTTGCTGACTGACTCGGAAAATAATGCATGGACGGAATTTTCTGTATGGAATTCTTTGTTTCCAATTTCAACTTGTCAACAATAAGACCTTCCTGTTTGCGTTGCTCATGCCAGCCAATGGAAATCTTTTCCAAATCCTGCCACTTTGCATGGAAAGCAATTCGAGGTGTATTGTATTT
>DYKX01000223.1 GCA_020722375.1 Anaerolinea thermophila
CGGATTGCAGACTTCGGATTGCAGACTTCAGTCTGCCCTGCTGGGCGGACTCAAGTCCGCGCTCCGAGGGTTTTTCGGATAGGTTCTAAGTTTCGAGACTGGCGGGGGAGAAAATGGCATTGCCAACTTTTGCCAACTTTCGCAGACACATGACAAACTGTTTTATAGGGGAATCTCCATGAAAATTGGGGCGATGAACCAGCAAGCCCCATCTTCCAGCGACCTTCCCGTCCACATTCTGGTTGTGGACGATCATTCCACCACCGCGATAACGCTCGCTCGCGCATTGACGCAATTGGGACCCCAGGTGGAGGTGATCTCCGCCACCAGCGGGCGCGAAGCGTTGGAACGCGTGGAGAGCCGCGCACCCGATATTTTGATCACCGACATGATCATGCCCGAAATGAACGGCCTGGAATTGGTGGAGAAACTGCAAAATCATCCGGGGGGCAGGCCTGCCCACATTCTTTTGACCACCGCCTACGATGTGCCAGGATTAAAGGAGACCGCGCGCCGCGCAAAGGTGGACGAGATCATCCTCAAACCCGTCCGACCGGAACGAATTTGCCAGATCGTGGGCGGTTTTCTGAAAGAATGGAACCGCTCGCAATCTGCCGTCAAGGAACCCGCCACAGCAAAAACGTTCCAAATCCTGATCGCCGATGACCGTCCTGATAACGTGACCCTGCTTGCGCGCTACATTCAAAACGAGGGATATTCATATATCACCGCAGCCGATGGCGTGGAAACACTGGAACGGGCGCGCGAACACCTGCCCGACCTGATTCTGCTCGATATCAACATGCCCCAAAAAGACGGCTTCGCAGTGCTGGAGGAGGTTCGCTCCGACCCGGCTTTACAGCACATCCCGGTCATCATCCTGACCGCGGCCCGCATCGACCCCATAGACATTCAATCGGGCTTCAGCCTCGGCGCGGACGACTACATCCTGAAGCCTTTCGACCGCCGTGAACTGATGGCGCGCATCCGCACGAAATTGCGCGTGAAAGAGGCGGAAGATGCCATGCGCCGCCGCAACCGCGAACTGAGCCTGCTTCCCGAAATTGGAAAGGAATTGAGCGCCCGCCTCGACGTTGACGATCTGGCCGATGTGGTGCTGCGGCGCACGGTGGAAACGCTGGGGGCGCTCATGGGGCACATTGTAATTCTGCATCCGTCCATTTCCATCCAAAAAACGCACAACGCCGCTTCCTCCTCATCTCCGACGGATTTTCCAACGCTTGACGGTTTCATGCCTGAGATCAGCGAATCGCGTGAAAGCCTGCTGATCGAAGATGTGCAAAAGGAACCGCGCTGGCCGTCCAATCCCGATGAGCCGACGCGCTCGGCGGTTATCGTCCCAATGTTTGGCCGCCATCAACTGCTCGGACTGCTGGCGCTGGCACACGAACAAACGCAATATTTCCAAATGGAGCATTTACTGCTCCTGCAGGCCATTGCCAGCCAGGCGGCGATTGCGTTTGAGAATGCCCGTCTTTATGCGGATATGGCGCAGGAGCAAAAGAAACTGGCGGCTGTCCTGCAGGGCGCGGCGGATGCCATCCTGATGTTCGACGCGGAAGGCCAATTGGTCATGCTCAATCCCGCCGCCAGGAATCTGTTCACGGATTACGAATCGAAACTCGGCATGGAACTTCCATCGGGTCGCGGCTACGATGAACTAATCACCCTGATGGAACACGCCCAGATGACACAATCCACACTCACCGAGGATGTGGTCTGGCCAGACGGTCGTTCGTTTGCAGCGCAGGTCACACCCATTGAAGAGGGGGGACACGTGGCCGTCCTGCATGACGTGACGCGCTTTAAAAGTCTGGAGCAGTTGAAGAATGATTTCATCGCCACCGCGTCGCACGATCTGAAAAATCCGATCACATCCATCGCGGGCTTTAGCAAACTGATGGAACATGCCGGTCCCCTGACAGAACAACAGGCAGAGTTTGTGGAGCGGATCCAGTCTGCGGCACAAAACATGAACGAACTTGTGTCAAGCATGCTCGAACTGGCACAACTTGATCTCGGAGTCGAATTGAAACGCGAAAACGTGGAGTTCGACACCCTGCTCGGCGAGGTTGAGGCAGAATTCCAGCCACAAGCACAGGCGAAGAATCAGCAACTCACCTATAAAAAGAGTCGAACACATACATACGTTTCAGGCGACCCGCTCAAACTTCGGCAAATGCTGGCCAATCTGGTTGGCAATGCCATCAAGTACACGCCCGAGGGAGGATCCGTCTCGCTTTCCATGAAAGTGGAAGAGGATATGGTCGTGACGCGCGTGCAGGATACGGGATACGGGATTCCCGCGGCCGACCTGCCGTTCGTATTTGACCGCTTCTATCGCGTGCGGAATGGGAAGCACAACGAAGTGGAAGGCAACGGGCTGGGGCTGGCAATCGTCAAGTCCATCGTTGAACAGCACGGCGGACAGGTGAGCGTGGAAAGCGAAGTTGGAAAGGGTTCTCGTTTCAGCGTCTCACTG
>DYKX01000224.1 GCA_020722375.1 Anaerolinea thermophila
TTTTCCTCATCGGGCGTTTGAGAGTTGCTGTCTATGAAGGAGAGGGTCAGGGTATCGCCGCCCACATGCAGCCGCAGATTGGGATGCGCAGCGAGGACGCGTAGAAAACCGTCAGATGGGCGCACATGCGATGGGGAAAGTTCTGGCGTGGCAATCAGATATCGCTCGTCCAGGCTGGGGATGTGTTGAAACTTGATGGCATCGTATTTGATTTCCATCGCTTTTTCCGCGAGGGCGTTGCCAAGCTCTGCCAGTTTGCCGCCAGCGAGACGGGGTGTGGCAGTGAAGCGCGGTAACTTCCAGGAGGGGGAAACAAATGCCAGGGCGCTCGATTCCAGCGTCTTTTGGTGCGAATCTGTCGGGCGGTTGCCGCGATTGACTCCCTGCTCGTCGAAGTAACTGCGGTGCAGGCTGAACAGGTACACGTCACCGCCCGAAGCGTGATGGCGCTGAAAAACGTGTTCGAGACGATATAAGCCGGGGCGGTTGATGCCGTTGACGTAGGCGACCCGCTGTAATAATGGCTGTGTATCCGCAGTGGGAGATAACCCCAAAGACTGGGCGATTTTGGCTTTGCCCGCCGATTCCTTGCGGATAAAAAAAACGGCGAAAGCGACCATTCCTCCAAGTATGAGTACGAAACCGCAGAGGACGGCAAGCAAAATGGTGGGGTTGGATTGCATGATTTTTCTCCTAGCCTATAGCGCGAGATTAATCTCGCGCTACGCATAAGCCCGCCAGCAACAATTGCGCGGCGGTTTGCATGGATTCTTTCAGCCGCATGGTTTTGGGCGACATGACCCACAGCAGCATCAGCCCTTCATACGCGCCGATCAGCGCCGTGGTCGCATCCTGCGGGTTGACTTGCACGAATTCGCCGCTGGCAATTCCCTGTTCGATGATGGCTTGCAATCCGCTGTGATAACCTTCGGCGATCTTCTCCATCGCGGCGCGAGTCCGCGGATTGGGGCTGGTCATTGCCTGGTATTTTGCGCCCGTGAGATACAACTCGGACAAGTTGGAAACTTGTCCTACGACCTGCTCGAAGAACAGTTGCAGGCGCGTGAGGGCGGGAGCATCGGCTTCACTGAGAGTTTTCAAGGCGGCGATGTTTGTCTCTGCATTTTGCAGCAGCAGGGCGTGGATGATTTCATCCTTGCCTTTGAAATACCAGTACACACCGCCGACGCTTAATCCAGCCTTGCGGGCGATGTCCTGCATTTTCACATCCTTGAGCGGCTTGCGCGCGAAGATCTCGCGGGCAGCAGCGAGTATCTTTGTTTTGCGTTGGTCGCTTACATCAGGTTTGGGCATAGTCGTGGCGCGTGGCGCGACATTAATGTCGCGCTACAATGTCGCGCTACAATGTCGCGCTACCATTCTCCCAAGCCGGGATGCAGGTAGGTGAACTTCCATTCTGTCCATTCTTTCGCCAGCCCTGCTTTCACAGGGTTGTTGATGATATAGGCAACAATCCGCCCCAATTCTTCGTCGTTACGGGCATAGTGATCATAACTTTCGTGTTGCCAGAATTTTCCGCTACGCTTCAATTCCAGGTTGCAGGCGCGGGCGGTTCTGCCTTTGAGCAGGCGCAATGTTTCGGTGACGGGATAATTGCGGCTCTTTCCATGATGTTTTGCCGCTTCTGTTACAAGCGATTCGATGAGCATGTGAATGTGATTCGGCATGATGCAATACGCCAATAAACGGTAACGCTCTCCATCCATGCGATGCAATTCGTCGGCGACAATCTGCGCGATATTTGCCAGCGCCAGCCAGTGGTTGCCGTATTCGGCGCGGTCAAGCCATTCATCGTACTTTCCGAAGAATTTTTTCTGTATCAGGTAATGTTGTTCGGGCGCTGTTTTCTGTAATTCCTGTTCGCGTTGCTGTTTGAGTTTCAACCAAACATCGAGGGGGATTGAATCTGCCAGGTTGAAGGTGATGAAAAGTGGGTGACCTTCGGGATGAATGTGCGGCAGGTGGCGGCGGTAGTAAATATCTTGTGTCATAATATTCTCCTTGTAGGGCGACATTAATGTCGCCCTACTACCAAAAGCAATACATTCACCGCCGCGGCTTCAATCGCCTGCAAGCTGAACGGCAGCGTGTGATATTCCACCGCCAGCCATTGCTGAATCTGGTCATCGTAATGCGGACTGAACGGCTGACCAGACTGCCCGCTGGGGATGATGGAGAGCGAGGCGTCCCAGTCGGCGGGGTCGGCGATGATGCGGTAGGCGGGACCGAGCGTCATCGCATACGGTTTATCGGGGTAGTACGCGCCGCTGTCCACGGTGTTCCAGTTGCCGCCCGTGGGGAAGGGTCCGCGGTTGAAGATGGGCGCGAGCGCGGCGACACTCCCCAACGGATGAGCGAAGGTATGCGTGTGAATATCTCCCCAGGTTTGCCCGTCAAGTTCCGTCACGGCGGCAGAGAGCGCGGCGCTCATCATTTCGGCGCGGCGTCCGTCCCACCAAACATGATTCGGGT
>DYKX01000225.1 GCA_020722375.1 Anaerolinea thermophila
CGGCAGCTTGGACGGGGCCGAATCCGAGCCGCTTGCAAGCTGCGAGGTGGACAAGGAAACTTGGGGCGGCCCGGCGTTTTCTCATGAGCGGAAAAAATGCTGCTGGAGATGGATGTGCATAGCTTTTATGAATTTTTTGCAGGAGGCGGCATGGTTCGCGCCGGTTTGGGCGATGCGTGGCGTTGCTTGCTGGCGAACGATATTTCCGAGAAGAAAGGCCGCGCCTACGCCGAGAACTGGGGCAAGGATCATCTGGTCGTGGGCGACATCTTCAACATGACCGTTGATGATCTTCCGGGGCGAGCCGATCTGGCTTGGGGTTCCTTCCCTTGTCAGGATCTTTCCCTTGCCGGAATGGGCGCGGGTCTGAACGGCGCCCGTTCCGGCGCGTTTTGGGGTTACTGGCGGCTGATTCAAGCGCTGAGCGTGCAAGGGCGCAAGCCGCGCATGGTTCTGCTAGAAAACGTGTACGGCGCGCTCACCTCGCATGCAGGCAAGGATTTTGATGTGATCGCGGCTGCCTTGGCGGATGAAGGCTATCTGTTCGGCGCGATGGTGATCGATGCGGTGCACTTCCTTCCGCAATCGCGCCCAAGGCTGTTCATTCTTGGCGTCGATGTCGGAATGCGTTTGCCAGACGAGGTGCATTCCTGGATCGCACATCCTGCTTGGCATCCTGATGCAGTCATTCGCGCGCACAACCGGCTGTCGAAAGAGCGGCAGGCCATGTGGCGCTGGTGGAGCCCGCCCGTACCCGATGCCCTGCCGCCCGCGCTGGAAAGCATGATCGAGCATGAGCCGCGAGGCGTGGTCTGGCATGCCGCCGAAGAAACCGGGAAGATCATGGACTCCATGTCCGAAGTGAACCGACGCAAGGTCATGGCCGTGCTGGGGAAAGGCGAGATGAACGTCGGCACGGTCTATCGCCGCACCCGTAATGGGGTCGTACGCGCCGAGGTGCGTTTCGACGGGGTGGCAGGCTGTCTGCGTACGCCTTCAGGCGGCTCCAGTCGCCAGACCATCATGGTGGTGGAGAATGGCCGCATTCGCACGCGCCTGTTGTCCCCTCGGGAGGCCGCGCGTTTGATGGGATTGCCCGATGATTACAAGCTTCCGGTTCGATATAACGACGCTTATCACCTCGCTGGCGACGGCGTCGCCGTACCGGTCGTCAGTCATCTGGCCCGCACGCTTCTTGAACCGATTCTCAGGGCCAATTCCGTGACCGCCCATATCAGGGCCGCGGCATGAGCGAAAAGAAATTTTCGGACAAGACGTCCGCAATCGCTCTGGGAACGGCCAGCCTGCCTTTTGAAACGGAAGCGCTGAGGGCCGCGCTGCGATCAAGGCGTTAAAAATGCGCTCACCGGCGTGACGTGCAAGTTGGGTTCGTATCAATGGGGCATTTATGCTTTCTTCGACTACGAGGGCGAACCGATCTACGTCGGACAAACCAATGAGATGCTGCGGGTGCGGATTCGTCGCCACCTGACGAACCGACGAACGGATGCCGTTGCGATGAACGTGCTCGACCCCTTCGAGGTGTGTTACGTGGAGGTCTGGCCTTTGCCCGAGTTTGAGGGACGCGCAGGGAAGGACAAGGAAGCCAAGGCTTATCTCGACGCGCTGGAATTCGCCATTTTCGAAAAATGCGTCAATGAATCCACGTTCAAGGCCATATTGAACGAGAAAGAGCCTCCAACGCCCACGGTCGATGCGGTCATTCCGCCTTCTTATCGTGGCAAGATCGTGACCGATGAAGTCAGCAAGCTGCGCGATCATCCAGACTTGCGCATTGCTCGCCGGGCTTTGGTCATGGCTCGTCTGGCGCAGGTCATTGCCGAGCGCAAGGTCGCCAAGGGCTTGCGTCGCGCCTTGCTGACCCAGGCTGAGCGCTTGCGCTGGTTGGCGGAACAGCGTTTTGTGAACTCAGCTGGGCAAGACAACGAGGCGGAAACCGATTGACGGATGTTTTTGACCCGGAGCAACGCAGCTTGGTGATGGCTCGGGTGAAGGGAGCGAATACCCGTCCCGAGTTGCAAGTGCGCTCCATGCTGCACCGTTTGGGCTATCGTTTCCGCCTGCATCGCAAGGATCTTCCCGGCAAACCAGATATTGTCTTTCCCTCGCGGCGAACTGCAATATTCGTGCATGGCTGCTTCTGGCATCAACACCCAGGCTGCAAGAACGCCGTGCGCCCGGCTTCCAACGCGGCCTATTGGAATGAGAAGCTCGACCGAAACGCGGCGCGGGATTTGCAGAACCTTCAGGATCTGCGAGATCTTGGCTGGCGCGTCGTGGTGGTCTGGGAGTGTGAACTCAAAGACATGGAAGGTCTCGCAAGGCGATTGCACGGGATTCTCGGACCTGTCGGCGCGTCGCGGCGTATGCGCTGAAGCCGGGCTGAAAGCCGCGTTTGCTTACATGGCAATGGGCTATGCTTGTCGCAACATGCGCGAGGAGAGCCCCATGACAGACGAACA
>DYKX01000059.1:0-6105 GCA_020722375.1 Anaerolinea thermophila
ATTAGTACACAGGTAGACACGTAGACAGGTACACACGTAGACAGGTACACACGTACACAAGTGACCTGTATACCTGTGTACTTGTGTACCTGTGTACTCCCCCAGGTGCTTATGTCCATTGATCTCATCCTCTTCCTAATACTTGCCGTAATAGCAATTGCCACCGCGCTGGGCATGCTGCTCAGCCGTAACGCGGTCTACTCGGCGCTGTTCCTGGTGCTGAACTTCGCGACGGTGGCGGTCTTCTACCTCTTGCTTGGCGCGCCGTTCATTGCCATGGCGCAGATCACCGTCTACGCGGGCGCGATCATGGTGCTGTTCCTGTTCGTCATCATGCTGCTGGGCGCGGAGGAACTCGCGCCTGGCAAGGCGCTCCCGTGGCAGAAACCGCTGGCGGGCGTGCTGGCCGCTGTCCTTGTGATCGAAGCGGTCTACCTGTTGGCGTTCCGCGGCGTCCCCGCGGGGAATATTGTCCCGCCTGCGGAGGCGGTCAACAACCTGGGATTTCTGCAACAGATGGGCAACATGCTGTTCAATGAGTACCTGCTGCCGTTCGAGGTCACTTCCATCCTGTTGCTGGTTGCCATGGTCGGCGCAATTGTGTTGACCAAGCAAGAAAAAGGAGGGCGGGGATAACGTGTTGCGTGATGCGTGTTGCGTAACGCAGTACCGCAAGATTTATCTTGCGAGGCAACATGAATGTTGCGGTACTAAATTACGGAATACGCAATACGAAATACGAACCGCAAAATTATCATGGTACCCGTCAATTACTACATCATCCTCTCGGCAATCTTATTCACCATCGGCGCGGCGGGTGTGCTCGTGCGCCGCAACCCGCTGATCATCTTCATGTCCATCGAGTTGATGTTGAACTCGGCCAATTTAGCGATGGTGGCTTTTTCCAGCGCCATCCAGAGTCTCAGCGGACAGATCTTCGTCTTCTTCGTCATCGCGGTCGCGGCGGCGGAGGTGGCGGTGGGGCTGGCGCTGATCGTGCAGATTTTCAAGTCCCGCCACAGCATCAACGTGGACGAGATGAACAACTTGAAGGGATGATAATGTACACAGGTACACAGGTACACACGTACACACGGAACACGCAACACGCAACACGCACGGAGACCTTATGTTTTTGAGTGAACCTGCCTCCTCTGGATTTTTCTTCCTCGCCCCGTGGATCGTGTTCTTTCCCCTCCTTGGGCTGTTGACCAATCTCATCTTCGGCGGCTGGTTCATGAAACAGCCCTGGGGCGAAAAAGCCATCGGCTGGATCGCCAGCGCGGCCTCGGGCGCGGCCTTTGTGGTCTCGGTCTTGCTGGCGTATTCCGTCTCGGTCAATCACGGCGAGGCGATGCGCTGGACAATCGGCGAGTGGATTCACATCGGCGACCTGCAACTCGACTGGACCTTCCGCGTCGACTCGCTCTCGACCACGATGATGCTGGTCGTCTCGGGCGTGGGGACGCTCATCCACATCTACGCCATCGGCTACATGCACGAAGACGTCCGCTTCAAATCGGACCTCGGGCGGTATCAGCGATTCTTCGTCTTTTTCAACCTCTTCATCATCGCCATGATGATCCTGGTGGGCGGCGACTCGTACATGATGCTCTTCGTCGGCTGGGAGGGCGTGGGACTTTGTTCCTTCCTCCTGATCGGCTTCTGGTACGACATGGACACGCTCGGACGTCCCTCGTGGGCGAACTCGAACGCGGGTAACAAAGCCTTCATCACCAACCGCATCGGTGACTTTGGCTTCCTGATCGCGGGCTTCATCATGTTCTGGTATTTGAAATCGTTCCAATTTGACCAGGTCTTTGAAGCCGCCAGGTCCATGCCGTCTGAGATCATCGTTGCTATCACGCTCTTCATGTTGATCGGCGTGGCGGGCAAGTCGTCGCAGATTCCGCTCTACGTCTGGCTCCCCGACGCGATGGCTGGTCCGACGCCCGTCTCGGCGCTGATTCATGCCGCGACGATGGTGACGGCAGGCGTTTATCTCGTTGCCCGTTCCGCTCCGCTATATACGCTTGTCCCGCAGGCGCAATACATCGTGGCGATGACAGGCGCGGTGACCGCGCTCTTTGCCGCGACGATTGCCGTCGGTCAATATGACATCAAGAAAGTGCTGGCCTACTCGACCATTTCCCAACTTGGGTTCATGGTCGCGGCCGTCGGCATGGGCGCGTACGTGGCGGGGATGTTCCACCTCGCGACGCATGCTTTCTTCAAAGCCCTGCTCTTCCTCTCGGCGGGTTCCGTCATTCTTGGACTGGAGCGTGGGCATCATCACATCGCTCACCACGATTCCCACAGTACGGGGGCAGGCGGGCACAAAGAGCACGAAGGAAATCACGAAGAAGTTTTTGACCCAGGCGACATGCGCAACATGGGCGGACTTCGCAAGACCATGCCCGTTACTTTCTGGCTCTACATGATCGGGACGCTCGCGCTCGCAGGCATCTTCCCGTTTGCAGGCTTCTGGTCGAAGGACGAAATTCTGCTCGACGCCAGCCTGCACTATCCGACTGTCTATTGGCTGTTGGCCATCGCGGCGTTCTTCACCGCCTTTTACATGGGACGCCAGATTTGGATGGTCTTCTTCGGTGAGCCGCGACACGAAGCCGCCGCGCACGCAGAGGAGAGTCCGATCATCATGACTGGTCCGCTGATGGTGCTGGCGGCGCTGGCCACACTGGGCGGACTGCTCAACCTGCCGTTCGAGGGCTTTCACAATTTGACCCACTGGCTGGGCCATACTCTTGAAGAGGTGGAAGGACTTCCGCTAAACTTGCAAGTCGCTGGCATCTCTACTCTGCTCGCGCTGATCGCCATCCTCGTCTCCTGGTTCATCTACGGACGCAAGCCGCTCACAAAAGGTCAGCCCGACCCGCTCAGGAAAATTTTTGGACCATTCGCTTTCCTCTACACGGGCATGGAACACAAATGGTTCGTGGACGAGGGCTACAAATGGCTCATCCTGGATAACTACGTCCGCATCTCTCATTATCTAGCGGACGTGATTGACTGGAAATTCTGGCACGACTGGTTCCACGACAAGGTCATTGCAGGAACGTATAACTGGCTGTCCACCATTGCGCTTAACGACTATGCCGATCAGAAAGGCATCAACTGGTTCTTCGACGGTTGGGGCAAGGTAACGCAATGGTTGTCCGCGACCGGCCGAAAGGTCCAGAATGGATTCGTGCGTTCGTACGCGTTGTCCATCATGCTGGGCGTCGTGCTCATCCTTGGCTATTTACTCCTCAAGTAAAGAGGTCCGAACATGAATTTTTTCTCTGAACCCCTGACCCTGATGACTTTCTTCCCGCTCGTGGGCGTTTTGATTTTGCTGCTCATTCCGAGCGACAGGAAAAATGCCCTGCGCTGGACGGCGCTCATCACCTCGCTGGTAACCTTCGGCATTTCGCTCTGGGTGTTGACGATGTTCCGCTCCGCCAACCCCGACCTGCAACTGGTCGCCAAATACGATTGGATCACCGTCGCGGGCTGGAACATCCAATACCACCTGGGCGTGGATGGCCTCTCCATCCTGCTCGTCCTGCTGACGACCTTCCTCACTCCAATCTCGATCCTCTCCACGTGGACGGCGGTGGAGGAGCGCGTGAAGGACTTCATGATCTTCTTCACGCTGTTGGAAGTGGGCATGATCGGCGTGTTCCTGGCGCAGGACCTCTTCCTGTTCTACATCTTCTGGGAATTTACACTCGTCCCGATGTATTTCCTCATCGGCATCTGGGGCGGACCGCGCCGCATCTACGCGGCCATCAAGTTCTTCCTATATACGATGGCTGGTTCCATTCTGATGCTGTTGGCGATTTTGTGGCTGGGCATTCAGGGCGGGACATTCTCTGTGCCTGACCTGATTACGCAGGGTGGAATCCCCGCTGACATTCAATGGTGGCTGTTCCTCGCCTTCACTGCCGCGTTCGCCATCAAGGTCCCGATGTGGCCGCTCCATTCGTGGCTGCCCGATGCCCACGTCGAAGCGCCGACCGCGGGTTCTGTCATCCTGGCGGGCGTCCTGCTGAAGATGGGAACGTACGGTTTCCTGCGCTTCAACATCCCGCTCTTCCCCGAAGCCACGCTCAAAGCCGCCCCGTGGATCGCGCTCTTCGCCACCATCGGCATCATCTATGGCGCGGCGGTCTCGTACGCTCAGTCGGACGTGAAGAAACTGGTCGCGTACTCATCCGTTTCGCATCTCGGTTTCGTCATGCTTGGCATGTTCGCATTGAACGCGCAGGGCATTTCGGGCGGAATCCTGCAAATGATCAACCACGGTCTCAGCACGGGCGCGTTGTTCCTCCTCGTCGGCATGATCTACGAGCAGACGCACACCCGCGAAATTAAAGTCTACGGCGGCTTGTGGAAGATCACGCCTGTCTACGGTTCCATCATGCTCATTGTGGCGCTGTCCTCGATGGGTCTGCCTGGATTGAACGGCTTTGTCGGCGAGTTCACCATCCTGCTTGGCGCGTTCGGCTCCGAGGCCATCGGTTCCCCGTGGTACGCGGGCATCTCTGCCGCGGGCGTCATCATGGCCGCCATCTACATCCTGTTCATGTTCCAGCGCATGTTCCTCGGTCCGCAGGGCGAGATCGTGGAGGAGGTCAAGAAGCACGGACACGCCCTGCGTGACCTGAACTGGCGCGAGATCGTCACCGTCGTCCCGCTGCTCATCTTCATCTTCTGGATCGGCCTCTACCCCGCGCCGTTCTTCGATCTGATGGCACCCTCGGTGGACAAACTCGTCGAGGCCCTCTCCGCCGCCGCAATGGCGATGCATTAATTCGCCCAACAGTACCGCAAGATTTATCTTGCCACTGGAGGCAACATGAATGTTGCGGTACTGAAGCGACTGCGTAGCTTCCGCAAATAAACCAGAGATAAACAAAGATGGACAAGGATAATAATCCCGTTTATCCCCGTTCATCTCTGGTGAATGAATTTGGAGCCTTATGCCCGAACCTTCAGATTTTCAAACCATCCTCCCGCTGACCATTCTTACCGTCTGGGCCTGTGTGCTCCTGCTGGTGGATTTGTTCATCCCCAGGACCCAGAAGTGGATCACTGCCGCGTTGGCCGCCGCGGGCCTCGCCATCACGCTCGGCGTCACCCTCGCCCAACTCGGCAGGCCTGCCAGCACAGCCTTCAGCGGCATGGTCGTGCGCGACGGTTTCGCGACCTTCCTCAACGCCTTGCAACTCATCTGCGGTCTGCTCGGCGTGGCGCTGGCCTTTGGCTACGTCAAACGCATGGGACTGGAGCGCGGCGAATACTACACCCTGCTGCTCTTCAGCGTGATTGGCATGATGCTCATGGTGCAGGCCGCCGACCTCATTGTCGTCTTCCTTGCCCTCGAAATGCTCTCCATCCCGCTCTACGTTCTTGCCGCTTTCAACCGCAAAATGGTGACGTCCGAGGAAGCAGGCATTAAATATTTCCTGCTCGGCGCGTTCTCGACGGGATTCGTCGTCTATGGGATCGCGCTGGTCTTCGGCGCGACGGGGACGACCAACCTCGCCTCCATCCTCGCCTCCACCTCGACTTCGAGCGTGTTGCTGACCATCGGCGCGGCCCTCGTCCTCGTCGGCTTCGCCTTCAAGGTCGCGGCCGTCCCCTTCCATATGTGGACACCCGACGTGTATCAAGGCGCGCCGACCTCCGTCACTGGCTTCATGGCCGCGGGCGCCAAGATCGCGGGCTTCGCCGCCCTCCTGCGCGTCTTCTCGACGGCTTTTCCCGCCCTCGCCGTGGACATGACCGACATTCTCTGGGGCCTCTCTGCCCTCACAATGATCGGCGGCAACCTGTTGGCGATTTCACAATCTGACATCAAGCGCATGTTGGCCTACTCCAGCATCGCCCACGCGGGTTACATCCTGATGGCCTTTGTGCCTTATGGCAATCCCGAGGTCGCGCCTGTCTCGATTGCCGCGGGCTTGTTCTACCTCGTCGCTTACGCGGTCACCAACTTCGGCGCGTGGGGCGTGGTCATCGCCATGGAGAAGTCGGAAGGGAAAGGCCTCGCCATCAGCGATTACGCGGGACTGGCGAAGAAGCATCCCGCCCTCGCCG
>DYKX01000059.1:6205-16740 GCA_020722375.1 Anaerolinea thermophila
GGCCTCGCCATCAGCGATTACGCGGGACTGGCGAAGAAGCATCCCGCCCTCGCCGCCGCGATGACCGTCTTCATGCTCTCTCTGATCGGCCTCCCGCCCACGCTCGGCCTCGTAGGAAAGTTCTATCTCTTCCGCTCCGTCATCGCAGGCGGATTTGTTGGACTGGCGATCATCGGCGTTGTGACCTCGCTCATCTCCGCATACTACTACCTGCGCGTCGTCGTTACCATGTACATGCACGAGGGCGAACCGACCGTCACGCGTGAGTTCTGGCTCGATTTCACCTGGGGACTCTCCGCGCTCGCGACGGTGGTTCTCAGTTTTGTCCCGCAGGCCTTGTTTGTGATGGCGAGTTCCGCGTTGCTAAAGTAAACATAGCCTCCTATAATCAAAGAGACTCGCCTCACGACGAGTCTCTTTTCATTGTGAATGATATGCGCTCACACAGGCAAATCGGCGCAAAGCGGGTGGGGCAATCGAACAACTGAGAAATTCCTTCGTGGACGCGGAATTGCGATCACCTAACCCATCCCAAATCACGTCCAATCACCAGCTCGGTCATGGTGGCATTGTGGGTATTGGTCATGGGGACCAGGCGCGTCTCAAAATAATATTTCTGCGCCAGGTCGCGCACTTCTTCGGCATCATCATATGTCATCAGGACATCGCCCTTTACTTGTGACATCAATTCAAATAACTTTTCGTGGTCAACCTGGTGATGCTTATAAAGTCTCGAACCCGCTTTCTTTTTTGAAGCGGTGTAAGGAGGGTCAACGAAAAAAACGGCATCGGGTGAATCTAAATTTTTATTGACTTGCTGAAAGGCATCGCCCTCGATGAATTTAATCTCATTCCTGACGGTGGCGATATCCAGGATTCGCCGCTTGAGCGTCGCAGGATACCAACGAGACAGAATACCTTTTCCGTTTTCTCCATTCTTCAATAAACCCGCGCCCTCCGCAAGAATTCCGCCGTGGCTTACGCGGTTTTGAATGATTGTCTTGAACGCCAAATCCCGAACCGAACTTGTTTCCGAAGCCAATAACGTTTTAATGGAGTCTGGCGTCGGCTTGAAATTGATAATCCTTTCTGCCAGCCATTCCGCCCCGCCTTCGGTATTGATGATCGTTTGCCAGACAGCCGCGACCTGCTCGTCTTTCTCCACCAGAACTACCGAGTCTGCGAGTTTTTCAAAAGCAACTGTCAATCCAATAATCGCCCCACCCGCGAATGGCTCGATAAATAGTTTTGGCTGGGCAGGCAGGCTTTTCAACCATTGTCGGACTCTTGGGACAAACCAGGTCTTTCCGCCAGGATAGCGAAAAGGACTGCGCTGAGGCACGCTCGCGACATTAACTACCTTCGGCGAAACCTGAACTTCCCAAAAACCGAGTTGCTCCATGGAGTGTTTCACTTACCAAAAGAATCGGGTAACGGTTCAACGTCTGGCGAGATTCCAGACGACGCTGGAACGCCCATCGTCTTGCCCCTGGCGATCCTTTCCTCCAAGTACTCGACAAAATCGTTCACATTGCCGACTTGTGGCGTGGTGATGGTTGCAAGCGCTTCTTCAAAACGCGTGTATCGTATTCTTTTTTTGCGCAAAGAATAACGCTCTCTCCTTTTCTGAAACCCGTAAATCATCCACGCGATATCGGCAGACTCTTTGTCAACTTCTTCCAATGCGGGAAGTTGGGCAAAGAAATTCTCATCAACTACGACGGCCAGTTTCTTTCCCCATTTGTGCAGGATGCCGCCTTTATAAATCAGTTGGGGCGCAAGCCTCTTGCGTGACGAGGAAAGATAATCTGGACTCGGATAATTCCTGGCAGACCATTCCATGTCATAATTTTTCTTCGGGCTTTCCATATATTTTTCAAACACGTTCCGCACATTGCCTGTAATGTAAACCGCCTGGACTTCTACCGCGCCGAAATCTACAATTTCGCCTTTACCATCAATGGCGGCAATGACAATGTCAATATTTCCAGCAGACTTCCCGTTCAAATCCTTGAGCCGAGCTTCTGTTACAGCGACATACTTGCTTCCAGCGAAAAAGAAATCCGCCGCGTCGGCCACGATTTGAAAATCTTCCCTGAAACGAATGGGACAAGTTGACACGATCTTCTTTCCGTCAAGAATCGTGCAAACGCCAATTGGGTCTGTGGCGCTGCTTTTCGTGCAATTGATCCCAGACGAATTATGAAATGGACACAAGCGGCCACGCCGATGGTTGATCGCCTCATTGGACATATTGTCAACGGGAAAACCAAAGACTTCTGCAAGTGGGTTTTTGGGCATGGCGTGTCTCCTGTGGAAATTATAACCTTATTCCTTTGTATGGCCCGTCCGCCCATTCCTGGTAACAGATTTCGGATATTTTTGGAGAATGGCTCTCCTCCGTACTTTGAGTCTCCCGAATGGTTTCGTGTCAGCGATAGACTCAAACAAAAAGAGACTCGCCTCACGACGAGTCTCTTTTCATTACGCACTACGCAACACGCAATACGTTTTACTTCACCAAATTCCTCAACACCGTATGGAGAATTCCTCCGTTGCGGAAGTAGTTCACTTCCACATCCGTGTTCAACAGCGCGGTGGCTTTGAACTCGATCACCTTGCCGTCGGACTTCTTCGCCTTGACGGTCAACTCCGCTTTGGGTTGAATCTTGTCGCTCAGGCCCTCGATATCGAACGTCTCGCTTCCATCCAGACCGAGGGACTCGGCGTTCTGCCCTTCGGTGAAGCGCAAGGGAAGGATTCCCATGCCCACCAAATTGGAGCGGTGGATGCGCTCGAACGATTCGGCGATGACCGCCTTCACGCCCTGCAACATCGGTCCCTTGGCCGCCCAGTCGCGGCTGGAACCTGTCCCGTACTCCTTGCCCGCGATGACAATGGTCGGGATGCCCGCCTCTTGATATTTCATCGCCGCGTCAAAGATGGACATTTCCTGTCCGTTGTACTTCGTCCAGTTGCCTTCCTTCGGGGCGACCATCAGGTTCTTCAAGCGGATGTTCGCGAAGGTGCCGCGCGCCATCACCAGGTCATTGCCGCGGCGCGTGCCATATTGATTGAAGTCCCTGGGTTGGACGCCGCGCTCTTGTAAAAATTTTCCAGCGGGGGAGTCGACGGCAATGTTGCCCGCAGGGGAGATGTGGTCGGTGGTGATCGAATCACCAAAGAGACCGAGGACGCGCGCGTTCTTGATCTCTTTGATGGAGGGAACATCCACCGTCAATGTCTGGAAGTAGGGCGGGTGATGGATGTACGTGGATTCTTCGCTCCATTCGAACAGGTCGCCTTCCTTGACCTTGATATCTTTCCACATGTCCGAGCCAGCAAATACATCTGCATATTTTTCTTTGAACATCTCAGATTTGACATTGGCCGCGATGAGATCGCTGATCTCTTTTTGCGAAGGCCACAGATCTTTCAAGTAGACGGCCGCGCCGTCCGTACCAGTTCCAAGCGGTTCGTTGATCAGGTCAATATCCACAGTGCCAGCCAGCGCATAGGCGACGACCAGCGGCGGGGAGGCGAGGAAGTTCGCCTTGACGAGCGGGTGAACGCGCCCCTCGAAGTTGCGGTTGCCCGAGATGACCGCCGCCGCGACAATATCGGACCCGGTAACGGCCTTCGCCACCTCGCCAGGAAGCGGCCCCGAATTGCCGATGCAGGTGGTGCATCCGTAGGCGATGACGTTGAAGCCAAGTTTCGAGAGCGGCTCAATGAGGCCAGCCTTGCTTAGGTATTCCGTCACGACACGCGAACCGGGCGCGAGCGAGGTCTTGACGTAGGGCTTGACGTTCAGTCCCTTTTCGACGGCTTTCTTCGCGACCAGTCCCGCCGCGATCAACACAGACGGGTTGGATGTGTTCGTGCAGGACGTGATGGCCGCGATCACAACCGCGCCATGCTTCATTTTCTGTGTTCCACCATTCGCCCCGAAGGTGGCTGCGCGGTTCAACGCATCGCCAGAGAGTTCGTAGCCGCGTTCCTTCACGGGGGCGGTCAGCGCTTTTCGGAAGGCATCCTTCATATCGGTCAGGGCGACGCGATCCTGCGGGCGTTTGGGTCCCGCGAGGGAGGGGACGACCGCTCCGAGGTCCAGTTCGAGCGTGTCGGTGAATTCAGGTTCGGGCGAGGATGCGTCGCGGAAGAGTCCCTGCGCGCGCAGGTAGGCTTCGGTCAGGGCGATGGTTTCGTCGGAGCGTCCCGTCAGTCGCATGTAGCGGAGCGTCTCCGCATCGACGGGGAAGTAGCCGATGGTGGCGCCGTATTCGGGAGCCATGTTCGCGATGGTGGCGCGGTCGGTGAGGGACATCGAGTCGAGGCCCGCGCCGAAGAATTCGACGAACTTGTCCACCACGCCTTTTTTGCGGAGCATCTGTGTGACGGTGAGGACGAGGTCGGTGGCGGTGACGCCTTCGCGGAGTTTGCCCGTGAGTTTGAAACCGATCACGTCGGGCAGAAGCATGTCCATCGGCTGGCCGAGCATCACGGCTTCGGCTTCGATTCCGCCCACGCCCCAGCCGACCACGCCGAGGCCGTTGATCATCGTCGTGTGCGAGTCGGTGCCGACGACGGTGTCGGGGAAGGCATAGACTTCGGATAAACCAGGTTTCGCTGAGAAACCTGGTTTATCGCTCTTCGTCATCACCACTTGCGCGAGATGTTCGAGATTAACCTGGTGCACGATACCCGTCATCGGCGGGACGACGCGGAAATTGCGGAAGGCCTTCTGCCCCCATTTGAGAAATTCATAGCGCTCGCGGTTGCGTTGGAATTCCACTTCGGTGTTGCGGTTGAGCGCGTCGGCGGTGGCGAAGAAATCCACCTGCACCGAATGGTCAATGACGAGGTCCACGGGCACGAGCGGATTAATTTTCTTCGGGTCGCCGCCGAGACGCGCGACCGCCGCGCGCATGGCCGCGAGGTCTACCACGGCGGGCACGCCCGTGAAGTCCTGCATCACCACGCGGGCAGGGAGGAATGGGATGCCTGGACGGCTTCCCCCCTTTAGGGGGGACGGGAGGGGGGTCCACGCGGCGATGTTCTTTACATCGGCCTGCGTGATTTCTTTATCGTTGCATTGGCGTAACGCGGCTTCGAGCACGACGCGAATCGAATACGGCAGTTTGCTGAGTTTGGTTAAACCTGCCTTTTCCAATGCGTCGAGGCGGAAGATGACGTATTCCTTGTTTCCCACTTTCAATACGTCGCGGGACTTAAATAGATCGTTCATGGCTGACTCCTTTGGTGGGTGGTATTGCCCTCGTTCACTCTCCCCCTATTTTCGGAGAAAATGGGGGGAACTGGAGGGGGCACCACAAAATCACGAAAAGTACAAAGGAGCGCCTTTGCTACCCTTCGGGTTCTTGTGGTGATTGTAGGGCGAAATATTATCTCGCTTTACAATTTCAACTCTTTCTTGACGCTCTTGACCAGTTCATTCTTATCTTTTTCAGGCAGGAACGAAGCCTGCGCCGCGGCAACGATACGCTGCTTTAGCGTGTCCACGGACACCCCCAGTTCAGCGCAAGCGACGCGGTACTCGTGACTGAGCGTGATGCGCGAAACGGACGGGTCATCCGTGTTGATGGTGACGTTCAGTCCCGCTTCCAGCATTTTGGGAAGCGGGTGTTTCTGTCCTTTGGGGATCACGCCTGATTGCATGTTGCTGGTAATGCACACTTCGAAGACCGTGCCACGTTCTTTGGCCAGCGCGATGGTGTACTTGTCTTCGAGGACGCGCACACCGTGACCGATGCGGGACGCGCCCAACTCTTCAATAGCCTCACGGACGTTCTTCGCGCCCGCCCATTCCCCTGCGTGGACGGTGATCTGTAACCCTGCCTGTCGTGCCTCCTTGAGGATGCCCGCGAACGGCCGGGCAGGGAACTCGGCTTCGTTGCCCGCCAAATCCATGCCGACCACGCCGTCCTGGATGTGTTCCGCCGCCAGCCAGGCCACCTGTTCGGCCAGTTCAGGGCTTTCGTGGCGATTGACCGATGCGATCAACCAAACTTTCATCTTGTATTTCCTGGCGGCCTCGCGCGCGCTCGTCGTCACCCAGTTCATCACATCGTGCAGGGGAAAGCGTTCCGCGCGCGAAAGCGCAACGGGTGTGAACCGCAATTCCAT
The DNA here is from genome assembly GCA_020722375.1 of Anaerolinea thermophila. GTDB lineage: Bacteria > Chloroflexota > Anaerolineae > Anaerolineales > Villigracilaceae > Denitrolinea. The sequence goes on from DYKX01000059.1 coordinate 12,353, forward strand.
GTAACGTACATTGTCCACCGCCGCGTCCTCCACCGCCTCGCGTGTGATGCGATGGATTACTTCAGGCGAGCGATAGAACAAACGCAGGGTGTTGAACTTGGCCAGAAAATTCTGGAACGTCTGCGGGTCGCCGTCCTGCACCTGCACCAGTCCGCTCAGGCTGGCAGGCACGGTGATGCTGTGCGCCCGCGCCACCTCCATCATCGTCTCGAGGCGCAATGTGCCTTCGAGATGACGGTGTAACTCCACCTTGGGGTAGACGCGGAATATGTCGGTTTCCGTGTGTGATAATTTCACAGCCAGCCTGTCCGTCGGGTTAATGTCGTTTGCGCTTCTTCTTTCCGCTGGATGGCGCCTGTGCGGCGGGTTCCGCCTCGTCCGAGTCCATGGCGTCTCCGTCCCGAATCTCCAAATTGGGGCGGCGCTGGACCGCGAACAACCGTCCAATCACCATGCCGCGGATATCTTCCAGCAGGCCCTGGTACATTTCGGATGCGCGGGATTTGTATTGTACCAGCGGATCGCGCTGTGCATAGGCTTCGAGACCTATCGAAACTCTTAAGGCCTCCACCCGTGTCAGGTAATCCACCCACAACTCGGTGATGGCCGACAGGAGCAGGCGACGGTGCGCCTCGTTGAGCAGACGGAGACCCAACTCCCGCGCCGCTTCCTCCTGACCTTCAGCGGACTCGCCGCGTCGGACGAGTTCATCGCGTCCCCAGGCGAGGGTCAACGCGTCCTCGGCCTCCTCAAGGTGGGCGAGGATTCGCTCGATTAAGTCCTGCGCGGGCATTTTCTGCATCAATTCCGCCGCGAGGAAACTGTAACTGAAACGTTGATAGACCTGTTTTACCTGCCGATGTGTGCGCTGGTCGAAGACATTGCGCTGTCCCTGAGAAAGCGCGAGCAGGAAACGCGCCCTGCTCGAATCGCTGGCGAGGTCTTCGTGCTGGAGCAGGAAGTTGGCGTCGCGCGCAAGAATGCCTTCGGCGCCCGCGAATCGCTCGCGTTGACGCGTCAGCGCGGCACGACTGCGCAAAGCGACCTCGTCGGTCAGTTCCTCCCAGGCCATCTCAGCCAGGTCGTCTTTCGAGAATCCCAGCGATTCACCCAGGCGGTTTTCCACCCTGCCGACGAGACGCGCCACCGCCAGGTCCGTCAGTTGACTTGTGACCATCTCGCGGATCTCCTCCTCCACCGACCTGGGGTCGTTGACGAGGGCGCGCAGTTGATTGTTATCCAATTTGATGGGCAGGCGCACGACGGTTTGCAGTTCTTCCAGGGCCTGTTGCGGCTTGGGTTTCTCCTCGGCCTCGCGCAGGCCAGTGAAGAACTCATCGAGCATTTCTTTGCGGTCTTTGGTCTGGTTTTCCAGCGAATCTTTGGCGCGCTCGATGATTGTCTCGATGGCGGATTGCAGGTAGGTGTGTGCGATCGTCAGTGTGCGATCTGCCAATTGGACGGCGGCCGTTTTGGGGTCCGCGCCCGAGGCGAATTCGTCCAGGATCATTTTGATCGGGAACGAAGGGAATAGTTCCCTCTCGCCGAGCGACAACGTCGGTTGTACCTGTTCGAGCCAGGCGGGGAGCCGCCAGAAGTTTTCCTCGTCTTTGAAGGCGTCTTCCACGCGCTCGCGTATCTCGGCGCCGAGCATTTCCTGCACGTCTTCGCGCAAATCCTCCTTGACGAAGATGCGGTCGCGCTGGCTGTAGATCTGCGAGCGTTGTTGGTTGATCACATCGTCATATTCGAGCAGGTGCTTGCGCATGTCGAAGTTGGCGCCCTCGACGCGGTGTTGCGATTGCTCGATGAGGTTGCTGACGACGCGCGCTTCGAGCGGGAAGGCGTCGTCCACCCGCATCCGTTCCATCATGCTGCTCACCTGCTGGCCGCCCTGGATGCGCATGAGGTCGTCTTCCATCGAGAGGTAGAAGCGCGAAGAACCGGGGTCGCCCTGGCGGGCGGCGCGGCCGCGCAACTGGTTGTCGATGCGGCGCGCTTCGTGGCGTTCGGTGGCCAGTACGGCCAGGCCGCCCAGCGCGCGCACGATCAATTCCTGTTCGGTGTGTTTCCAGAATGCGGCCAGAGATTCGGATGCCTTCAGCCCGAGGCCAAGGTTGGCGTATAAAATGTTGGAGAGTTGCGACCAATGATCCGCGCCTGCGCGTCCGTATTTTTCCACGAGAGCGGTGCGCGCCCTGGCAAAGTATTCGATGCGATCCCCGTTTGCGCTGAAATTGGGATTTTCAGCGCGCATGAGATGCGTGACGAGCGCTTCGAGCGCTTCGGGGTTGGACATGCCGTAGGGATTTTCGACGCCCGCGTTGCGAAGGAAATCCTTGGCAAACGTGACGTCGGTTTCATCGATCTCGCCGCCGAGTTTGATGTCGACGCCGCGGCCTGCCATGGACGTGGCGATGGTGACCGCCCCGAACGCGCCCGCGCCCGCGATGATTTGACTCTCTTCGGTGTGCTTTCGGGCGTTCAGGACCTGGTGAGGGATTCCGTTTGAAATGACATTTTTCAAGCGGGGAATGTCGCTCTCGCGCAGAGACAGGATCTCCAGCAGGCGCGGCATGTTCTCCGCGTCTTCGAGATTGATGGTGGTCAGCCCGAGCGGCCTGGCAAACTGACGGAGCGCGGACGGGTCGAGCGTTTCGAGCGGGACGTTGAGCGGTTCCAGTTCGGGGATGCGCATCCCGTCTTCGGTGCGTTTGTTCTGCTCGAACCAGATCTTGCGGATCAGCAACACCTGCAACAGGCGGCGGATCGATTCGGCGCGCAGGCGCGAGGACAGGGATTCTGAATTCGCGACGGAGGTGGTGCCGATGAGCAGGGGGCGTCCCATCACGTGGTGGCGGACGATCTCGGTCACGACTGAGCGTTGTTTGGCCTCGGCAGTGCGGTAGATGACATCGGGGAAGTCTTTTCTTCGCCAGTAGCGCGGCTTCTTTTCAGGATCGTTGCGATCGGTAAAGTAAGTGACGGGGTAGCCTTCCTCATCCTTGTCTTTCACTTCCACCAACGGGGAATCGGGACGCGAGGCCTGGTATTCCAGATTGGTGATGATGGGGGTGACTTCGAGTTTGTAGATCTTGTGGAACTCTTCCGCTTCGGTCAGGGCGGTGCCGGTCATGCCTGCCAGTTTTTCGTACATGCGGAAGTAATTTTGCAGGGTGATGGTGGCGTAGGTGACGCTTTCAGGCTCGATGCGCACGCCTTCCTTGGCTTCCACAGCTTGATGCAAACCGTCACTCCAGCGGCGGCCAGGCATCATGCGGCCGGTGTTCTCGTCCACGATGATGACTTTGCCGCCCTGCACGAGGTATTCGCGGTTGCGGCGGAAGAGATGCTGGGCGCGCAGGGCCTGTTCGAGATAGCCGAGGAGACGCGCCTGTTCGGGGGTCACGTCCTCCGGCCGTTCGGGGTCCTGAAGCGGGAATCCGAGGATCTGCTCCACGTGGGCGATGCCGATCTCCGTCAGCGCGGTGGACCGATCCTTTTCGTTGATCTCGTAGTCTTCGGGGTTGAGCGCTTTCACCACCTGCGCCATTTTCGTGTACCACTCGAGGTCGCCTGAGGCGGGACCAGAGATGATGAGCGGCGTGCGGGCTTCGTCAATCAGCACGTTGTCCACTTCGTCCACGATGGCATAGTGATGGCCGCGCTGGACGCGGTCTTCGAGGCGCATGGTCATGTTGTCGCGCAGGTAGTCGAAGCCGAATTCGGAGTTGGTGCCGTAGGTGACATCGGCCGCGTAGGCTTCGGCGCGGTCCACCATGCGGAGGTGGTGCTGGTCTTCGTGCGGAGACTCGCGCGTGGGGTCGTACAGGAAGGCCTTTTTCCCGTTTTCGGTGACGGCGGCCATTTGCAGGATGCCCACCGAGAGGCCCAGGAAATGGTAGATCTGTCCCATCCAGCGCGCATCGCGGCGGGCGAGGTAATCGTTGACCGTGACGAGGTGGATGCCTTTTCCCGTCAAGGCGTTCAGGTAAATGGGAAGCGTGGCGACGAGGGTCTTGCCTTCGCCTGTGCGCATCTCGGCGATCTGGCCGCGGTGCAGGACGATCCCGCCGATGAGTTGCACGTCGTAGGGACGCTGGCGGATGGTGCGCTTGGCGGCCTCGCGGACGACGGCAAACGCCTCATTGAGTAAATCATCCAGTGATTCGCCGCTTTTCAACCGCTGGCGGAACTCGTCCGTCTTGGCGCACAGTTCTTCGTCGCTTAGTTTTTCGAATTGGGGTTCGAGGGCGTTGATCTCATCCACGAGCGGGAAGAGGGACTCCATCGTCCGCTTGTGGGTGTCTCCGCCGAATAATTTGACAAATCCTTTGAGCATAGGTTCCCTTTCGGCGGGAGATTATAACAGACGAGATTAATAGAGG
>DYKX01000060.1 GCA_020722375.1 Anaerolinea thermophila
GCTTTACCCCGCTGGAAGTCCGCTTTGCTTTTCCCCGCCGCTGGTGGGGGCATACCGTTGTCATGGCTTTGCGCGCGGACTGACATGGAAGGGGACTTTCATTATCGAAGTCCACATGAAACGAGCGTCATCCCGGCTTCATGTTGACTTCATCAAGGCGGGATATCCTCTAACACGGTATTCCCAAGTAATTTGAGAGCCAGGTCGAAATCGTTCTTGGAATAATCAACCATTGTTTTCTCGGGTAAGGATTGAAACTAAAATGCAGCATCGAAAACTCTTTTTGATTTTGACGACCCTTTTGCTATTGATTGTGGTTTCCTCAAAAATACTTTCCTGGTTTTATCCACCAGCGCGCCTTGTTCCTGCCACTACTCCTGTAACCATACTTTCCACGCAAGACCAAGTGCGTTTTGCGGTCATCGGTGATTTTGGTCAAAGCGGTACGCCTGAGGGAGAGGTAGCGTCCCTTGTAAAAGACTGGAAGCCAGATTTTATCGTTTCAACAGGAGACAACAATTACCCAGATGGAAGCATGCTTACAATAGATAAAAACGTTGGACGTTATTACCATGAATTTATAGGGAGGTATTCTGGATCATATGGAGAAGGCGCGGCGCAAAATCGTTTTTTTCCTGCTCTTGGCAATCATGACTGGCATTCCATGTTCTGTTTCCGTAATGCTTGTCGCGGGGCTTACTTCGGTTATTTTTCTCTGCCGGGGAACGAGCGTTATTACGATTTTGTCTGGGGACCCGTGCAGTTTTTTATTTTGGATAGTGATAAACGAGAACCCGATGGGACATCCCAGACTTCAGTTCAAGCGCTTTGGTTAAAGAGGCAACTGGAGACATCGACTGCTGTATGGAAATTAGTTGTATCTCATCATCCGCCTTATTCAAGCGGAGACCATGGATCAAACCAGTACATACAATGGACATTTAGTGAATGGGGAGCGAGCGCGGTTTTGTCAGGGCACGATCATCTTTATGAGCGAATCCTGATGAATGATATTCCTTATTTTGTTAACGGTTCAGGCGGCGGCGGTCTCTACAAATTCAACGCGCCAATTCTTGGAAGCCAGGTGCGATTTAATCAAGATCATGGGGCCATGCTCGTTGAAGGAACTGCGCAAACTCTGACGTTCTATTTCATCAGCCGCGGGGGAGATGTTATTGATCGTTTTGTCCTGCAATCCAAACCACGGTAATTTGTAAACAGCAGAAATGAAAACTGACTTTGCATGTGGAAACAAAAGAAGCAAATTATGGAAAAGTATGAGGTTTTCTTCACCCAAGTTTCATTTCGGTTTGACGGAGGACAGGTATTCTTTGCCGATGAAAATTCATCAGTATCGCCACACAGGAACAAGCCTTGACCGCGGAAGACGGCGCAACACTCATAAGCGAAGCCAAGAACGGTTTGGAAATTGTGAACACGCTCGAAGGGTTGTATTGAGATTTTCAGCAAAAGCAAACGGGACACAATCACTGCGTCCCGTCTTTTCTCGGCAATATTCCATGTCTACTTGCGCGGCTGAGAAATTCCCTGCCGGTCGCGCGTCTGCTTGATATAATCCTTCACCAATTGTTGTGGGTGCGGCTGTGTGCCGCCCATGATGAGATAACCAGGCGCCCAAAAATCACCGGAGGGATTCTCCCGTTTGAGGCGCGGGAATTCCGCAAAGATCTTTTCCGAAGTCTGCTGGCGCATGATGCGCATGAGGTAACCGGGCGAAGTGTTCGGCGGGACGCTCACCACCCATTGCATGTACTCCGGGCGGACCGCTTGAAATTCCAGCCGCCATCCAAAGGCCACACAGATATTCGGAAGCCATTCGCCCAAACGCGCGGCCAGGTCGCCGGTCAGGTAATGGGAACTGAAGCGCGGCACCAGCAGGCAGGCGTAGTTAAGGTGATACAGCCCGGGCGAGGCGGGCTCCAGGATGACGCGCCCCGCCACCTCGGTGATCGAGTGCGGTTTGGTTTCATCCAATTCGCCGGGTTGGGGCGGACGCACGGGTGTGGACGGCCGCTGTACTTTGGATGGCGCGGTCACGTCCAGTTCATCCACTTCGTGTTTGACCGTTTCGCCATACTCATGTTTGACGGTCTCATCGAACATCAAATCGCGCAGCGGTACGGGCGGCGACGATTCGCGGCTGATAACGTGCGTCTCTGCCAGCGGTGTGGACGGACGCGTTTCCAGCGCGGAATGATCACCCTTCGCTTGTTTCCCTTCCATCGCGGGCGGCGCGGATTTCTCCATCCGAAAGGCGGGTTGCGGCGCGGGGATGGGCGTGGGGATGTCGTTGATAATATCCGAGATGGACGGTACATCCAGGTCGGCCTCGTCGGCGGGAACGGGCCCGCTCGCGCGTGACCTGGGGGCGGGTTCCGCCACGAATGGCTGGACCGGTCCCGTTTTTTCCACAGCCAGCGAGCGAGCCAGTGAATTGGCCTGCGAACGGATTGTGCTGAATGGCGTCTCCGCATCGAAGACCAGCGCCAGCACAACACCTTCCGTGAGGGTGGTGGCGTAGAGCATGTGCTCGGCGCGTGTGGTTTCAAGACGCGCAAAGCGAAGCAGGTCGCCGCCTTTTTGCTCGTCCCAGTTGTGCGAAACGATGCGTACCAGTTCATTGGCAGTTTCCTGCGAGAGTCCACCGGCGTAGGCCCACAGCGAACGGCCGCGAGTGATCAGGGCCGCTTGTGCGGAGGACTCCAGCGTCAGCCGGGTGAGTCGCTGCGCGGCCTTATTTACATCTTGTAGCCAGAGCAATTCGGCGTTTTCTGTCATGGAAATTTCCCCAGGGAGTTCAATAATCGGTTCGGGTGTGCTTTCTTCTGATGGGGAACCGAGCATTTCCATTAATTCGGGCAGGTAGAAAGGCTTGCGGAGCAACGTCCACGGGCGGAGTGCATCCAGCGCGGGGGGCAAATCCTCGTCAGACATGATGACCAGCCCAACGTCCGCGCGAACCGTGCGGAGGGCGCGTCCGATTTCGAGGACGGCGTCCATGCCCAGGTCCACATCCAGAAATGCCAGTTCACAATCTTCACTTTTAAGTTGAATAAGCGCCGTCGGTTCATCCCCCGCGATATAAACATGGAATCGGCCGCTTTCTTCCAAACTGGTGCGGAGCATGGCGCCAAAACTGGTCTGTGGCGTAACAACTAAAAGGGATTTGTTCATCTTTTGTTTAGAGCCTGTCCGAAAAACCCTCGGAGCGCGGACTTGAGTCCGCCCAGCAAGGCAGACTGAAGTCTGCAATCCGATATTCGGACAGGTCCTTAGTGTATCACTTTACATACTCGAAAGCAAGTGAGACGAAAGGGTGTGAGGATTGTGTAATGTTGTCAAATTTGTATAGTCAACTTGACTTTATTGCCAGTCCGTGCTATTTTAGGACAGATATTTTTTTTAAGGATGACTCCCCTGCAAAAAGGCGGATTCACCACAGAGTGCACAGAGAACACTGAGTTTTTTTGTGGATTCGGCATGGCGCGAACTAAATATCCGTGCGGATTTTGTATTTTTTCCGCTCTGTGCGCTCCGTGTTCTCGGTGGTAAATGGTTTTTGCAGTAGACTCAAGGATGGATTATGCAACGCGAACGTGTTTCTGAAAATGTGTATTGGTTCCAAAGTGATGTGTACGCGCAGGTAACGGCGGGCGTCATTGTGGGGCCGCAATGGGCCGTGGTGGTGGATACGCTGGCCTTACCCGACGAGACGCTGGGGATACGTGACTTCATCGAGCGCGAATTGAGCGTGCCGGTGCGTTATATTATCAATACACATTATCACGCCGATCACGCCTGGGGCAATTGCTTCTTTCCCGGCGCGACCGTGATTGCTCATGCCCGTTGCCGCGAATTGCTGGAGGAACGCGGTATTCCCTCGCTGGAGGCGGCGCGCAGGCAGAATAATGCCCTTCGACAGGTGAAGATCGTCCTGCCGCACATGACATTCTCTTCGGGTGAATTGACTCTGCGTGTAGGCAAGAAAAACCTGACGATCATGCCCACGCTCGGTCACAGCCAGGATGGGATCGCCGTTCTGGTGGAGGAGGACCGCGTCCTCTTCGCGGGCGACGCGTTCATGCCCCTGCCCTACGTGGTGGACGGCGACCTGGAAGAGATCGCCGCATCCATCCGCAAGATCGGGCGCATGGGACTGGAGAACATCATCCAGGGTCACGGCGACATCATTTTGCGTGGTGAGATCGACGCGGCGGTGAAGGAGAATCTCAATTACCTTGCCAATTTGAAGAAGAACGTGAAAGCCATAGCGCGCCGCCGCAACCCCGAGGAACTTTTGGAATCGATTACCATCGAATCATGCGGGAAGAGCCGCGTCTATTTGGGAGGGCTGGCCGAGTCGCTGCATCAGCGCAATTTGAGCGCGCTCCTTCTGCAATGGGCCGAAGAGGAAAAACCAAAAGAGCGGGCAAAGCCAAAAGAAAAGGGGAAGAGAAAAGGCAGAAAATAACGCGGATGGAGTAAAATACAATTGTTCAATCGTCCCCGCCGTAGAGCGGCGGGGTTTCATATACAAAAGGAGAATCCCCATGTATCACACCATCATTATTGCAGGTAATGTCGGCCGTGACCCTGAAATGCGTTACACACCATCCGGGCAAGCGGTCACTTCTTTTTCCGTGGCCACCAACCGTCAGTATACTGGTGCGAATGGCGAACAGGTGAAGGAAACCATCTGGTTCCGCATTTCCACCTGGGGCAAGACCGCGGAAGTTTGCAACCAGTACGTCAAAAAAGGATCGAAGGTCCTGGTGGAAGGACGCCTGACCGCCGACAAGACGACGGGCGGACCGAGGATCTGGACCAAGCAGGATGGCTCTGCAGGCGCCTCCTTCGAAGTGACCGCCAACACGGTCCGCTTCCTCTCCTCCCGTCAGGAAGGCGGCGATGGCGGCACGGGCGGCGCAATGGACTCCGGCGACATGGTCGTGCCGTCCGAAGATAACATTCCATTCTAGGTTGGAGGTCGCATGCCAAGTACCCCGCGCCCAGCCCCTGTCAATCTTGAGGTGCCGCCCGGGCTGGAGGTCATCTATGCCAACCTGGCGCGCATCTCCCATTCCCCGGCAGACATCGTCCTGGACTTTGCCCATGCCCTGCCCGGCGAAGCCAAAGCCGACGTCAAGGCGCGCCTGCTCATGTCGCCGCTCAGCGCGAAATTATTCTATCGCGCTTTGGGCGAAAACCTGGCGCGCTACGAAGCGGCATTCGGCGAGATCAACGTCCCCGTGAACTCATCACTGGCTGAGCATCTCTTCCGTCCACACCAGCCGCCCGAACCGCCCGCCGAAAAGAATTAACCATGCATAAACTCGAATCCATCTCGGAGCAGATCCGAAAGGATTTCGACGCGCGTACCATCGCGCGGGACCAGGCCCTCGCCACCGCGCGACAATTGACCCGCGCCTGCTCACTCGCCATCCGCGCCGCCCATCGCCTCGAAACCGACGGGATGGCGGAGCAGCTCGCCGAGGCGCGTTCCCTCGCGGACGCGTTGCGCGCCGAACTGCAAAACCATCCCGACCTGTATTACACCGGCTACACCCAGGACGCGCTCAAGGAATTTGTGGAAGCCAGCGCCACCTGCGCGCTTATCCAGGACCGCCCCCTGCCCACGCCCGACGAATTGGAAGTGGGCGGCGCCACCTATCTTAACGGACTGGCCGAGGCGGTCGGCGAACTCCGCCGCCGCACATTGGATATTCTCCGCCATGGATACTCGCAGGAGGCCGAACGCCTGCTTGGATTCATGGATGATATCTACGGTGTGCTGGTCAGCATGGACTATCCCGACGCGATCACGAATGGGTTGCGCCGTCAGACCGATCTGGCGCGCAGTATCATCGAGAAGACGCGCGGCGATGTCACGTTCAGCCTGCGCGGCGAGCATCTCGAGCAGGCGATCGGCAGGCTGATCGGCCAATTGAACAGCGACCAGCCCGAAGTCGGGAAAGAGGCGGGACGGTTCATCCCGCGCGAGGACGACTAAATGACACGCGGCGGCCGCAGGCATCCCCTCCTCATCTACCGCAGCGTCATCAATCGTTGGTGGCCCGAAACGATGGCGCTTGGATTTCTGGTGATGTTACTGGCTTGGCCTGTGTCCAAAGATCCGTTGGGGCAAAGCCAGCCATGGCGCTGGCAATGGTTGGTGGTGGTGGGCGGATGCGTTGTGTTGGCGGCGTTTTTTTTGCTGATCTTGCGTAGCATGGCCTATGTTCAGGTATTCCCTGCATACATTAAATTGGTAACCCCTCTGCTCCGCCTCAACATTTCGTACAAACGATTGCGCCGCTCGACGACCGCCGAAATGCGGACGCTCTTCCCGCCCGATCGAATGCGCGGCTGGAAGCGCGATGTGATCGCCCCGCTGGGCAGACGCACCGCGGTCGTACTTGAACTAAGCGGCTGGCCTGCCGACCCGCAATTGATGCGCATTTTCCTATCCGCGTTTTTCTTCAAGGATAAGACGCCGCATTTTGTGATTCTGGTGGATGACTGGATGCGCTTCAGTACCGAACTGGAAAGTATGCGCGCGGGGGAGGGGAAGGCGCCGCCACCCGCACAGAAGCGGGGAGTCGATCAGTCCATTCTTGCGCGCTTGCCGCGTAAAAATTCATGAACATCTATTTTGCCTGTTCCATCACGGGTGGGCGCGCCTACGAGGCGGTCTACCAAGCCATCACCCGCGCTCTTTTGGATTTGGGCGTGGAAGTGCCCACCGTCCACCTCGCCGAGACTGGGGTGGTGAACGAGGAAAGGGTGATCGAGCCGCGCGCCGTCTACGAGCGGGATGTGGCGTGGATGCGCTCCGCCGACGCGCTGATCGCCGAGGTGAGCGTCCCTTCGCATGGAGTGGGCTTTGAAATTGGTTTTGTGCTGAATTTGGGGAAACCTGTCCTCTGTCTGTACGAACAGGGACGCGCCGTCTCGAAGATGGTCACGGGCAACCCGCATCCCAACCTGACCGTTCGCTCCTACCAGACGGTGGCGGAAGCGGCGAATTTGGCACGGAATTTCGTCTCCAGCCTCCGCCCGTCTTTGTGACAGTTATCACTAACTATCCGTGACATTTGGGAATGTCAGACAGGTGGGAAGTCTGCTATTATACGGGCGGAGACTGAACATAGACACCTCCAACATGCTCCTCACTGTCTCCTCCTTTGGCGAATGCCTCCGCCGGTTCTCCCCGGCGGAGGCCTTTTTAAGCGCAAAATTTTGGGTTTAAGCGGTTGGGGGCGTGTAGGCGGGCAGGACCACGAAGAATGTACTGCCATGTCCCGGTGCAGATTCCACCCAAATTCGCCCTTGATGGTTGTCAACGATGGATTTGACGATGGAGAGACCCAGGCCGGAGCCGGGCACATTGTCTGGCACGTTTTCGCCGCGGAAGAATTTTTCGAAGATGTGTGGCTGGTCTGTGGGGGAGATGCCCGGACCGGTATCTGACACTTGCAGGATGACCTGTCCTCCCTCGGCACGCACGCGCACAGTCACCTCTCCGCCGGGCGGTGTGTATTTGATGGCGTTGCCGATTAGATTGTCGAGCATCTGGCGCAGGCGCAGGGGATTTGCCTTGAGCGAGGGCAGATGAGGTTCGGCGGTGAAGTGGACGGTTATGTTGCGCGCGCTGATCTGTCCGCCCAGAACGTCCAGTGTGTAGTCAATGATATTTTCCAGTTGGATGATCTCGCGGCGGGTGTCGAATCCTGCCTCGAGGCGGCCGAGATCGAGCAGGTCGTTGACGAGGGATGTGATGTCCCGAATGCTGGCTTGCAGGCGCGCCATGAAATCGGTTTGGTGTTCGTTCAACGGTCCCGTGCGGCCGATCAATTCCGCGTACCCCAGCACCGAGGTCAGGGGGGAGCGCAGGTCATGCGAAACTGTGTGGACGAAGTCGCTTTTGATGTGGTCCAGTTCTTTCAGATAACTGATGTCCTGCAGCGTAATGGCGGAGCCGATGTTTGGGATGGAGGCAAAGTGCGCATTGAAAACTCTGCCATCATCGAAGTTGATCTCGTGGTATTTCAAACCTTCGTCGGCGGAACGCCCCAGCAGGGACTGGAGGTCGGGATGCGAAAGCGCCTGTGCGGCCGGCCTGTTGAAAACGGATTCGATGGTGACGCCGAAAGCCTGTGCGGCGGCCCGGTTGATGAGGATGATGTATCCCTGTTTGTTGAGGATGATGACACCGTCGGCAATGTTGTTGAAGATGGTGTCGAACTCGGTCACCTGGCGCTGAAGCGATGAGGTCGTCCGCTTGACTTCGCCGCGCACCCAGTCTCCGATGGCGCGGGCGCGTTTGAGACTGCGCCGAACCGCCGTGACCAGATCATCGGTGTGCAAGGGCGGGGAAATGTATCCGCTCAACCCAACGCGCAGGACTTCTTTTGCGATGGCGAGTGTGTCCTTTTCGGCGTAGAGCAGAATCGGAAGGGTGGGGAATCGTTCCAGTTGTTCGGCGGCCAGGTCCAGTCCAGATTCGCCGCTCAATTGTTCGCCGATCAACAGCAGGCTGGGAGATAATCCCTGCAAAGCGCGCCCCAACGCCTGACGATCATGCACGATGGCAGTCTCGAAACCTGCGCTGAAGAGGGCCCGTTCCCCCAATTGCAGGAAGGGCGATTCATCCAATGCCAGCAGGATCAGCGGTTTTCCTTGCATGGATCATCCACTTGAAATTTCACGCGCCACCAATTCGGCCAGTCGTTGCGCGGCGGCGTTGGCAGAAGCCAGGGCCTGTCTTTGTTCGGCATTGAGAGGGCCGGTCTTGCCGGTCAGGATCAATCCCAGCGGGTAGAGGATGCCATCCAGGTCTTTTTGCACGGCATGCCGCAGGGATTCGAACAGCTCGTTCTGGTGTCTTTCGCCTGCGCGGGCAACCTCGGCATTCTGGCGGATGGCATGGAACAAACGCTCATTGACCAGTGAAATGGAGGCGTAATCGGCCACGGCCTCGAGCAGGGTCCGCTCGGTTTCTCCGAATGCCTTCTGCGTTTTTCGGACGACGATTATCAGGCCGATGACCTCATCGCGGACTTTGATGGGAGTGACCGCCACGGAGCCGCCCAGCGAGGCCACCTTGAACTTTTGGAGGGGCGCGCCATGAATCAGCAGGGACTCACCCGATAGCGCCACCAGCGAACTGACGCCGTCGTCGAGAGGCTGTCCCATCTTCTTCGCCCAGACTTCAGGCAGGTTTTTGTGGGCGGTCAGGATGTAATTCCTGGAGCGGTCCTCGCGCAGGAGCAGCCAGCCGAGGTCCGCGCCGCTTACTTGCAGGGCGCCTTCCACGATGCGCTCGAAGAGCACGCGGCGGTCTGTGATGGAGACCACCGCCTTGCCAATGGCGACCATGGAGGTCAGTTCGCGTACCTTGTGCTGGAGGGTTTCGTTCACCTCCCTGAGTTGCTCATCGAGACGTTTGCGGGCATGCGACTCGCGCACTTGAGCCAGGACGCGTTCCACCGCGGAGACCACCTCTGCATCGCGGGCCGGCCAGAGCAGGACGTCTGCCGCGCCGAGGCGGAAAGCCTGGATCACATCCTGCTCCTGTCCCTTCGCGGCAATGACGAGGAGCGGCGCTTTCATGCCCTGTGACGACAGGGCGACGAGCAGGTCTTTCCCGCTCAAGCCAGGTAAATTCAAATTGGCGATGACCAGGTCTGGGGGAGTCTGAAGCGCCTTTTTGATGGCCGATCCCGCGTCCGTGACGATGTCCACCTGATACCCTAACGGCGTCAAGGCCTGGCGGGCGATCAGGTCGCTGATGTCGGGGTCGTTTTCCACAAGCAGGATGCGTTCGATGATAGGCATAGGTACCGCTGTTGTCTGGGAAGTTGCAGGATAAGGAAATTGTAACATTATTGCAGGAAAACGGAGATGTTATACTTGGGCTATTCTTCCTATGACCGTCTCCCCTGCCCCCGCAACCGATAAAACGACACATATTACGGCCTTCGATACCGTGCGCGGACTGGCCGCCCTTTCGGTGGTCTTTTCGCACTACATCGGCGCCTACGGATGGCCGACCGAAAGCCAAATCATGAAACGAGTGTGGACCTATTCTCCCCTGCACATCTTCTGGGATGGGTTCGCGGCCGTCTCCCTTTTCTATGTTTTGAGCGGACTGGTGCTTTCGAACAAGTATTTTCGGCAGACCAAACACCCCGAACTTTCGCAGTATCCGCTGTCTCATTTCCTCATCAGCCGCGTGTTCCGCATCTGGCCGCCCTATCTGGTCATTTTCCTGCTCAGTTACGCCCTGCGCCGCTGGGCGGATCTATATGAAGGGGCCATGATTCCCCCGGTCAACTCGTGGCTGTTTTCCACGTGGAATTCTTCCATCCCGCTCGTGAAATTGGCACGGGAGGGGTTTTTGCTGCAATTGGGCGATTATTCCCTCGTCCCGCAAGGTTGGACGCTTCCCATCGAACTGGCGATCTCCTTCCTCGTTCCGGTTGGGATTTTGCTGGCCTCACGTCACACCGGCTGGCTGGCCTTTTTCACCCTGTTGCTGATCGGTCCGCTGGGGGCCACGTACTTCGTCTTCCATTTTGCGGCGGGCATCCTGCTGGCGAAGTATTACGCCGATATTCGCACCTGGCTCGAATCGAGGCGAGGCTGGAAACTCGTTGTGCTTTTACTGGGACTCTTCCTTTACACTTTCCGCTATACACTGCCCGTTTACTTCTCGTGGAAACTGCCCACCAGCATCCCCTGGCTGGTGACGGGCGCAGGGGCTGCGTTGGTGCTGATGGTGGTGATTGCCTCCGAGCGGGTGCGGACATTCCTTTCCCTCTCGTGGCTGCGGTTTGTCGGAAAAGTATCCTTCAGCATTTACCTGATCCATTTCCTTGTGTTGATCCTTTTGACGCCGCGCCTGTTCCAACTGATCGAAGCGCCGCAGTCCGCTCTCGCCTTGACCTGGTGGCTGGGCGCGGCGTTCACGGTCCTCATGACCATTGGGCTGGCCGCGCTTTCCTATCGTTTTGTCGAAGTCCCGAGCATGACCCTCGGCAAGTCCTTGCCGCGGCGCTTCGCGGACTGGAAGATGCGGCGCGTCCAGGCACAACCTGTCAGCGGGAAGTAACCATGTCGGAATTCGATCGAGCCCAAAAGGAATTCTGGAGCGAGAACACCAACCTGCGCGCCTACAACCATCCCGTGGTGGAGGCGTTTGCGCGTCAGCGCGTGGACTTCATCCGCAAGCAACTCGACGCGCCGATCGAATCCTGTCTCGAGGTCGGATGCGGAGACGGCTTCGGCATGTACTACATGCAGGAATTCGGGCAGGTCTTCGGCTGCGATATTTCGCGTCCCATGCTTCAACGCAATCCGCTCCGTCAGTTCGTGGCCGAAGCGGACATCTATCGCCTGCCCTACGCCGACAAAAGTTTCGACCTCGTCTATTGCTGGGAGGTCATGCACCATGTCAAGGACATGCAGGACGCCATCCGCGAGATGATGCGCCTGAGCCGCCGCTATATTTTGATGTACGAGCCGAACGCGTTCAACCCGTTGCAGGTGGGGTTCGGGCTGATCGCGCCCTCCGAATTGGGGACGCTGCGCTTCCATCCCTGGTACATGCGGAATCACTTCCGCCGCGCGGGCCTGACGGACATCCGCGCGTTTTCCGTCGGCACGTTCACCCCGAATCGGACTCCACTCTGGCTTTATAAAATTCTGGCCGCGTTTCCCTATCGCGTCCCGTTGTTTGGCATCTCCAATTTTGCTCTTGCCAAAGTGCCATGAAACCACTTCCCGCGTTGACCGTCGTCGTGCCCGTCTATAACGAGGCGGAGTCGTTGCCTTCCTTTCTGCCGCGCTTGCTGGATTTTTGCGGACAGCGAGGCTGGGAGATCGTCTTTGTCAACGATGGGTCGCGCGACGATTCGAAGAAGATCCTCGAAAGCCACGCGAAACCGCCCCTCGTGCGCGTCATCCACCACAAGGTCAATCGCGGATACGGCGGCGCGCTCAAGTCGGGTCTGCTCGAGGCGTCCACTCCCTACGTTGCCACCATTGACGGCGACGGTCAGCATGAACCCGATGACATCCTGCGCCTGCTCGAATTCGCCGTGGAACATGACGCCGACCTGGTGGTTGGCCGCCGCGATGCAACCCAAAAAGCGGACTGGTATCGCGAACTCGGCAAGACCCTCATCCGACGCTTTACGCGCCTGCTCATGCCGCTTCCCATTCAGGACCTCAATTCGGGGTTCAAACTCTACCGCACCGACCTCGTCCAGGCCTACCTGCCCGTCTGCCCCGACTCGATGGCTTTCAGCGATGTGATCGCCCTGACCTTCCTCAACCAGAAGGACCTCGTGCTCGAGCATCCGATCCGCGTCCGTCCGCGCGGCAGTGGTAAAAGCACCATCAGTACCTACACCGCCATTGAGACGGTCATGGAGATCCTCAATCTGGTGATGCTCTTCAATCCGCTGAAAATTTTTCTCAGTCTTTCGGCAGTCTGCTTCGCCTTCGGCATTTTGTGGGGGACGCCCATCCTGCTCCTCAACCGCGGTGTGAGCGTGGGCGCCATGCTCGCCATCGTCAGCGGACTGATCTTCTTCGTCATCGGCCTTGTTGCCAGCCAGTTATCATCCATGCGGCTGGGAGAACTTTCGGCGCGGCGAAAACGCATTCAAAAAACAAGTCTTTAAACCAGACAAATGCGAGAGATGTCATCCAAAAATCAAGTCAATCGTCTGACTAATTTGTGACGCGTGTCACTGGAGTTTTAAACCCAATCCACGTAAACTGTAAGTGTAGTCAGGAGGCTGACATGGCATTTCGTACCTGGCAAATTGACAAGATCAAGTACTGCGAGCACGTTGGTCACGAAATCGCGCTCGAAGCGGAAGTGATCTACCCTGCCGAGCGCCTGCCCGACCAGCCGCCGCGCGTCATAGCCCACCGATGTTCCAACGCCACAGCCTGCAACATGTTCGACAAAGCCGTCTGCAAATGGTGCGGCACCAACCCTGACCACGATCCAATGTAGCAACCAACAGGCCGCAAGCCTGAATGGCATCTCTCCTCCCTCTGAGTTGGCTAAAGGCATCCCCGCGAGAAATCGCGGGGATTGCCGTTAAATCATTTCTTTTAAGAACGCCGCTACCGACTCGTCTGCGGGGTGCAACTTCACTTGACGCGGCGTGCCCACCTGCTTCACCCTCCCGTCAACGATCACCGCCATGCGCTGACCCACCTGCGCGGCTTCATTCAAATTGTGCGTCACGAAAACCGCCGTGCGATGATCTTCCGCAAGCAGGCTCGAAAGTTCTGCCAGCAGATTCGCGTGCGTCGGCGGATCCAGTGCGGCGAACGGTTCGTCCAGCAACAACAATTCGGGATCGAGGACGAACGCTCGCGCCAGACTGACCCTCTGCGCCTCTCCTCCGGACAACTGGCCCGCCCGCCGTTTCGACAGCGAATCCACGCCCAGACGGCTCATCCACACCTGCGCCCGCGCACGACTCTCCTCCCGCGTCGCGCCGCGGAATTTGAGTCCCAGCGCCACATTCTGCTCCACCGTCATATCCATCAACAGCGGAGACTGGAACACGAACGCGATCTTCCTGCGATACTCCAACTCATTCCATTTGCCCAGCGGGACTCCACCGAAGCGAATCTCCCCCCGCGTCGGACGGAGCAAATGCGCCAGCGCCAACAGCAGCGTACTCTTCCCCGCGCCGTTCGACCCGATGACTGTCAGCGTCTCGCCGCGCGGAATGTCGAGCGAATCCATCAGCAAAACATCGCGTCCGTTGCGCTGGATGAGCAGGTCGCGGATTTGGATCAAGGCGGTCATCGCTTCCCCCCTTTTTGTTGAACCCACGTCAGCGCGAGGTTAATGAGATAAGTGATAACCAGCAGCAACGCGCTTAATGCCAGTGCGCGCTCGAATTCGCCTTTACTTGTTTCCAAAACAATGGCCGTCGTCAACACGCGTGTCTGCCCTCGGATGTTTCCGCCCACCATCATGGACGCGCCCACTTCCGAGATGACGGAACCAAATCCCGCCATGAGCGCGGCCAACAGTGGCAGTCGCGCCTCCCTCCACAACAACCAGACCAACTGTGTGCGCGATGCGCCGAGGCCGAGTAATTGCTGTCCGAGACGCGGGTCCAGCGAGGCCAGCGCGGCGGCGGTCAGTCCTGTCACCACGGGCGCGGCGATGACCGTCTGCGCGATGACGATGGCCCAGGGCGTGTAGATCAGGTGCAAATCCCCGAGCGGACCGCTACGCCACAATATCATCGCGACCACGAGGCCGACAACCACAGGCGGCAGCGCCATCCCCGTATTGATGATGCTCAGGATGATCGACCGACCGCGGAAATTTCCCAGCGCCAGCCAGGTGCCGAATGGCAGGCCGATGAGCAGGCTGGTGAGGGTTGCAATCGCAGAGACTTGCAGGGAGAGGAGGGTGATCTCGAAAATATCGGTCATGGGGGGGGGAGTAGACAGGTACACACGTACACAAGTACACAGGACTTGGAAACGTGTTTACCTGTCTACGTGTGTACGTTATAGTCCCAAGTCCGCGTCGGTCTTATCCGCGTCAGGGAAGAAAAGCGGCTGGCCGAATTTGTCCACGCCAAATTCCCCGATGATTTTCTGCGTGGCGGGATCGATCATGAAGTTGGCAAATGCAAGTGCGCCCTCATGGTTGATTTTCGGCCACTTGTCGGGATTTACCGTGATGACGTGGTAAACGTTGAGCAGGGATGGGTCGCCCTCCACGAGAATGTCGAGTTGCAGGTTGACTTTCGTGGCAAGATACGTGGCGCGGTCGGTAAGTGTGTAGGCCATCTTCTCAGATGCAATGGCGAGCGTGGCGCCCATGCCCTGACCGGAGTCGATGTACCAGGCCTGCCCATTCGGGTCAACGGCGGCCTTGTCCCACAGGCTGATCTCCATTTTGTTGGTGCCCGAGTCATCGCCGCGGGTGACGAAGTTCGCGCCGGCGTCGGCGATCTTCTGGAAGGCCTCGGCCGCGGTGGCCGCGCCCTTGATTCCCGCCGGGTCGGAGGCGGGGCCAACGATCACAAAGTCATTATGCATGACCAGGAAGCGTTCCCTGCCCCAACCGGCTTCCATCAACGCGACTTCTGAAGATGGCGCGTGAACCAGCATGACATCTGCATTGCCCTCCTCGCCCATCTTGAGCGCCGCGCCGGTGCCGACCGCCACAGTCTGAACGGTGTAGCCGGTCTGCTGTTCGAACATGGGAACCAACATGTCGAGCAAACCCGAGTCCTGCGTGGACGTGGTGGTGGTGAGGATGAGGGTCGGGTCGGCGGGCGCGGCTGGCGCACAAGCAGAAAGCAGAAGGCAGAAGGCGATGAGGATGGTGACGATGCTTTTCATGGGACTCCTTGTAGGACAAATTGCTAATTTGTCCCACGCAAATTGCCAATTTGCGCTACAGCAATTCGATAATTTGCGTTACAAAATTTGCTCACCGCTGTGGGCGGAACTGTAACCCGTCAGCGAGCTGAGTTCGGTGCGAAAGGCCGCGGTCTGCAAATAATCCAGCAGGGGCAAAAGCGTTGATTCATTTTCGCGCGGCAAGACGAGATCGTAGCGTTCTTCAAACAGCGGGATGAAGTCGAGTCCGTGCTGGCGCGCGGCGGCTTGCAGGCCGAGCGAAACGTCCGCTTTACCCGATGCGACCAGCGCGGCGGCCTCGGTATGTGTCTTCACCACTTTTTTGTATCCATTGATATTTTCGGTTGGGATTTTAAGCCGATGCAGTTCCGCCTCCAGCCAGAGACGCGTCCCCGATCCCGCGTTGCGATTTACAAAGCGAATATCTGACCTGGCAATATCTGAAATTTTCTTTACGCCTTTGGGATTCCCCGCCGCCAGCATCAATCCCTGCGTGCGATAGGCCAGCGTGACGATCTCCACCTCGCGGTCAGGGAAAAGGTGACGGACGAACGGACGGTTGTACTCGCCGCTTTCATCCAGCAGGTGCGCGCCTGAAATTTGGCACAGTCCCTGACGGAGATTCACCAGCCCGTCCAGCGAGCCGACCGGTAGACTGAGCAGGGTCAGATGCTTGGCCAGGTTTTCCGCAATGCCCTCCAACGCCAGGTCGTGGCTGCCCGAAAAAACGACGGCGGGCTTCCTCGACTTTGGGAGGACGATCTCCTGCAACAGCAACGCGCCCGCTTTGGCGCGGTAGAACTTCTCGGTCACTTTTCCCGTGCGGCGGACTTCGGCAATCTCGACCAGGTCCGCAGATTGCAGGGCGAGGATGTGGTGGCGGATCCACGCCGGGGACTGTTTCAAGGTCCGCGCCAGTTGCGTGAGCGTGGCAGGGGAGGCCATCAGCAGGCGCAGAATCTCCATGCGGCGCGAATCCGCCAGGAGCTTGATTTTGTCAAAGGCGTGCAGGGGTTGGATGATTTTCATTGTCATCTGATGTTGCGCAGTTTTTCAGTACCGCAACATTCATGTTGCCCCACCCAGGCAAGATAAATCTTGCGGTACTGCGCAAGTTAAGTAATTGATGTTACGCAGTTTCTCAGTACCGCAACATTCATGTTGCCCCACCCAGGCAAGATAAATCTTGCGGTACTAGTCCGTCAAAACTAATTTTGTGAAATTGTGTTTCCGGTGGTACA
>DYKX01000061.1:0-8751 GCA_020722375.1 Anaerolinea thermophila
TACTGAGGCAAAATCTTCGCGATTGGCATAGTTTTCACGGAGTAATACTATAAAGCGATATCGAGGTGAATTGCGGAAAACTTCTTCGACTTCATCGGTGGAGACGTTATGTTTCCAAATCAGTTTGTCTACAATGTCTCTCAGCCAGATAATGCCAGAAATTCTCATTAGTTTGCCTCATTGTTGGATTCATTTTACATCATTTTTATAATTCGTTTATCACCTTTTTCATCCTCTTCAACGCCTCCTCCACCACCTTCCTCGGCGCGGCGATGTTCATCCGCAGGAAGCCGTCGCCACCTGTCCCGAAGATGGCACCATTTTCGAGATAGATCCGCCCACGGTCCAGGAAGAAGCGGGTGAGGGAGGGGGAGTCCATGCCGAGGGCGCGGCAGTCCAGCCAGACGAGATACGTCCCCTCGGGGCGGATCATCCGAATCTGGGGGATGTGTTTGGCAAAATATTCCTCCATGAAGTCGAGCGTGCCGCTGAGATAGTCCAGCAGTTGATCGAGCCAGTCCGCGCCGTGGGTGTAGGCGGTCTCGGTGGCGATGCGCCCGAAGAGATTGGTGTCCAGCAGGGCATTTTGGAGTAGATATTTTTCGAAGGTCTTGCGGAGACTTGGATTGGGGATGATGATGTTGGAATTGGAAAGCCCTGCCAGGTTGAAGGTCTTGCTGGCGGCGGTGCAGACGATGGCGTTTTCGTCCAGTGTGCCGAAGGGGATAAAGGGGGTGAAGGTCAGGTCGGCGTGGATCTCGTCGGAGATGACCAGCATGTTGTTGGCGCGGCAAATTTCGGCGAGACGGGTGAGTTCGCCGCGTGTCCAGACGCGGCCGACGGGATTGTGCGGGTTGGAGAGGATGAGAATCTTCGTCTGTGGATCGCGGGTCTGTGCGGCGAGTTGGTCAAAGTCCATCAGGTAGCGGCCATAATCGGCGCACAAGGGATTTTGCACAACGCCGATTCCGTTGGCCTCCAACACCATTTTGAACGGGTAATAAACAGGCGGTTGGATGATGACTTTATCGCCAGGCTGGAGCAGGGCGCGTATCAGCATTGCCAGCGCGGGGACGACGCCTGGGGTGGTGACGATCCATTCGGGTTGAATCGGCCAGTTGTGGCGCGTCCGCATCCAGTCCGCGACGGCGCGGCCGTACGTCTGTGAGCGGCCGGTGTAGCCGTAGATCGGATGTTGGACGCGGGTGGTGAGCGCATCCACTACGGCGGGCGGCGCGGCAAAATCCATATCCGCAACCCACATCGGGATGGCGGCATTCTCGCCAAAGAAGCGATCGGTGCGGACCTGGTTGTGGGCATCCTCTTCCGATTGGATGTTCTCCCATTTGATGGAGTCGGTGCCTGCGCGATCAATGATGGTGTCAAAATCGTATCTCATGGACCCATTATAACTTTCTTGTCAGGCCTCTCGAATCCGTCTATACTCGGCGTATTGGAGTGCCCATGTCCGAAATTGACCTTACCCCTCTTCAACCCGCTCTCGAAAAGTTCATTCCCCTTGGTCGTTCGGGTTTGCTTCCCGCCCTGCACGCCGCGCAAAAAATTTACGGCTGGCTTCCACAGGAGGTCGCGGCCGCAGTGGCAAAAACGCTCAAAGTTCCGCTGGCGGACGTTCACGGCGTCATCGAATTTTATTCTCTCTTTTACAACGAGCCTGTCGGACGGAAGATCATCCGCGTCTGCACGGATCAGGCCTGCGCGCTGAAAAATGCGGACGGACTCCTCCGTCACCTGTGCGACCATCACGGGATCGAAGCGGGTCAGACTACCCCAGACGGGACTCTGACCATTGAGGCGAGTCCGTGCCTCGGCCTTTGTGAGCAAGCCCCTGCAGTGTGGGCGATGGACGATGGACAATGGACGGTGGGAGATGGCGTTGAACATGCTGACCGTCCACGGTCTATGGTCTACGGTCAGACTCGATTGCTCACTTCCAATTGCGGAAACGGCACGACTTCCCTTGCGAAGTATGGGGAATATGCTGCGTTGAAAAAAGCGCGTGCGATGATGCCCGAAGAGGTCGTGGACGAAATCAAATCCAGCGGATTGGTTGGGCGCGGCGGCGCGGCCTTCCCGACGGGAGTCAAATGGGAAGGCGCGGCCAAAGCGGACGGCTCACCGAAATACCTCGTCTGCAACGCGGACGAGTCCGAGCCTGGCACGTTCAAGGATCGCGTCCTGCTGTTGGATGATCCGCACCGCCTGATCGAGGGGATGTGCATCGCCGCCTATGCCGTCGGCGCAACGCGAGGATACATTTATCTGCGCGGCGAATATCCGTACATTTTGCCCGTCCTTGAAACCGCGTTGACCGAAGCGCGTTCTGCTGGTTATCTGAGCGAAAACTTCGACATCGAAATCCGTCTCGGCGCGGGCGCGTACATCTGCGGAGAAGAAACCGCGCTGTTCGAGTCCATCGAAGGCAAGCGCGGATTCCCGCGCGTCAAGCCGCCGTTTCCGACCACGAACGGTCTGTTCGACAAGCCGACCGTCATCAACAACGTGGAGACGCTGTTCAATGTGCCGCTCATCATCGAAAAAGGCGCGGCGGACTATCGCAGAATCGGCACGGAAAAATCGCCTGGCTCGAAGTTGTTCTGCGTTTCGGGCGACGTGGCGAGACCTGGCGTGTACGAAGTTCCCTTTGGCGTGACGTTGCGCGAGTTGCTCGAAATGGCTGGCAATGTGACAGGCAACCTGCAATCGGTTTTGTTCGGCGGCGCAGCGGGCGCGTTTGCGACTTCAGAACACTTGGATGTGAAACTGACCTTTGAAGACCTGCGCGCGGCGGGACTTCCGCTCGGCTCGGGCGTGGTCATGGTTTTTAACGAGACGCGCGACATGCGCGGCGTGTTGAAGCGCCTCGGTCACTTCTTCGCGCACGAGAGTTGCGGCAAGTGCTATCCCTGCCAGATGGGGACACAGCGTCAGATGGAAATCCTGGAGCGTGTAGCCAGAGGAAAGACTCTGCCCGATGACGCGCAACGCCTGCAAGATGTCGGCTGGACGATGACGGACGCGTCGTTGTGTGGTTTGGGCCAGACGGCGGCGAGCGCGGTGTTATCCGCGATGAAGTTGTGGCCGCAGTTATTCAAAGATGAAAGATGAATGATGAAAGATGAATGCGAAGGATGAAGGATGAATTTTGAAGGATGAAACTGGAGCGAGGATGAAAAAGTGTTTGATTCCCGCATCCTGCACAACTCGTCAGCGCGAGCGTTCGTTGCGACACTTACCCTGGCGGGCAGTGCCAGGGAGCAATCCCCGCGTGGTGGGCGAGGAGACTGCTCACCTGCCCTGGCGGGCGGTGCCAGGGTCGTCGGGTCTCGGTACGCCCGAACTGCACGGGCTACTCGACCCTCCTCGCAGTGACGGACTGATTTTCAATCTTTGACTTTCGGCTTTTGACTCAAGAGGTATCATGGCAATTACATTCCTGATGGATGGAAAAGAAATAACCGCTGAAGACGGGCAGACTTTGCTCGAGGCCGCGCGGGAAAATGGCATCAATA
The DNA here is from genome assembly GCA_020722375.1 of Anaerolinea thermophila. GTDB lineage: Bacteria > Chloroflexota > Anaerolineae > Anaerolineales > Villigracilaceae > Denitrolinea. The sequence continues at coordinate 3,534 of DYKX01000061.1, forward strand.
TCCCGACCATCTGTTTCCACGAGGCGACGACGGCGAACGCGCTGTGTCGAATCTGCGTCGTGGAGGTGGAGGGGCAGAGGGTGTTGCAGCCCGCTTGCGTCGTCAAGGCGGGGGCGGGGATGAAGGTGCAGACGCGCAGTGAGAGAGTCACGCGCACCCGACGTACCATCCTCGAGATGCTGGCATCCACGATGGACCTGTCCGACGCGCCCGAAATCCTGACGATGATGGAAACGTACGGGGCGGACGCGTCCCGCTTCCCCGACGCGCAGCGACGCGCCTCCGAAGTCAAGGACGACAACCCGATGTACGTCCGCGATTATTCCAAGTGCCTGTTGTGCTGGCGTTGTGTGCAGGTCTGTGCGGCGGACGCGCAATATACGTTCGCGATCAACTTCGACGGGCGCGGCTACGAGACGCAGATCGGCACATTCTTCGACAGGACAATTCCCGAAACGACTTGCGTGTTGTGCGGCCAGTGCGTGGGCGTGTGTCCGACGGGCGCATTGAAAGTGAAACGCGAATATTTGCTGGAGCAGGGCATGACGCCTGACCAGATTTCTGTGTTGAACACGGGACGAAAGAGGAGGAAATAGTGGCGTTCACTGCGATTCTTTTTGGGATTGCCTCCGCGTTGACATGGGGTGCGGGGGATTTTGCGGGCGGGATTGCCAGCAAACGGTCATCGCCGTACGCGGTGGTGATCTGGGGCGACATCGTCGGGATGACGGCCGTGTCGGTTTTGGCGTGGGCGGTGGGCGACCCGTTTCCATCATGGGGAAGCGCGGTCTACATCGTCTTGAGCAGTATCAGCGGCGCGATCGGGATCATCATTTTGTATCGCGCGCTGGCTGGCGGACAGATGAGCATCGCCGCGCCCGTCTCGGCATTGATGGCGGCGGTCATCCCCGTTTTCGTCGGCGTGATCGTGGACGGCTGGCCGAAGTGGCTGACGATGGTCGGCGTGGTCATGGCGCTGATCGCCATCTGGCTGGTGGCGCGGACGGAGCGCGAGGGCGTCCATCGCATCCACTGGGCGGACGTGCGAATGCCATTGCTGGCGGGCGTGTTGTTTGGTTTGTTTTTCGTTTTCATGCACAAGGCTTCGAGCGAGTCTGTGTTGTGGCCTGCGGTTTTGCTGCGCATTTCTTCTGCCGCGCTGTTGGCGGTGATTGCCTTGTTCACGCGTAGTTCGTTTGCCATCCCGCGCACGCAATGGTGGCTGATCGTCTTCGTTGGAATTTTCGACATCGCTGGAAATATTTTCTACGTCCTCTCCGCGCAGACAGGCCGCATGGACATCGCCGCAGTGGTCGGTTCGCTCTATCCTGGCATGACAGTGGCGCTGGCGTGGTTAATTCTGAAAGAGAAGATTTCCACCTGGCAGACTGTCGGCATCGCGCTGGCGTTGACGGCAATTGTGATGATTTCGATATGACCTAACCCCCGACCCCTTCCCTCACAGGGAAGGGGAGTCTGACCTAACCCCCGACCCCTTCCCTCACAGGGAAGGGGAGTTTGACCTATCCCCCGTCCCCTTTCCTCACAGGGAAGGGGAGTCTGACCTATCCCCCGTCCCCTTTCCTCACAGGGAAGGGGAGTCTGACCTATCCCCCGTCCCCTTTCCTGCAAGGAAAGGGGGGGAAGGAGGCGCATGGTTGTAAAGAATGTTGTGATTGGGCAGAGGGTTTCTGACAAGCAACGTGAGTTTGCGAAGAAGTTGCGGCGCGAGATGACTCATGCAGAGAAGATTCTGTGGGTGCATCTTCGGACGAATAAATTGAATGGGTTGCACTTTCGCAGGCAACAAATCGTCTTTGGCTATTTTGCGGATTTTTATTGTCACCAGCACGCGTTGATTGTTGAGTTGGATGGAGGCATTCACGAGACGCAGAAGGAATACGACGCCGAGCGCGAGAGGCATTTGAAGGAACACGGTTTTCGGATTTTGAGGTTCAAGAATGAGGAAGTTGAACGAGATTTGAATGGAGTTTTGAGGAAGATTTTAGAGGCTTGCAGATAAAACACCTAACCCCCAACCCCTTCCCTGCCAGGGAAGGGGAGTGCGCCCTCGACTCCCCCTTTCCTAGCAGGGAAGGGGGGCGGGGGGATAGGTCAGGAGACTGCCTATGGATACTTTCCTTGACGATTTCTTCTATAAACGATTGATCCTGAAGTCTATCGGTAAGTTGGAAAGCGAGAAACAATGATTAAGCCAGACAAAATAGTTCCCACCACCTGCCCCTACTGCGGCGTGGGATGCACTTTACAGTTGCACGTCAAAGATGACTTTATTTACAAAGTCACCTCGCCGTTCGATTCCCCCGTCAATCACGGAAATCTGTGCGTCAAAGGCCGCTTCGGTTATGACTTTGTCTACCATCCCAAGCGCGTCACGAAGCCGATGATCCGCAAGACGAAGCAGGAAGCGGGAAAACGCACGCAAGCCTTCGACTTATCCGAGTGGCGCGAAGTGACGTGGGATGAAGCGCTTGATTACGTGGCTGACCGTCTCGTGGAAATTTATCGCCGCGACGGTTCCGACGCGATGGCGGTCTACTGTTGCGCCAAGGCCACCAATGAAGACAACTACCTCCTGCAAAAAATGTACCGCGCACTGTTCCGTACCAACAATGTGGATCACTGCACGCGTCTCTGCCACGCGGGGAGCGTAGTCGCGCTTCAGCAGGCGGTGGGATCGTCCGCCATGAGCAACACGGCCTCGCAGGTGATTCAGAACGATGTGTTCATCGTCACTGGCTCGAACACCAGCGAGAACCATCCCATTATTGCATTGCAGATGAAGGACGCGGTGATGAAATACGGCGCCAGGATGATCGTGGTTGACCCGCGCCGCATCGAACTCGTGGACTTGGCCGAGATGTGGCTTCCGCTCAAACCTGGCACGAACGTTCCCGTCTTCTCGGCGATGGCGCATGTGATCGTAAAAGAGAACCTGGTAAATTGGGACTTCGTCAATTCGCGCACCGAGGGCTTTCAGGAATTTATCGAGTCGCTGGAAAAGTTCACGCCTGAATATGCCGAAGAAATTTCCGGTGTCCCTGCCGATGACATTCGCAAGGCGGCGCGTCTCTATGCCACGGCTAAAAACGCGGCCATCTATTGGGGCATGGGCATTTCTCAACTCTCGCATGGAACTGCGTCCGCGCTGGCGCTCATCCATCTCGCCTTCCTCACGGGTCATGTGGGGCGCGACGGCACTGGGTTGAATCCCTTGCGCGGTCAAAATAACGTGCAAGGCGCCAGCGACATGGGCGCCATGCCTTTCCATTACCCTGGCTACATGCGCGTCGATGACGAAGAGAACGCGGCGAAGTGGGAGAAGAGGTGGAACATCGAATCGGGCGGTCTCTCGCGCAAACTCGGACTCACCACCACCGAGATTTTGAGTCATGCGCACGAAGGCGGCGTGCGTGCGCTTTACATCATGGGCGAGAATCCGATGATGTCCGAGCCGAATCTCAACGAGACGCGCAAACACATGGAACAATTGGAATTCCTCGTCGCGCAGGATATTTTCATCAACGAGAGCGGCGCGTTTGCCGATGTCTTCCTGCCTGCCACGCCTTTTGCCGAAAAAGACGGGACGTTCAGCAATACCGACCGACGCGTCCAACGCGTCCGCGCCGCGCATCCCCCGCGCGGGGACGCGCGTCCCGACTGGCAGATCATCTGCGATTTGGCGCGGCGCATCGAATCCCGACTTGGGCGGGCCACGGCTTTCTGGGACTACTCCAACCCCGAGGAGATCCTGCGCGAGATGGCCAGCATCAACGAAGATTATGCGGGCATCACCTACGAACGCATTGACAAGGTTGGGCTGATTTATCCTGTGCCAACCTTGGATCATCCTGGCACGCCAACCCTCTTCACCGAATCCTTCCCGCGTGGACGCGGTAAATTCATCCCGCTGGATTACGTCCCCGTGCGCGAAGAACCCGACGACGAGTATCCCTTCATCCTCACTACAGGACGTTTGCTCGAACACTGGCATGGCGGCACAATGACGCGTAACTCGTCCCTGAATGAAGCCTACCCCGAAGCGCGCGTCGAGATCCATCCCGCCGACGCCGAGATTCACGGCATCCGAAACGGCGACCCCGTCAAAGTCCAGAGCCGACGCGGCGAGCTCGTCGTCCGCGCCACGGTGACAGAGAAAACCACTGTCGGCGTGGTCTTCCTCCCCTGGCATTTCCACGAAGCCGCGGCGAACCTGCTCACCAATGACGCGCTCGACCCGCAGGCGAAAATCCCCGAATTCAAGGCCTGCGCGGTGCAGGTCTTCCCCGCGAGGGAGGGGGAGTTGGCGAACCCAGAAGCGGTGGTAAAAAGAGGAAGATATTAGTGGGAGTCTTTTCTGTTCCCAAATGACTCGTTCAAGTTGGTAAACAGGATCTCGGACGCGTAATTCCTGTCCGTGACGGGGCTCAGGCGTTCGACCATGCTCTTCGTCACGATGGGAATCGCAGGCCGTCCGTAGAAATGTTTGTAGTACAAGGTGTTCGCGCCTTTTTCATCCACCGCCCAATTCAAGTGAGTGTAACGTGACGCGTCCAGCGGGCGCGTGTAACCGCGCAACACCTTCTTTTGATCAATGGCGACGTAATGCTCGAAATAGGTCATCACCAGTTCGCGCAGAGTCTTGTAAACAGGTTCGCGGAATCCCAGATTGACATAATTGGATTTGGCGAGAGCCCCCCATCGTCCCTCGATCTGATACAGCGCCAGTATGTGGTCGTCGTCTTCGCCAGGATACGGCACAATGTCAATGAGGAGCGGTCTGAATCCGATGCGCCAGAGGAGCAGTGCGGCGAGGAATCCACCGTCAAGGCAGTGGGCTTGATTGTCCAACATCACGTTTAGCGGAGAGCGGTCGCGCTCCTCGCCAATGTAGGGCATGGAATCGAGATATTGCTGAATGGCGAAGGGCGAGTTCAGGCCCTCCATTTTTTTGCGGAGATTTTTCGGAAGATGAGATTCGAAGTCGGTTAGAAAAGTCATGAGGAGCATCCCTGTAGGAAAATTTTCAGTATGACTAATGATAGCACAGGGCGGTTGGGATATTAAAGGGGTGTTGTGCCCACCTTCATGGCTTTCTCAAAGTCGGAATTTTCTCAACGCGAATGCCGCGAATTTGCCACAGTATAGTATTACTCCGTGAAAACTATGCCAATCGCGAAGATTTTGCCTCAGTACC
>DYKX01000061.1:8761-16452 GCA_020722375.1 Anaerolinea thermophila
ATTTATCTTGCCCCCCGAGGCGCAAAATGAATTTTGCGGTACAACCGCGCTATGATAGTTTCGTTGTAGTATTCGTTCTTTCAAATATGAAAAGGAAGTTTCCATTGGATTGCACTATAATTTGCAAATACGGAGAACTTTGGTTTGATTAAGATATTACAGATCATCGACCTGCTGCAATGGGGCGGAGCCCAAAAAATGCAGGTTTTCCTTGTTGAGCAGTTAAATCCCCATGATGTCGAGCTGACTGTGGTGAGCCTGAACGCTTCGAACGGCTCGCCCATCCCTGAATATTTACGTCAACGCGGCACGCGTGTGGTATTTTTTCCGTTCCCCAAATTCTTGTCCGTCCGCTCGTTTTTTAAATTGCTCGATTTCGTCCGCCGCGAGAAATTCGACCTGATCCATACCCACCTGACATATGCCAATATCTTCGGCACGGTCGTTGGACGATTGACGGGCACGCCCGTGATCGCCTCTCTCCGCACTGCAGGATACGATCCGCGCTACCATCGCCCGATCAGGCAATTTGTCGAGACGGTGGTGGTGAAATACGGGGCCAAACGCATCATGGCGAACGGACACGCGGTGGCCGAACTGGGACGGAAGCGCTTCGCCCCGCGCGAGATGGACATTCTGGTCAACGCGATCGACCTGCCCTCGCCTCTCGCGGACGGGGAGCGGGTGGCCCTCCGACGAGAACTGGTCGGCGACCCGTCGCGCCCGATCGTCATCTCCGTCGGCAGACTCGACCTCCCCAAAGGCTTCCCCGACCTGATCCGTTCCTTCGTCGCCGTCCGACAGGCGAATCCAAACGCCGTGCTCGTCATTGCTGGAGACGGCCCCATGAGCGAGGAACTGGACGCGTTGGTCAGGGACCTCCACTTGGAGGGAACCGTTTTCCTCCTCGGCCAGCGTAATGACGTGCCGCGCCTGCTCCAGGCGGCGGACCTGTACGTTAGTTCGTCCCACTGGGAGGGATTGCCAGTTTCCATCCTCGAAGCCATGGCCAGCGGACTTCCCATCCTTGCCACCGAAGTGGGCGATATTCCCTATGTGGTTGTGCCCGAGGCAGGCCTTCTGATCCCGCCGCACCAGCCAGAACAAATGGCCGAAAAGATCATCTCCCTCCTCTCGGATCCAGAGAAGATGAAAGGAATGGGCGCCGCGGCGCGCGCTCACATTCAACGGAATTACAGCCCAGGGGTTTGGGTGCATAAATTGCTCAGCCTCTATGCCAGTGTTTACCCGCCTGCCGGTGTTTTGTTGAAGTAACGCAATTCTTTCTCCCTTTTTGAAGTGGATGACTGTACGCTCGGCTGGGGAAAATACGTGCGCGGCAAAATCCATTGCGAGGAAGTCCTCGGTGACCACGAGACGATCTTCCAGTTGCCGCATGTGATCACGCTGGCGCAGTCTCTGCAAAAACGGCTGGACGAAATCCCTTATTCCTGAAAGAATTCTGCTTTGGCAGATTTGGGCAGGAAGCGGGGCCGCCGTCCAATCGAAACGTGCAATCCCCAATATGCCAGTGCCGAAAGGCCGCACAACGCGCTTCCAAGCGGCACCGCAACCGCCAGGGATGGTGGATGTGTCATCATGCTTTTGCTTGCACTTACAGACAATTGCTTTCGCGACGTTATTGTTATCGCCTATTTTTCCTTCCACTTTTCCGCGTATTCGCGGGTGATTAACAGATATTGATCGCCATACAATTCGCTTGGCTCAATATAGGTGTGTTCCCACCATTCATTCCATGAGGTGATGAAAATCCAATCGGGGTCGCTTTGGATGGCGGCCTCCCAGGTGAAGCGGTAATAGTCGCCGTTTTCGCGTTCTTTGATGAACCCCTCACGCGTTGGCTGGAGCGTGTCATCGTACCCAGGCTGGACGGTCGCAACCCAAATTTTCGGCACTGAACCATCCGCCAGCAAGGCATAATTTCGGACCGCGCTTGCGGTGAACAGGAGAGTCTGCTCGAGGTTGGGATGAGTGAACGCGGTGTAGTCGTGCAGACCGTCGAAAACTTCCAGGTTGCTTAGGTTGTAACCCATACCCAAATAGACGGCGTCCAGCCCCTCGGTTCGCAATTGAGCGAAGACGCGTCCCCAAGTCTCCAGCGGGACCGCGCCCGAGGCCCAGATGACGATCAGCGGTTTGCCGTCCACTTTGAAGAAGGCGGGATTGTCCCGATATTCCCGAATCATATAAGCCAGCCACTCATGAATCTTCTCCTCGCCGAGTGCCGTCTCGTTTGGACCCGCCATGGTTTCCAGGTAGACCGTAACCCAGAAGTTTTTCTCTTTGGCAATGGTCAGTAACTTCTTGAGATTGTCGTCGGTTTCACTTCCTGGCCCCCACCACGAGGAGATGAATCCGTCGATTCCCGCGCTCTGTGCCTGTTCTACGTGTTGAAGGATGATATCCTGATTGCCCGACTCGTATCGAACCAGTGGATGATCCTTGAGCCAGTGAGTCCAGTCGTTCATGTGATACCACGAATAGTAAAATGCCCATACCATTTTGTTCAAATCTTTTTTGTGGACTTGTGCGGCGTGTGGCGGATTTTCCGCAAGCGGTGATAGGTCCACCGAAAAATCCAGCGGATTCAACCCTGGGTCTTTCTGGACAATGCCGCGGTGATTGATTTTCTGGAGGAGTTTTTCCCTGCCTTCGATGATTTGATATATGCGCACGGTGCTGGAATTCAGTCCCCCTTTTTGCAGGTGAAATTGGATCGGCTGTTGAATCGCTTCGGGTGCGATGGCGTAATCCACTTTCATGGAGACTGCCTTGCCCGCTTGCGCGTTTTCCAATATCTGGTTTAGAGCCAGGTGGTCAGTGTTCGTCTCTGCGTTGATTTGTTCGCCAGTGATTTTCAGTACGCGCATCGCCAGGATGTTTTCCGCCGTGAGCCAATCCAGAGTGGACCAATCCGAGGTGGTCGAATACTCGATGCGAATGTGATAATAGGCCTTCATGCCTACTGGAAGAGCAGTCACCGTTGGGGACGGAGACGCGGTTATGGTTGATGAAATCGGCGTGTCGGGGACGCTTAAAGTTAAAACGGGGGTGGTGGTTGGGATACAACTGGATAAAAAAATTATGACGATAAAAAAGACTAGTGTGCCTCTCATGCTGCCCTCCTTTCCGTGGACGCGAGAAGCAAATCATTTCTCTCGAAATTCATTATAGCACGCATAATTTGCAACACCAAATCTTCGAGTTGACATCCACTCCCTTTTTTGCTAAACTATAGACAAGTTGTCAGACAACTATACATACCGTCTGGCGACAGGCAAATCCCCATGAGTACACTCCTCATAAAAAACGCGTACATCGTCACGATGGATGACCACCAGCGGGAAATTCCCGACGGTGGTCTTTTCATTCGTGATGGCTTCATTGAGGTTGTAGGGCAAATTGCCAATTTGCCCACCGCCGCCGACGAGATCATTGATCTTAAAGGTCACGTTCTCCTGCCTGGGCTGGTCAACACGCACCACCACTTTTACCAGACCCTCACCCGCGCCGTCCCCGCCGCGCAGGACGCCAATCTCTTCAACTGGCTCAAGACCCTCTATCCCTTATGGGCGCGCCTCACGCCCGAAGATATTTTTATTTCGACTTCCACCGCGCTGGCCGAACTCGCCCTTTCGGGATGCACCACCGCATCCGACCATCTCTACCTCTTCCCCAACGGCTCCAAACTGGACGATGAGATTGCCGCGGCTTCCGAGTTGGGACTTCGCCTGCAAGCCTCGCGCGGCTCGATGTCCCTCGGCGAATCCCAAGGCGGACTTCCGCCTGATTCCGTTGTGGACAGCGAAGACTCCATCCTGAAAGATTCCCTGCGTCTCATTCAGAAATACCACGATGCCAAACCTGGCGCGATGATACAGATCGTGCTCGCGCCGTGTTCTCCTTTCAGCGTGACGGGCGAACTGATGAAAGAGTCCGCCAAACTGGCGCGCGAGTACGGCGTCCATCTCCACACACATCTCGCGGAGACGGAGGATGAGGAGCAATTCTGTCTCCAGAAATTCGGTCATCGCCCCGTTGGATACATGCAGGAAGTGGACTGGGTCGGCGACGATGTTTGGTTCGCACACTCGATCTGGGTCAATGACGAGGAGATTCAAGTCTTCGCCAAGCACAATTGCGGAGTGGCGCATTGCCCCTCTTCGAATATGCGTCTTGCCTCGGGCATCGCGCCCATCAAGGAATACCGCAAGGCGGGCGTCAACGTTGGCCTCGGCGTGGACGGCTCCGCCTCCAACGACGGCTCGCACCTGCTGGCCGAAGCGCGCCAGGCGATGCTGTTATCCCGTGTGCGGGAGGGCATCACAGGCTACTCGCTCTCGAATGATCCCAATCGCAAACTGATGACCGCCCGCGAGGCTCTCTATCTCGGCACGCGCGGCGGCGCGGCCGTTCTCGGGCGCAAGGACATCGGCTCGCTCGAAGTCGGTAAGTGTGCGGACTTTTTTGCTGTGAATCTCAACCGTCTCGACTACGCGGGCGCTCGACACGATCCCGTTTCGGCGGTCGTATTCTGCCAACCCGTCCGCGTGGATTACACAATGGTTGGCGGCAAATGGATCGTGAAAGAAGGTCAACTTGTGACGGTGGATGAGCGTCAACTTGTCGAGAAGCACAACCAAGCCTCGAAGAGATTGTTAGTTGGGTAGAGCGAGATACTATCTCGCTTTACAATCAACATGTTCAGCGATTTTGTTGGTTTTATTTTTTTCGATGTTCCAGCAGGAATTATTATTCTATTGCTTGCCATTTTTGGTGTATGGAAGAAGCGGCCGGTTGTCTTGATCGTTGCTGGAGTCTGGTCAATCCCTGCGAGCGAAGGTCTTGGCCTCCCCATCATTGTTTTGCCTGCCCTGTTTTTATTCAGTGCGGTGTATGCTGTTTATAAAAATAGAATTCGTATCGCCTGGTTATTGCTCATTCCATTGTTTCTTTACGCTGTCTGGATGACTGTCTTCTCTATCTATTTTGGATTTTTTTATTTGGATTGACCTTACGGAGTCCTTATGACACCCTCCTCCAAACTCACCCGCTCACTCATAGATGTAGCCATGGGACGCGCCCACGCTGACCTCGTGATCCGCCACGGACAATGGGTCTGTGTCCAATCGGGCGAGATCATTGACGGGACGGATGTCGCCGTTGTCAACGGACGCGTGGCCTTCGTCGGCGCGGATGCCAGCCACACGGTCGGGAAGGATACGGTCGTCATTGACGCGCGCGGCAGGTATCTCGTCCCCGGCCTGCTCGACGGTCACATGCACGTCGAATCGGGCATGGTCACCGTCACGGAGTTTGTGCGCGCCGTGGCCCCGCGCGGGACTACGGGCATGTTCGTTGACCCGCATGAGATTGCCAATGTCTTTGGCTTGAAGGGCGTCAAATTGATGGTGGACGAGGCGCAGAAACAGCCGATCCACGTTTGGGTGCAAGTACCATCATGTGTGCCGTCGGCCCCGGGCTTCGAGACGCCAGGCGCGACCATCACTCCCGATGACGTGGCCGAAGCGCTGACCTGGCCCGGCGTGATCGGTCTCGGCGAAATGATGAACTTCCCCGGTGTAGCGGCTGGCGACGCGAAAATGCTGGCGGAGATGGCATCCACCCACGCGGCAAACAAGACGATTGGCGGGCACTACGCTTCGCCCGATCTTGGTCTGCCCTTTCACGGATACGTGGCGGGCGGCGCCGAGGACGACCACGAGGGCACGCGCACCGAAGATGCCATTGCCCGCGTGCGGCAGGGGATGAAAGCCATGCTTCGCTATGGCTCGGCCTGGCATGACGTGGCGACACAGGTAAAGGCCATTACCAAAAATAAACTCGATTCGCACCGCTTCCTGCTTTGCACCGACGATTCGCATGCTCAAACCATCACCCAGGAAGGGCACATGGACCGCGTCCTTCGCCACGCGATTGCGATGGGACTCAATCCGATGACGGCCATCCAGATGTGCACCATCAACACTGCCGAGCATTTCGGCCTGACGCGCGAGATGGGCATGATCGCCCCGGGCCGCTGGGCGGATATTCTGCTGGTGGAAGACTTGCGCGACTTTCGCGCCGAAATCGTCATCGCGAAGGGACAGGTCATCGCGCAGAAAGGCAAGTGGACGAGTGAATTGCCCGTCGTCTCACATCCAAAGTGGGTGACCAATTCTGTCAATTTGAAGCGCGAGCTCAAAGCGGACGATTTTGTGTTGAAGGTCGAAGGTCAAAAACAGAAGGTCAAGGCGAATGTGATCGGCGTCATCGAGAATCAGGCGCCGACGCGGCACTTGACGTTTGAGATGGAACCCGTCAACGGCGAGATCAAGGCAGACATGGCGCGCGACATCGCCAAGGTTGCGCTCGTCGAGCGTCATAAAGGCACGGGCGCGGTCACGATGGGACTCGTCAGCGGATTTGGTTTTACCCGCAAGTGCGCCATCGCCTCCACCGTCGCGCACGACAGCCATCACATGATCGTTGTCGGGACGGATGAGGCGTCGATGGCCGCGGCCGCTAACAGTCTCGCGCGAAGCGGGGGCGGGCAGGTGGTCGTTATTGACGGGAAGGTCCGCGCCCAGGTCGAGTTGCAGATCGCGGGGCTGATGTCCACCGAACGCGCGGAGGTGGTCGCAAAAAAAGCCGCAGCCGTGCTGGAAGAATTTGCAAATTGCGGTTGTGAGTTGAATAATCCAAACATGCAGTTGAGCCTGCTGGGGCTGGTGGTCATTCCTGAGCTGCGCATTTCGGATAAGGGGCTGTTGGATGTGACCACTTTCAAGTTTATCCCTGTGTTGGAATGACTGGAGAGAATATGGCGAACTTCCCTTTTCAACGCTTGACCGCCGAACTTTCGAACCTGATTTCGCGTGTGCCTGCCGGGCAGCAACTTCCCTCCGAGCCCGAACTGGCAAAACAATTGGGCGTAAGCCGCGCCACTTTGCGCGAGGCAATGCGCACCTTCGAAACGCAGGGATTGATTCGCAGGCGGCAGGGGGCAGGCACGTTTGTGGTTGGAAAAGTGCCCGTGATGGACAGCGGGCTCGAGGTGCTGGAAAGCCTGGAGACGATGGCAAACCGCATGAACCTTTCTGTGACGGTCAGCGATTTGCATGTTGAGAAAATATTTGCCAACCAGGAAATTGCCCGCGCACTGGATGTTCAACCTGCCGCGCGCATGACGCGCATCCGACGCGTGATGCAGACGAACGGACGTCCCGCCGCGTATTTAGTGGACACCCTGCCCGAATCGATCCTGCGTGCCGAGGATCTCCCCGACTCGTTTAGCGGCTCGGTCCTGGACTACTTGTTGAGTCGCTCCAACCCGCCGACGGGTTCGCGCGCCGCAATCAGCGCCATCGGCGCATCCGCGGATGTGGCGAAGGCTCTCGAGATCCAGCGCGGCGACGTGCTTTTGCATTTCAGTTCGCAGTTGTTCAACGCCAGCGGTACCATCGTGGACTATTCAAAAACGTATTTCATCCCTGGCTACTTTAATTTCCATATCGTTCGCCGCGTAGGGAACGGTGGATAGAAAAATCATACTTCAGAGGTAAACGTGACAGTACAACAAGTCAAACAAAAGGTAAATGAAAATCGCGAGAACATCATCCGGTTCATGCGGGAGATCGTTGCCATCCCCAGCATGGATGGGCAGTTGA
>DYKX01000226.1 GCA_020722375.1 Anaerolinea thermophila
GTCACTTCGGAAGTGACTGTCACGTTGTCGCACAGATTCTACACATGAGCCGAAATATTTATCGGATGGGTTCTTATTCCATCCACTGAACGCGGTCATCCACAGGGGGACGGTCGGTGAGTTTCACCTCTCCCGCCGCGTATCCAATGTAGAGAAACGCGATCAGGTGTTGCTCAGGCGAAAGCCCGAAGAACTCCTTCACTTTCGCGTCGCGCGTCCAGACTCCCGTCCGCCACATGGCGCCGAGGCCGAGATCGTGCGCGGCGAGCAGAATGTTCTGACAGGCCGCGGCCGCCGCGCAGACGTTTTCGATCTCGATGATGCGCTCCTCGCGCGGCGCGTCCACGCCGACGGCGACGACCACGGGCGCGCGCAGAGGCAACGCGCGGGTCTTGTCCAACTGCTCGGGGGTCGCGGCAGGCTCACGGTCGAATAACGAGGCGGCCATCACGTCACCGAGACGCGTGCGCGCGTCACCCGTCAACACGAAAAATCGCCAGGGTCGCACGCGGTGGTGGTTCGGGGCCTGGTTGCCCGCCTCCAGTAATTTAAGAATCGTCTCGCGCGGCGGTTCTTCGGTCGTCACCTTCGGCACCGAAACGCGCGTGCGCAGAGCAGTTTGCAGATCCATGTTTCCTCCGTGGTTATACCGCACTCGGTCACAAATTGCGCCTTTTTAGAAGGCGGGAAGCGCAATTTGTGACCGTGGGTATTATATAATGTCGGCATGAAAATATTTTACGACAAAACCCATTGCCTGCACAACCCCGCTTTCGAAGTCTTCGACGGCGGACAGCGCGTGCCGTATCTCGAATCGCCCGAACGGATGGACCGAATCTTGAAAGCGATTCGCAAAATGGACGACGCAGAGATTCTCGCGCCGCGCGACTTTGGACTCGACCCGATCCGCGCGGTGCACTCCGAACAGTATCTCACCTTCCTCGCCTCTGCCTGGACCGAGTGGCTGGCCGCGACTCCCGAAACCGCCGCCGCGTCTGACAAGACCGCGCTCATGCCCGCCACCTTTGCCGCCAAACGCGATCAAATGCCAGAAACCATCCTCGGCAAGGCGGGATTCTTCCTGCTGGATTTAAGCGTCCCCATCGTGGAAGGCACCTACTCCGCCGCGCTCGCCTCCGCCAATTGCGCCCTCTCCGCGGCGGAGACAATTTCATCATCCATCGCTCCCCCTTCCTCCTTCGCGTTATGCCGTCCTCCCGGCCACCACGCGGGACGCGAGATCGCGGGCGGATATTGCTTCCTCAACAATGCCGCCATCGCCGCGCAGTGGTTGACGCGCTTCGGACAAGTCACGATCCTCGACGTGGATTACCACGCGGGCAACGGGACACAGGATATTTTCTACTCGCGCTCCGATGTGCTGACAATCTCCATCCACGCCGACCCTGCCTTCGAGTATCCCTACTATGCTGGCTACGCGCAGGAGACGGGCGCAGGCGAGGGACTGGGATTCCACCGCAACTTCCCCCTCCCCGCTGGGACGGATGACACTGCCTACCTCACCACAATCAATCAAGCGATTGCTTTAATCTCGGACTATGCCCCCTCGTCTCTTGTCATCTCCCTCGGCATGGACACCTACGGCGGCGATCCGCTCGGCAGGTTCAAACTCACGCGCGAGGGCATCGGCGAAATCGGTCACCGCATTTCCGCGCTTGGCCTCCCGACCGCGATCATCATGGAAGGCGGATATAACACGGATGAGTTGGGAGAGAATGTGGCCGCGTTTTTGGAGCATTTTCGTTAACACACATCCAACCCTCCTCCAACAAAACCCTTCGCCTTCAAACCATTGCGGATGATAAAATGGGGAAGGTAAACACGTACACAAGTACACAGGTACACACGGAACACGCTCCTCACACCTCCTATCTCCTAACCCGCATCTCACAATTCCTAATTCCTAATTCACAATTCCTAATTTCAAAATGCTCCCCGACTTCCGCGTCCGTCAACGAGACTACCTGCTCGAAATTGCCCGCCTGCTCACCGAGGAACTCGACCTCGAGAAACTGCTGGCGCGCATCCTCAAGATCGCCATGGAAATGCTGGCAGGACAGGCTGGCCTGATCGCGCTCAAAGAGACCGAGGGCTGGCGCGTCGCGGCCGCGCACGGCATCCCGCCCGCCTTCCTCAGTTACCTCACGCCCCTGCTCGCCGAAGAAAAAGTCCGCGACCTCGACGTGACCGAACTCAACCGCATGTTAAAAAACTTGACCTACACCGTCAGCATGGGTCTGCTCAACGGCACGGGCATCGCGCTCGTGGCGCACGCGCAGGTCATCGGCGTAATCTTCATCTTCCGCAATTATCCCGACCTCTTCTCCGCAAACGACAAAGCCCTGCTCGGTTCGTTCGCAGGACAGG
>DYKX01000227.1 GCA_020722375.1 Anaerolinea thermophila
AGGGGGCAAAGCCCCCTGAACCCCCATGTCCACGATTTACTGTGGTGCTACCGGGGACTTGACAAATTGGAAATTTGGTGTATATTATAGCCGTTAGCACTCTAGACAATTGAGTGCTAATCTATTCTCAAAATTCCAGCAAGGAGGGTTCAGTATGCCTGAAAAGAAACTCAAACTACGACCACTGGCGGACCGGGTGATTGTAGAGCCGCTCGACAAAGAGGAAGTGACGCCGGGTGGTATTTTGCTTCCCGAGACCGCCAAGGAAAAACCGCAAGAGGGCGTAGTCGTCGCCATTGGTCCCGGACGCTGGGATGAGGATGGCAAAAAGCGTGTCGAGATGGAAGTCGCGCTGAACGACACTGTCGTCTTCGCCAAGTACTCCGGCACCGAGATCAAAATTGACGACAAAAAGTACTTGATCCTAAGCGAGAAGGACATCCTCGCCGTGTTGACCAAGTGACGCTTCGTCACGCGCAGACGAGACGTCGCGTGGCACTCACCACAACAACTGAAACGCAAACTCTAAGGAGGACTGATTATGCCTGCCAAGCAACTCGCGTTCGCCGAAGACGCCCGGCGAAAATTGAAAATTGGCGTTGATGCGATGGCGAATGCCGTCAAGACCACGCTCGGCCCCAAGGGGCGTAACGTCGCACTCGACAAGAAATTCGGTGCGCCGACGATCACTCACGACGGCGTTACCGTCGCCAAAGAGATCGAACTGGAAGACCCGTACGAAAACATGGGCGCGCAACTCCTCAAAGAAGCCGCCACCAAGACGAACGATGTCGCGGGCGATGGTACCACGACCGCAACCGTGCTGGCGCAGACCATCGTGAATGAAGGGCTCAAGAACGTCGCCGCCGGCGCGAACCCGATGCTCCTCAAGCGCGGGATCGAAAAAGGCGCAGCCGCCGTCGTCGAAGAACTCAAAAAGATGGCGAAGCAAGTCAAGGGCAAAGACGATGTCGCCCACGTCGCGGCCATCTCGGCGAATGACCCCGAAATCGGCAAACTCCTCTCCGAAGTGATGGACAAGGTCGGCAAGGACGGCGTCATCACGGTCGAAGAGAGCAAGACCGGCATCGCCTTCGAAACCGAATACGTCGAAGGGATGCAAATCGATCGCGGCTACATCACCCCCTATTTCGTCACGAATCCCGAACGGATGGAAGCGATCCTCGAAGACCCGTACCTCCTGATCACCGACAAGAAAATCTCCGCACACACCGATATCGTGCCCTTGCTCGAAAAATTGGTGCAGATGGGCAAACGCGAACTCGTCGTCGTCGCCGAAGACGTGGAAGGCGAAGCGCTGGCGACGCTCGTGTTGAATAAACTGCGCGGGATGTTGAACGTGATTGCGGTCAAGGCGCCCGGCTTTGGCGACCGCCGCAAGGAAATGCTGCGCGATATGGCGATTCTTACCGGCGGCAACGTCATCACCGAGGAAATGGGACGCAAATTGGAGACCGCGCAGATCAGCGACCTAGGCAAGTGCCGCAAGGTCATCTCCACCAAAGACGATACCACCTTCATCGAAGGCGCAGGGTCGGAGAAGGACATCAAGGGTCGCATCAACGAAATCAAGGCGCAAATCGAAAAGACCACGTCGGATTATGACCGCGAGAAATTGCAAGAACGCCTCGCGAAACTCGCCGGTGGCGTGGCGGTGATCCGCGTCGGCGCGGCGACCGAAGTCGAATTGAAAGAGAAAAAGCACCGCGTCGAGGACGCCCTGAGCGCGACCCGCGCGGCAGTCGAGGAAGGGATCGTCCCTGGCGGCGGCGTGGCGCTCATCAACGCCATCCCCGCGCTCAATCAAGTCGAGGGGAACGGCGATGTCACGACGGGGGTGATAATTCTCAAACGCGCCCTCGAAGAACCGATGCGCCAACTCGCCGAGAACGCTGGCTATGATGGCGCGGTGGTGGTGCAAGAAGTACGCCGTCACCAGAAGGAAAAGTCCAACCCGAACATCGGCTTTGATGTTCTCGCCGAGGAGTACACCGATCTGGTGGAACGCGGCATCATTGACCCGGCGAAGGTGACGCGCAGCGGCTTGGAGAACGCTGCCTCGATCGCGGCGATGATCCTGACGACCGAAGCGCTTGTCACGGAAATTCCGGAAAAGGAAAAGCCGGCTCCCCCGCCGATGCCAGAGTACTAATCGGTCAGACAGAAAAACCTTGCGAAGCTCAAGAACCTTCGCAAGGTTTTTTCTTATCCCGATGACTAGATCCACATTCGGCGGGCTTGCGTTTTTGTTGCTGCGACTTGCAGTCGCCCGATTCCGACTTGGCACAAGCCCATATCGCAACTGCTGTCCGATTGGGTAGCACCACAGTAAATCGTGGACATGGGGGTTCAGGGGGCTTTGCCCC